>NZ_LSJA01000029.1 GCF_001556515.1 Caulobacter sp. CCH9-E1 | reverse complement strand
CCCCCTCCGTCGGCTTCGCCGACACCTCCCCCGCTGGGGGGAGGATTGGGTCCGCTCCCCACCCCGAACAGACGATCGCAGGGTCTGCTTTCCGCACGGGGGCGCTGGTCAAATGGCCTCCCAATGCCGCGCGCTTACGTCGCGGCCCTTGAACGGGACGGGCGGCGCGCCATCTGTTATCCATAAGCGTTCGCCGCTTACGCGTCCTTTGACGCAAGGCCACGCTTCGTACGCTCCGCGCCGTCACCGACCGCCTGGAGCGATTTCCCTAAACTCTACTGTTTTGGGCCCGCCATTTCGCCGGCCCTGTTTTGGAATGTCATGAATATCGTTACCCATCGCGAGGCCGCCGTTCGGCGCGAAGCTCGCACTCAAACCCCGCGCCGCGCCGCGCCGCAGCCGGTTCGTCCGGCGCAAACCGAATGGGCCTGGCCCGGCATGACCCGCGCGGATCTCCGCGCCGAGATCATCGACCAGATCGGCTAAACCTCCCCCGCTACGCTCCCGGCGCTTCGGCCGCCGGTTGACGAGGTTCGGGCTTCCGTCGATCTAGCCTCTGTCCTATCTGTCGGCGGAGGCGAGCTTGGCGAACACCGCGGCGAAAAGCCGAGCCTCTTTGGCGCCCCGCCGCGAAACCTGGTTCTCGCTCGACGCCTGGCGGGCCTTTCACGATCGCCACGCCGTCGTGATCTGGAGCTTCCTGGCCAGCCGGTTGATGCTGCTGGCGGTCGGGCTGCTCACCCTGGTCAACATCCGGCCGCTCACCAACGCCGGCAATCCCCTCAGCCAAAGCGCCCATCAGGCCCTGAACATCTGGGGGGCGTCGGACAGCGGCTGGTACCTGGACCTCGCGACCAACGGCTACCAGTTGGTCCCCGCCGCCAACGGCCAGGCAAACTGGGCCTTCTTTCCGGCCATGCCGGGCCTGGCGGCCGGCCTCGCGCGCCTGACGAGCCTGACGCCGTTCGAGGCGATGCTGGTGGTCTCGAACCTCAGCTTCCTGATCGCCCTGGTCCTGCTCCATCGCCTCGCGCGCCAGGCGTTCGACGCGAAGACCGCCGACGTCACCGTCGTGCTGCTGTGCGTCGCGCCGGCCAGCTACATCTTTTCCGCCGCCTATACCGAGGCGCTGTTCTTGGCGTCCCTCGCCGGCGCCCTGCTGCTGATCCGAGACCGACGGTGGCTGGCGGCGGGCCTCGCGGCCGCGCTGGCGGCGCTGACCCGCAATCTGGGCCTGGCTCTGCTGCTGCCCTACGGCTGGGCCGTGCTGGAGCGCTGGCGCGCGCGGGACCAGGTCCCGCTGGGACGAGCCGAGGGCCTCCGGATTCTCCTTGGCGGTCTGGCGCCCATGGCCGCGCTGGCGGCCTTTCTGCTGCACCTGAAGTCGCGGACAGGCGACGCCCTGGCGTTCCTGCACATCCAGAAGACGTGGGGGCGCGGCCTGGAGCAGCCCTTCGCCGCGCTGATGCAGGGGCTGGCCCATCCGTCGACCATACCCGACACCGAACTGCTGAGCTTCGCGATCGCCTGCCTGGCGCTGGGTCTGTTGATCGGTTTGGCGTTCCTGCGGCGCTGGGGATGGCTGCTGCTGTCGGCGGCCCTGGTCCTGGTCCCGCTGGCGACCGGCGTGACCTCGTTCTCGCGCTATGCCCTGGTGGCGGCGCCGCTGTGGATCCTCGCCGGCCATCTGCTGAGCGAGCGGCCCAGGGCGGCCATGATCACCATCGCGTCGCTGGCGATGCTGAACGGCTTCATGATGGCGGCTTGGACTCTGGCCTTGGGGATCACGGTTTGACGGCGCGCGGCTTGGGGGCGGTCGCCCTCGGAATTCTGGTGGGGCTGGTCTCGCTGCTGACGCTCACGCAGCTGAGCCGGCGGGCCGGCCGCGCGTACGACGACGTCACGGCGATCCGCGTGGAGGGGCGGCGCGTGCTGACGCTCTATGATCGCACGACCCCCACCAGCGTGCTCGGCAGCGGCTGGACGGCGCCGGTGCGGGGGGAGGGGTCATGGTCGACCGGGGGCGAGGCTCACCTGAACCCGCCCACCTCGTCGTTCGACGGCGAGGTCCTGCTTTCGCTGACCCTGGCCTCGCCGCCGCGTCAGCGGCCGGTGACGGTGCGGCTGGGCGACACGGTCCTCGGCGCATGGACGCCGTCGAGCCGCGGGGAGGAGACCATCACCTTCGTCGCCCCGAGAAACCTGCGCGCCCACAGCTACGACCTGCAACTGGTGCTGGAGCCCGGCGACGCTCCGGTCAGGATCATCAAGGTCTCGACCGAGGTCCGCTGATCTAGGCGGCGCTGATCAGGGCCGCGCGCTCGGCCGTCGTCAGCGGCCGCCAGCGGCCTTCGGGCATGTCGCCCAGGTCCAGCGGACCGATGCGCACGCGGAACAGGTCCACGACCTTCAGATCCACCAGGTCGCACATCCGGCGGATCTGGCGATTGCGGCCTTCGCGCAACACGAAACTCAGGCGCTGGTCGGAGATCACCTCGACCTCCGCCGGCCTCAGTTCGCGGCCGTCCAGCTCGAGGCCGAAGCGCAGAAGCTCCAGCTTCTCCTCGGTCAGCTCGCCCATGACGGCGACGCGGTATTCCTTTTCCAGATCCGACTGAGGGCCGATCACGGCCTTGGCCACCACGCCGTCCTGCGACAGCAGCAGCAGGCCGCGGGAGTCCTTGTCCAGCCGGCCAACCGGCGGGATCAGGTCGCCCGACTGCGGGATCGCCACGCCCGCCGCGTCGCCCCAAAGGTTGGCGCGGGTCAGCAGGCGCGCGGCTGGCACCTGGCCGGGGTCCGGCTGGGACGAGACCACGCCGCGCGGCTTGTGGATCAGGTAGGTCGGGGTGGCGTCCAGCTTGGCGGTGGCGCGATCGGCCAGCACCAGAGTCTGACCGGGCTGGATCTTGCGGCCGACGTCTTCCACCACCTCGCCGTCGATCGACACCAGACCGTCGGAGATCAGCTGCTCGGCCTCGCGGCGCGAGCAGACGCCGCTCTGGGCCAGCCACTTGTTGACCCGCTGGGGCTCGGCCTCGTCGTAGGTGCGGGTCCAAGCCATGGCCTAGCTAAAGCTCTCTTCGAGGCTGGCCAGGCGCTCGGCCTGGTCCTCGGCGATCAGCGGGTTGATCACGTCGTCGAGGGCGTCGCCCTCCATGATCCGCGAGAGGTTGTAGAGGGTCAGGTTGATCCGGTGGTCGGTCACCCGCCCTTGCGGGAAGTTGTAGGTCCGGATGCGCTCGGAACGATCGCCGCTGCCGACCTGGCTCTTGCGGGCTTCCGAGCGGGCGCTGTCCAGCGCCTCGCGCTGCATGTCGTAGAGGCGCGCCTTCAGGTTCTTCATGGCCCGGGCGCGGTTCTGGTGCTGCGACTTTTCCGAGCTGGTCACCACCACGCCGGTCGGCAAGTGGGTGATGCGCACGGCCGAGTCGGTCTTGTTGACGTGCTGACCGCCCGCGCCCGACGAGCGATAGGTGTCGATCCGCAGGTCGCTTTCCTTGATCTCGATCTCGACGTCCTCGGCCTCGGGCAGCACCGCGACGGTGGCGGCCGAGGTGTGGATGCGGCCCTGGGCTTCCGTGGCCGGCACCCGCTGCACGCGGTGGACGCCGCTTTCGAACTTCAGCCGGCCGAACACGCCCTCGCCGGTGATCGAGGCGACGATTTCCTTGTAGCCGCCCATTTCGCCTTCCGAGATGCTGTCGATCTCGACGCGCCAGCCGTGCAGCTGGGCGTAGCGCTGGTACATGCGGAAGAGGTCGCCGGCGAACAGGGCCGCCTCGTCGCCGCCGGTGCCGGCGCGCACTTCCAGGATGGCCGAGGCGTTCTCGTCCTTGTCCTTCGGCGCCAGCATCAGGGCGAGCTCGCGTTCGAGGGCGGGCAGCTTCTCGTCCAGGTCCGCTATCTCGTCGCGGACCATGTCGGCCATCTCCGGATCGGCGGCCATGACGTCCAGCTCGGCGCGCTCGGCGGTCAGCTTGGCCAGGCGCTCGACGGCCTCGGCGACGGGCTTCAGCTCGGCGTGCTCCTTGGAGAGCTTGACGATCTCGGCGCCGTCGGTGGCCGCGCCCATGCGGGCCTCCACTTCGCGGAAACGATCGAGAACCTGGTCGAGACGGGCCTGGGGAAGTCGCAAGGGAGGTTTCGCGCAGCTTTGAAGGGACGGGTCGGTCTCTCTAGAACCTTTCCGGCCCAAAGTGAACGGTTGGGGAGCGACGTTTGGCCGCGTCTCGGCGCCGGCCATCCTTAGCCACAGCTTAGCCATTTCCCGCGAACGGTGATCTCGCAACCGACGAGGAGGAACCCGCGCGATGACGCGCCTGCAAAAGAAGCTGTCCGCGCCCCTGGCGCTGATCGCCATCGGCATGGTGGGGCTGCTTCTGTCGGTGATGGTGCTTCTGGCGGAGCAGATCGATCGCGAGGCGCAGCGGCGCGACCACGATCTGGTCGAGCGCGGTCTGACCGCCACGATCCAAGACATCGAACGCGCCGTAGCGCCCCAGGTGGTCTGGGACGAGGCCATGAGTCACCTCAACGACAGGTTCGACGGCGTCTGGGCCAAGAAAAACATCGCGGACTACCTGATCCAGCAAGACGGCTTCGAGCAGGTGTTCATGCTGGACCGCCTTGATCGGTTGCGCCTGGCTCAGGTGAACGACGAGCTACTGGTTCAAGCCGAGGCCGAACGGCGTGTCGCTTCGCTGGCGCCGCTAGTGGCCAAGCTTCGCCACGAAGAGCAAGCGTTCAAGTCCGCGGCCGACGGCGGGCGGAGCCGTGTCATTGCCCCAAAACCTATCCAGGTTAGCGCGTTCGCCCAAATCGAAGACCAAATCTACCTGATCACCGCCAGTCTTGTTCGATCCGAGTCGAGCCGCGTCGTCACGCGACCCGCGCCCATCGTCATCACGGCGATGGCGATGGACGGATCATTCATCAACGCCTTCGCCGATCGTTTCCTGCTGTCGGGAATCCATCTTCATCACGCCGTCGCCACCGAGCCGTCCCACACCCACCTGCCGTTGCTGGACGCGGCGGGCAACGTCGTCGCCACGCTGGACTGGAGTCCGCCGCATCCGGGCCAGCGCCTGCTTCGCAAGACGATCGGGCCGGTGATGGTGGTGGTGCTGGCCCTGAGCCTGGCGACCATCCTGCTGGCTCGCCGAGGTCAGCTGATCGCCGAGGGGCTGATCACCAGCGAGGCGCGCGCCAAACACCTGGCTCTTCATGACGGCCTGACCGGCCTGCCCAACCGCCTGTTGTTCGAGGAGCGCCTGCGCCAGGCGATCGACGGGTTGGAGCGAAAGCGCCAGGCCATGGCGGTGCTGGCGATCGACCTCGACCGCTTCAAGGCCGTCAACGACACCCACGGCCACGCCGCCGGGGACGAGCTGATCCGCAAGGTCGGCGAGCGCCTGGCCGCCGTCTGCCGCGGCGGCGAGACGGTGGCGCGCCTGGGCGGCGACGAGTTCGGCGTGGTGGCGACCGACCTCGACGCCAACGGCGCGGCGATCATTGCCGAGCGACTGCTGCAGACCCTTTGCGGTCCGATGGAGATGTCGTTTGGCGTTCACTTCGTCAGCGGCTCGGTCGGGGTCGTGCTGGTCGAGCCGACCGAGGCCCATATCGGCGCCGCCGAAGCCGCGCGGCGAGCCGATGTCGCCCTGTATCGCGCCAAGAGCGAAGGCCGGGGGCGCTACTGCTTCTTCGAGGACGCCATGGACGCGGCCCTGAAGGCGCGGCGGAGCCTGGAAGAGGATCTGCGGGCGGCCGTGCGCAATGGCGAGGTCCGCCTGGCCTACCAGCCGCAGGTCGACGCCGCCGACCGCGTCGTCGGGGTCGAGGCCCTGGCGCGCTGGTCGCACCCCACGCGCGGCGACATCCCGCCCGACGCCTTCATTCCGATGGCCGAGGACTGCGGCCTCAGCGAGGAGATGGGCCGCTACGTCCTGCGGCGCGCGCTGGCGGACAGCGTCCGCTGGCGAGGTCTGCAGGTCGGGATCAACATCTCGGCCCGGCAGATGAGGCGCGCCGGCTTCATCGACGAACTGGCCGGGCTGCTGAAGGAGACCGGCGCCAATCCGCGGCAGCTGGCCCTGGAGATCACCGAGGGCGCGCTGCTGGGCGATGGCGAGGGCGCGCACGACACGGTCGACCGCTTGCGGCACATGGGCTTTTCGCTGGTGCTGGACGACTTCGGCGTCGGTTGCTCCAGCCTGTCCTACATCCGTCGCTATCCGATCGACCGGATCAAGATCGACCGCAGCTTCGTCACGCCATTGGGCCAGGACGCCGACGCAGAGGCGGTGGTCGCGGCCATCGTCCGCCTCGCCAAGGCGCTGAGCCTGTCGGTGATGGCCAAGGGCGTCGAGACCTCGGCCCAGCGCGAGATCCTCAAGACGATCGGCTGTTCGCAGGCCCAGGGATTCCTGTTCAGCCCGCCGATCCCGGCCGAGGCCATCGACACCCTGCTCGCCCAAGGCGGCCGCATCCATCCCCCGGCGCAATCCGACGCGGCTTGAGGGGGGCTCAACACGGAAATTGAGCTTGCGGGATGACGCCCAAAAGAAAGGCCCCAGCGCTTTCACGCTGAGGCCTGAAAGAGCGCCCCGCCGAAACGACGGGGCAGGGGGAGGAAGGGTTACTTCAGCTTGGCGCTGAGCGAGACGCCCCAGACGCGCGGCTCGTTGTAGACGGCGGCCATGTAGTTCTCGATCACGCCCTTGAGGTTCTTCTCGTTGGTGATGTTGCGGCCGAACAGGGCGACCTCGTAGCCCTTGTCGAGGTTCTCGTAGCCCAGCTTCACGCCGCCCTCGAAGTTGCCCTTCGAGTAGAACTCTTCGGTCTTGTAGAGCACGAAGTTGGTGTAGCCTTGGACGTTCCAGTCCGTGGCGATGAACACGCGGCGGTCGTCGGCCAGCGGGACGTCATAGCGAGCGGTGAAGTTCAGGTTGTACTTCGGCGCGTTCGGCAGCGGCTGGCCGTCGATCTGGGCGAAGGTGTTGGCGCCGACCTTGATCGTCGGGTTTTCCACCGTGCAGACCACCACGCCGTTCAGGGCGCAGACCTGGGCGTAGACGCGCTTGTCCTTGATCTCGCTATGCAGCCAGCTGGCGCCGGCGGTCAGCAGCAGGTTCGGGATCGGGCGCCATTCGGCGTCGGCTTCCAGGCCGTAAGCTTTCGCCTTGTCGGCGTTGAACAGCACGCCGTTGCCGTTGCTGTCGTTGCCGTTCAGCTGGATGTCGCTGACCTCGTAGGTGAAGGCCGAGGCGTTCAGGCGCAGGGTGTTGTCCAGCAGGCGGCTCTTGAAGCCGGCTTCCCACGACAGGATCGTTTCCGAGTTCGCGGTCGTGAAGTCGGCGTTGAACACCGCCGAGCGGCCCTGGATGGTCGGGCCGCGGAAGCCCTTGGCCACGCGGGCGTAGACGCTGAAGTCGTCGGTGGCTTCGTACAGGGCCGACAGGTCCCAGCTGGGCTGGGTGTCGGCCAGGCGCACGTAGCGGCGACCGGCATAGGTGACGACGCCAGCGGCGGTGTCGGCGGTCTTCAAGAGGTTGGTCTTCTTGACGTCCTTGGTCTCGCGGGCGCCGGCGGTGACCGTCAGCTTGTCGGTGACCTTGTAGCTGGCCTGACCGAACACCGCCCACGAGGTGTTCTCGTTACGCAGGGCCACCCAGTTGTTCGGGTTGGCCTTGGTGAAGTAGGCGCGCTGATAGAAGTTGGTCAGGTCCTCGGAGCTGAACACCATGCCGCCGACCTGCCACTTCAGGCGGCCGTCGCTGTTGCTGGCCAGGCGGATTTCCTGGCTGACCTGGTCCAGGTCCTTCAGCTGGCCCATCGACTGGCCAAAGCCGTTCGGGACGCCATTGACCGGGAAGTTGGCCGCCGCGCCGCCGTCGGTGTCGCCGCGGCTCTTGCCCTTGGCGGCCTCGTAGGCGCTGATCGAGGTCAGGGTCACCGGGCCGAAGTCGTAGGCGATGTTCAGGCTGGCGCCTTCCATCTGGTAGGCCTGCTGATTGTTGTCGGCCTCGTCGTAGGCGACGCTGTCGCGCGGGGCGTTCGGCTTGTTCGAGCCCTTGGTCAGGGCGTTGCGCAGGAACAGGGTCGAGGTGCCGTCGTAGTCGCGGGCGTGGGCCGAGGCCAGCACGGTCAGCTTGTCGTTCGGCGTGGCCAGGATCTGCAGGCGCACGTCCTTCTCGTCATAGCCGCCCATGGCGTTCTTCTTGGGCGTGACCGTGCCGTCGGCGCTGACGCCCGAGAAGGTGTTGTCCACCCAGTCGTCGCGGTGCTGGTAGAGGGCCGAGACGCGGAAGGCCAGCTTGTCCTGGACGATCGGACCGCCGATGCCGCCGTCGAAGGTGGTCGTGCCGTAGCTGCCGTACGAGGCCGAGAAGCGGCCTTGCAGGTCCTGGGTCGGCTTGGCGGTGTCGAACTTGATGATGCCGGCGGTGGTGTTGCGGCCGAACAGCGAGCCTTGCGGACCGCGCAGCACTTCGACCTGCTTGATGTCGAACATCGGGTTCGACTTCAGGGTCACGTGCTCGAGGACGACGTCGTCCTGGATGATCGTCACGGGCTGCGAGGCGCCCAGGTAGAAGTCGATATTGCCCAGGCCGCGGATGTAGAAGCGCGGGAAGATCCGGCCCGTGGTGGTTTCGGCGTACAGGCTGGGGACGCGGCCCGACAGGGCCAGGATGTCCTCGCCGCCGGCCTGGACGGCGCGCAGCTGGTCGCCGCCGACGGCGGCCACCGACAGCGGCACGCGCTGCAGGTTTTCCGAGCGGCGCTCGGCGGTGACGACGACTTCTTCGAGCGCCGTGTTGGGCTCGGCCGCCTGACGGGCCTGGGCCGCCGAGGCGACGCCCAGCAGGGACACGCCCAAGAGGCAGGCCAGCTTGAGGGAGGATTGTTGACGCATGAGAGAGACCTTCTTCGCGGCCTTGTGGCCGTCGTTTGGGAGACGCGAGGAGCTAGCGGGGCGCGCGCGATTCGTCTCGCGCCGCGACCCCGCGCTCGAACACGTCCGCGCTCTTAGGCCGCTTCCATGTCAGTTCAGTGAAGGTTTACTTACTTGGGGCGTTTCTGAACACCGACCTCCCCGGCATTCGCCGGGAAAGTCGGGTTTATTGTTTCCCCGCCAAATTCACCGCGACCGCACCCCGCACCAGGGCCTTGAACGCGGCCTCGTCGAACGCCTCGCCTCTTCGGAAGTTGATCGCGCCGCCTCAGTCGCCCATGCGGCCTGTCCAGTCGACCAGCGGCGCCAGCGCCCGGGGGCGGGCGCTGTAGTGGGTCTCGCGGCCCTCGCGCCGGTCGTCGACCAGGCCGACCGCCTTCAGCGCCGCCAGGTGCTTGGACACCGCCGGCTGGCTGACGCCGGCCCGCGCCGTCAGCGCGCCGACCGTCTGTTCGCCGTCCTGGCGCAGCCGTTCGAACAGCGCGCGGCGGGTTGGATCGGCGAGGGCGCGGAAGAGGTCGTCGGGCGCGGGGGACATCGAACTCATAACGTCTAAGTTATGATTTTTCCATAACTCCAGGGTTATGAATGAGTCAAGCGCCTAGCTCGCCCGGGCCTGCGCCAAGGCCTGGGCCAGGGTCTCCAGCGAGAAAGGCTTGGAGATGAACGGCCAGTCGCCGGCGCGGGCGCGGCTCTGATCGCCGCCGACATAGCCCGAGCACAGCACGACCGGCAGTCCAGGGCGCGAGGCGGCCAGCTGCTCGGCCAGATCCACGCCGCTCTTGCCGCCGGGCATGATCACGTCGCTGAGCACCAGGTCCACCGCCGGATCCGCGTCGAGCCGCGAGAGGGCGTCCTCGACCCCGCCGGCCCGGACGACCGTGTGACCCAGGTCGCTCAGCATCGCCTCGACCAGTTCCGCCACCTGCGGGTCGTCCTCCACCAGCAGCACGCGCGAAGGCGTCTGGGCGCGGATAGGGTCCGCCTTCAGCGCCGGATCGCCCGACGGGGCGGCCTCGACCACCGGCAACAGCAGCGAGATGGTCGAGCCCTGGCCGACCACGCTCTCGATCTCGACCGAGCCGCCGCTCTGGCGGGCGAAGCCATAGACCTGCGACAGGCCAAGGCCGGTGCCCTCGCCGGGCGGCTTGGTGGTGAAGAACGGCTCGACCGCGCGGGCGATGGTGGCCGCGTCCATGCCCGAGCCGGTGTCGCGGACCGAGACTTTCAGATAGGCGCCGGGCTCGAGCTCGCCGCGCGGCTTGGTGATCGTCACCGCGCCCGACTCGATCGTGACCGATCCGCCGGGCGGGGTGGCGTCGCGGGCGTTGACCACCAGGTTCAGCAGCGCCGCCTCGAACTGTCCGGCGTCGATGCGTGCGGCGCGCACGCCCCCGCCCAGACGCAGCTTGAGGCCGTAGGCGTCGCCCAGGGCGCGCTTGAGCAGCTCCTCGCTCTCGGCGATCAGGCCGTCGACGCGGCGCACCTCGGGCTTCAGGGGCTGGCGGCGAGCGAAGGCCAGGAGGTGCTGGGTCAGCTTCTCGCCGCGCTTGGCCGCCGCCAGGGCCGCGCCGATCATCCGCTCGCGCCGGCGGACGTCGTCGGGATGCCGCGCGACGACGTCCAGCGCGCCGATCACCACGGTGAGCAGGTTGTTGAAGTCGTGGGCCACGCCGCCGGTCAGCTGGCCGATGGCCTCCAGCTTCTGGGCCTGCAGCAGCTGGGCCTGGGCCGCGTCGCGCTCGGCCACGGCCGCCGCCGCGCGCTCGCTGAGCAGCTCGTTGATGTTGGTCAGGTTCTCCTCGGCGCGCTTGGCGTCGGTGATGTCGAAGGCGATGCCGGAGAAGCCGGAGAAGGCGCCGCTGGAATCCAGGCGCGGTTGCGAGAACGATTTCAGCCACCGCCATTCGCCGTCGGCGCGTCGGTAGCGGCCCTCCAGGCTGAACGGCTTGAGCGAGGCCTCGCCCTCGATCTGGGCCTTCAGAATGTTCGGCAGGTCGTCGGGGTGCAGGCGCGAGCGCCAGTCCAGCGTCAGCGCCTCGTCGTAGGACAGGCCGGCGAAGTCGACATAGGCCTGGTTGACGAACTCGCGCACGCCGCCCGGCCGCGTGGTCCACATCAGCGCCGGCGCGCTGTCGGCCAGGCTGCGGAAGCGCGCCTCGCTCTCGCGCACCTGCTCCTCGGCGCGGCGGCGGTTGGTCACGTCGAAGTTCAGGCCGATCATCCGAGTCGGCTTGCCGGTCTCGTCGCGGATCACCTCGCCCCGGCCATGGACCCAGCGCTCGCCCTGGCTGGTGTCGGCCAGGCGGTATTCGACCTCGTATTCCTCGGACCCGGCCAGAGCGGCGCGAACCCGCTCGCGGGCCATCTCCTGGTCGTCGGGATGAACGTACTTGGCCATGTCGGCCAGCCGGATCGGACCTTCCAGCGGCGCGCCCAGGTTCCGCCGCGCCGCGGGCGAGAAATAGAGCTCACCGGTCTCCAGATCGAACTCCCAGGGCCCGACGCCGGCGGCGGTCTGGGTCACGCGCAGGCGGGTCTCGGCCTGATCGAGGTCTTTTCTGGTCCGGGTCAGGCCGCGCATGGCGCCGCGCAGACCCTCGGCGACGGTGACCACCATCGCGCCGCAGATCAGATAGATCACCACGGTGGCCAGTTCGTCCTGCGACAGGCGCGCGCCGTCGCGGCCGCCCCAAAGCCACCAGCCGAACACCGCGCCGCCCAGGGTCGGGACCAGGCCCCAGCGCCACCCCGCGTAGAGGGTGACCATCATGATGGCCGGGAAGAACGGCAGGGTCGCGCCCACGCCGCTGCTCAGACCCAGCACCGCGACGCGGATCAGGACGGCCATTCCCACGCCAATCAGCGCCGCCAGCGCGCAAAGCGGCGCCGGTGGGGGAACCGGTGGGATCAGCCACGCGCTAATCAGGCCGTGAATGCGTCCTTGCTCCTCGGAGACAAGGGACGGGGCGTCTTTGTTCTCCATCTTCGTCCCGGCAAAGATGTCTTGCGCGAAAGATGGGCACGCTTACCTAAGACAAGCAACACGGGAGATCACGATGGCCGATGCTCTGAACACCGGATTGAGCGCCAAGCAACGCTCCGACATCGCCGCGGCGCTGAACAAGGTGCTGGCCGACAGCTACGCCTTGTATCTCAAGACGCACGGCTATCACTGGAACGTTCGCGGCCCGAATTTCCAGTCCCTGCACGTTCTGCTGGAAGGCCAATACACCGAGGAGTGGACGGCGCTGGACGCCATCGCCGAGCGCATCCGCGCCCTGGGCGAGCTGGCGCCGCAAGGCTACGCCGCCTTCGGCAACCTCTCGAGCATCAAGGACGGCAATCCCGAAGGCGACTGGGAGGCCATGCTGAAAGAGCTGCTGGCCGACAACGAGACGGTGATCCGCACTCTGCGCGACAGCTTCCCGGTCGCCGACGAAGCCGGCGACGAGGCCACGGCCGACCTCTTCACCCAGCGCCTGCAGGCGCACGAGAAGCACGCCTGGATGCTTCGCTCCACGCTCGGCGGCAAGTAGCCGCCAGAGGGCGGGGTGGGGACCCTGGACGCCTTTTCAATCCGCAAGGCCGCCGCGGCCGCTCTGGTCGTCGGCGGCCTTTGCGCGTGCTCGACCACGACCTATTACATCGCCGCTGGCGAAGGCCGCGAGGCCGGCCTTTTCCGCGTGACCGGCAGCTTCAGCGACAAGGGCCTGGCCCGCTATGTCGCCGACTACGACCCGGCCATGCTGGCCTTGGCCAGGCGTCACGACCCGCGTCCGCACACCGACTACTGGGGTCGGGTCGAGGGGTGGGAGGTCATTGACCTGAAGGCTATTCCGCGCCTGGGCGACCGCGAGCCGGACTTCGAGGAAGCGCGGATCATCAACGCCCTGCGTCCGATGTCTCCGGACGGGCTTGAGCCGGCCAAGCCTTTCGTGCTGACCGGCTCGGTCCACGCGCGGGCCCAGGCGCTGAGGTGCCTGACCCAGGCGGTCTATTACGAGGCGGGTTTCGAGCCGGGCGAGGGCCAGATGGCCGTGGCCCAGACGGTGATCAACCGCATGCACCATCCGGGCTATCCGAAGTCGATCTGCGGGGTGATCTATGAAGGCGCGGCGCGGGCCACCGGCTGCCAGTTCAGCTTCGCCTGCGATGGCTCCCTGGCGCGCGAGCCGGCGGCGGCCATGTGGGCCAACGCCGAGGCCGTGGCGCGGCGCGCGCTGAAGGGCTTCGTGTTCAAGCCGGTGGGCACCGCCACCCACTACCACGCCGACTATGTGGCGCCGTACTGGGCGCCGACCCTGGTCAAGCTGAAGCAGTTCGGCCAGCACATCTTCTACCGCTGGACCGGCCCTTCGGGGATGCTGGCGGCGTTCAAGGGCCGCTATTCCGGCAACGAGACCGTCTCGGCCGACATCCTGTACGCCGCCGACCCGCGCACGCTGGAGGCCGCCCCGCCCGAGGTGCTGGCCGCCCAGGCCGTCCCCGCGCCGCCGGCCGCGACCGAGGCCGTGGCCCAGATGCTGGGGGTCTCGAACCTGGTCCTGCCGGGCGCGACCCTGGTCACCGTGCCCGACGCCAACGCGCCGAACGGCGAGCGCGTGGTGGCCCAGGGCGTGGTCGCCGGCCGCCGCATCCCCAC
>NZ_LSJA01000003.1 GCF_001556515.1 Caulobacter sp. CCH9-E1 | reverse complement strand
TGAACGCCGGGGTCGAGGCCGCCCGCGCCGGCGAGAGCGGCAAGGGTTTCGCGGTGGTCGCCCAGGAAGTGCGGGCCCTGGCCCAACGCTCGGCCGAAGCCGCCAAGGAGATCAAGGTCCTGATCGGCGCCGCCACCGACAAGGTCGAGGTCGGCGTCACCCTCGTCGACCGCACCGGCTCGGCCCTGGGCAGCATCATCCAGCGCGTCACCGACATCTCGACCCTGGTGGCCGAGATCGCCACGGCGGCCCAGGAGCAGGCCACGAGCTTGGCTCAGGTCAACACCGCCGTGAACCAGATGGACCAGATGACCCAGCAGAACGCGGCCATGGTCGAACAGACCACCGCCGCCGCGCATTCGCTGAAGGGCGAGGCCTCGCGCCTGGGCGAACTGGTCGAGAAGTTCGACGATCAGCCGCAGCAGCGCGCGGCGGCCTGACACCTTCGTCTGGGCTAGGATACGGTGGTCGGCATGACGCTCGCCATTCGCCCCGCCCTGAGGACCGAGATCGATGCGATCCGCGATCTTGAACGCGCGTCCTCGCAACGCTTTCTCGGCGTGATGGACGCTTTGGCCGATGACGAGCCCACCCCTGCCGAGGTGCTCGCCCAGCGCCTCGTCCGGGGCGGCCTCCTGGCGGCGACCCTAGACGAAGAGCTGGCGGCCTTCGTGATGTTTCGTCCGCTGGAGAACGGCCTCTACATCGAACAGATCGACGTGGCGCCCGCGTTCGAAGGACGCCGGATCGGCGCGACCCTGATCGACGCCGTGGCCGAACGCGCGGCCAGGGCGGGCCTGGCGCGCCTGACACTCTCGACATTCCGCGATGTGCCGTGGAACGCACCCTACTACCGGCGGCTGGGCTTCGTGGATATCGCCGACGACGCCCTTTCGGCCGCCTTGCAAGCCGTGCGGCGCGAGCATCTGGCGCGCGGCCTCGACGAGGGCGCGCGCCTGTTCATGCAGCGGCCGATCTAGCGGCGGTTAAGACGGCAGCTCGCCCATGGCCGACTGCAGGTAGTTGGCCTCGCCCAGCGACTTCACCAGCGACAGCTGGGTCTCCAGAAAGTCGATGTGCTCCTCGGTGTCGCTGAGGATCTCGCGCAGCAGCTCGCGGCTGACATAGTCGCGGGCCTGTTCGCACTGGACGATGCCGGGGATCAGGGTCTCGCGACCGCCCAGCTCGACCTGGAGGTCGGCGTTAAGGCACTCAGGGACCGTCTCGCCGATCTTCAGCTTGTGCAGGTCCTGAAGGTTCGGAAGCCCCTCCAGGAACAGGATGCGGTTGATCAGCATGTCGGCGTGCTTCATCTCGCCGATCGACTCGTCATAGGTGATCTTGCCGAGGCGCTTGAAGCCCCAGTTGTCGTACATCCGCGCGTGCAGGAAGTACTGGTTGACCGCCGTCAGTTCGTTGGTGAGCACCGCGTTGAGCAGACGGATGATGCTGGGATCGCCCTGCATGGCGGCCTCCTTTAGATTCACTGTTGGCCGGAACCTGGGGCAAGCCGAAGCGGGCTTCAACACGAATATGTGCGAGTGTTTCGCGCTCTCACGGAAATTCGTGCGAGTGCTTCGCGATCTCTGATTTTACAAGATTTTTCGCCGTTACTCGGCGGCGTAGGCCAGGGCTTCGCGGTTTTCCTGGATCATCTGGCGCATCTCACAGACGCACTTGGCGCACTGCGCCTGGCAGCCGTGGTGACGGAAAATCTCCACCGGGCGCTGGGCGCCGGCGTCGATGGCGGCGCGCACCTGGCGCTCGCGGATGCCGTTGCAGTTGCAGACGTACAAGGAAGAACGCCCTACCGAATGAGTTTCATTCTCATCTATCTTAATGCGGGGCGTTTTGCAACTAACTCGCATTGCGGTGTGTAGAGCACGCTCAAATCCTCCCCCTAGCGGGGAGGTGGTCGCGCAGCGACCGGAGGGGGAAGTCGATGAATACGCCCCTCTCCGTCGCCCCTTCAGGTCGACACCTCTCCCACAGGGAGAGGATTTGGCCTAAAGCCACCCCATGACGCTCGACTGCCGCCTCTACCTGATCACCCCGCCCGCCCTGGCCGACCTGGCCGCGTTTGGCCGGACGCTGGCGCAAGCCCTGGAAGGCGGCGACGTCGCCGCGCTGCAGATCCGGCTGAAGGACGCGCCGGACGACGTCGTGGCGGCCGCCGTCGATGCGCTCGCCCCGATCGCCCAGGCGCGCGACGTGGCCGTGATCCTGAACGACCGCCCGGATCTGGCCGCGCGCCTGGCCGTCGATGGGGTCCACATCGGCCAGTCGGACATGCCCTACAAGGACGCCCGCAAGCTGATGGGCCAGCGGATGATCGGGGTCACCTGCCACGACAGTCGCCACTTGGCCATGGAGGCCTCCGAGGCCGGCGCGGACTATGTCGCCTTCGGCGCCTTCTTCCCGACCACGACCAAGGACGCCCCGACCACCGCCGATCCCGAGATTCTGACCATCTGGCAGGAGACGATGGAGACCCCGTGCGTCGCCATCGGCGGGATCACCGCGGCCAACGCCGCCGGCCTCGCCGCGGCGGGCGCGGACTTCCTGGCCGTTTCAGCCGGCGTCTGGGCCTATCCGGAAGGACCCGCCGCCGCCGTGGCCGCGCTGAACGCCGCCATCGCCGAAGGCCTCGCCGCCCGTAAGTAAACGTCAGGTCGCGCGGCGCCTTGTGACGCGCCGCACACAGGCCTAGCGTCCTTTCCAGCGAACAAAACCTGGGAAGGGCGCTCGACATGAAGCGGCTCGTAGTGTGTTTGCTTAGCCTACCGGTCCTGGCCGTCTCGACGGCCGCCGTCGCCGAGACCTGGAAACTGGCGCCAGGGGAAACCAAGACCTATTACGACGCGGACTTCTCCCGCGTGGACCAGTCCACCGGACTGATCGTCACCCGCATCGCCGAAGGCAAGGCCAACGGCCCCTACAGGAACTGGCCGGCCTCCAAGGGACCGATCCTGCTGTTCGCGCTGGACTGCGCGGCCGACAAGTGGATGGACCTCGGCATGGACTTCGACGGGACCAAGGGCCTGCCCAAGGACTGGCGCAAGGAAGCCAAGATCGAGGACATCGCCGGCGCGGTCGGCAAGTCCGGCAAGCTCCTGTGCGAGACCAAGGACAGCCTGCCGAAGGTGGAATTGCCTTAGGCGACGGCCCAGTCCTCCAAACCGTGTCATCCCGGCCGCAGCGAAGCGAAGAGCCGGGCCCCAGGGGGGGCGACGAACGCGGTGCGCGCGGCCCCTGGGCCCCGGATAGGCTCTACGAGGCTTCCGGGATGACACGGCTTTTACTGGTGCGTTTTTCCCGTTAACCCCACCCAATTCGCCCCGCCTTGCCATCCCCCCTGTGGACGACTAGGTTCCGCGCCCGTTCTTTCACACCGTCGACCTACCGCTCCGCCGCCGGACTTTCCGGCGGGCGTCGACGGCTTCATTGAGGATAGCCGCCCGTGCCCACGCCTTCCGCCCTCCTGAACGTCATGATCGACGCGGCCCGGAAGGCCGCCCGGGGCCTGGCCCGCGACTTCGGCGAAGTCACCGAACTGCAGGTCTCCAAGAAGGGCGCGGCCGACTTCGTCTCCAACGCCGATCTCAAGGCCGAACAGACCCTGTTCGAGATCCTGACCAAGGCCCGCCCCGGCTACGGCTTCCTGGGCGAAGAGCGCGGCATGGTCGAGGGCACCGACAAGACCCACACCTGGATCGTCGACCCGCTGGACGGCACCACCAACTTCCTGCACGCCATTCCGCACTTCGCGGTCAACATCGCCCTGCAGCGCGAGGGCGAGGGCATCGTCGCCGGCGTGACCTATAACCCGATCAGCAACGACCTGTTCTGGGTCGAGAAGGGCAAGGGCGCGTTCCTGGGCGCCGAGAAGCGCCTGCGCGTCGCCGCTCGCCGTCACCTGGACGAGAGCGTCCTGGCCACGGGCGTGCCGTTCGCCGGCAAGCCGGGCCACGCCCAGTTCCTGAAGGAGCTGCACCAGGTCAGCCAGAAGGTCGCCGGCGTGCGCCGCTTCGGCTCGGCCGCCCTGGACCTGGCCTGGGTCGCCGCCGGCCGCTTCGACGCCTACTGGGAGCGCAACCTCAACCCGTGGGACGTCGCGGCGGGCATCCTGATGATCCAGGAGTCGGGCGGCAAGATCACCACGATCGACGAGAGCGACCTCGACCTGGTGTCCGGCAAGTCGCTGCTGGCCTCCAACCAGGACCTGCACCCGCAGATCCTGGAGCGCCTGCGCGCGGCTTAAGCAGCCCACTCTCTTGTGTCATCCCGGAAGCCTCGCAGAGGCTATCCAGGACCCAGGGCAAGCGGCAGGGCGGCCGCCCCTGGGTCCGGCTCGGCGCGCTTCGCGCTTGGCCGGGATGACAGTTTTCAAGGTCTAGCCAAACCGTCACATCCGCGCGCTAAATCGCGGCCCATGACCCTGCTGACCCGTCGCGCCCTGACCACCGCCGCTCTCGCCGGCACGTTCATCCCGGGCCTGTCTCGCGCTCAGAACCGCAAGCCGATCGTCATCGGCCACCGCGGCTGCAGCGGCGAGCGGCCCGAGCACACGGTCCTGGCCTATGAGCGCGCCATCGAGCAGGGCGCCGACTTCATCGAGCCGGACCTCGTTCCCACCAAGGACGGCCACCTGGTGGCCCGCCACGAGAACGAGATCGGCGGCACGACCGACGTCGCCAGCCGCCCCGAGTTCGCCGCCCGCAAGGCGACCAAGACGATCGACGGCGAGCAGATCACCGGCTGGTTCACGGAAGACTTCACCCTGCCGGAGCTGAAGACCCTGCGCGCCCGCGAGCGGCTGCCGCAACTGCGTCCGGTCAGCGCGGCGTTCGACGGCCAAGCCCAGATCCTGACCTTCGAGGAAGTGGTCGCCATCGCCCGCGCGGGGAGCCAGCGCACCGGCCGGACGATCGGCGTCTATCCCGAGCTGAAGCATCCGACCTATTTCGCCTCGATCGGCCTGCCGACCGAGGACCGCCTGGTCGCCAAGCTGAAGGCGCTGGACCTCAACTCCGCCAAGGCGCCGGTGTTCGTCCAATGCTTCGAGGTTGGTCCGCTAAAGCGTCTGCGGGCCAAGACCCCCGCGCGCCTGGTCTTCCTGGTCGCTGGCGAGGGCGGTCCGGCCGACCTGCCGAACGTCAAGTACGCGGACCTCGTCACCGCCCAGGGCCTGAAGGAGGTCGCGGTCTATGCCGACGGCCTGGGTCCGGAGAAGACCATGATCGTTCCGCAAAACGCCGACGCCCTGCTGCCGGCCACGGATCTGGTCAAGAACGCCCACGCCGCCGGGCTGGTGGTCCACCCCTGGACCGTGCGGGCCGAGAACTACTTCCTGCCCGCGAGCTTGCGGAAGGGCGATCCCAAGGACCCGGCCTTCCTGGCCCAGCACGGCGATACGATCGCGGTGCTGAAGGCGCTGTACGCCGCCGGCGTCGATGGCGTGTTCAGCGACTTCCCCGCGCTGGCGGTCGCCGCGCGGAGCTAAGCCCGCTCTTGCCCAGGAGGGGCGGTCCGGTGCAGCGTGCCGGCCTTGCGCCTTGGGGAAGAGTTCCATGAAGTTACGTCACGCCGTCGCCTCGCTCGCGGTCGTCGCCGCCCTTGGGGCGAGCGCCCCCGCCCTCGCCTCGCCGGGCTCGGAGACGCTGGACAAGGTCGCCGTCGACTTCGTGCGCCTGACCCTGGAGGCCGGCGAGCGCGAACCGGGCTATGTCGACGCCTATTACGGCCCGCGCGAATATCTGAACGCGGCCAAGCTGGCCCCACGTCCCGTGTCGGTGCTGCGCAAGGAAGCCGATCGCCTGCAAGCGCTGCTCGCCAAGGTCTCGGACAAGGACCTGACGGCAGACCAGCGCCGCCGCAAGCTGTTCCTGAAGGGCCAGGTCAAGGCCGCCCAGACACGGCTGGCGATGATCGCCGGCGACAAGTTCCGCTTCCAGGACGAGGCTCAAGGCCTGTTCGGCGTGCGCCCGGCGATCAAGCCGCTGAAGACCTATGATCCGATCCTGGCGCGCATCGACAAGCTGGTCCCCGGCCAGGGCGACCTCGCCGCCCGCGTCGACGCCTTCCAGGCCCGGTACGTGATTCCGACCGACCGGCTGGAGCCGGTGATGAAGGCCGGCATCGCCGCCTGCAAGGCCAAGACCGAGGAACACATCAAGCTGCCGGCGGGCGAGCGCTTCGACCTGTCGTTCGTCACCCGGAAGCCCTGGAGCGGTTACAACTGGTACCAGGGCGGCGCCCACAGCCTGATCGAGATCAACACCGACCTGCCGATCTATATCAGCCGCGCCTTGGACCTGGGCTGCCACGAGGGCTATCCGGGCCACCACGTGCTGAACGCCCTGCTGGAAGAGAAGCTGACCAAGGAAAAGGGCTGGGTGGAGTTCAGCGTCTATCCGCTGTTTTCGCCGCAGTCGCTGATCGCCGAGGGCAGCGCCAATTACGGCATCGCCCTGGCCTTCCCCGGCCAAGCCAAGACCGATTTCGAGCGCGACAAGCTCTACCCCCTGGCGGGCCTGGATCCCAAGACGGCGGCCGCCTACGGCGCTCTGATGGACGCCAAGGCCGCCCTGGCCCAGAGCGAGATCACCATCGCCGCGGCCTATCTGGACGGCAAGATGAAGAAGCCCGAGGCGGTAAGGGCCCTGGCGAAGTATGGCCTGACCTCGACGGCGCGCGCGGAAAAGCGCCTCTCGTTCATCGAGACCTACCGCGCCTACATCATCAACTACAGCCTGGGCCAGGACCTGGTCCGCGCCCACGTCGATCGGGTCGGCAAGACCGAGGCCGCGCGCTGGGCGGCGATGGAGCGCGTGATCAGCGAGCCGACGACGCCGGCGGATTTGGCGAAGTAGCTGCCTTCTTAAGCTTGTCGAGACGATCCCCACCCCGGAAACCTGCCCAGAAGATCACCACAAGGAGGAAGGACTCGAGGGCCGTTCGAATAATCCCCCACGGAGGCCCTTCGAACTGAAAGCCTGTGAGATAGATCATCTTCGGAACGGAAAGCAGCGAGTAGGCGAATAAGAGAAAAACGATCAACGGAATCCATTTGTTAGGCCTCCGCCATTGAACCGCGCCGAGCACAAAGAAAAGCAGCGCCTGCGCGATGCTGAAGTATACAACTCCTTGCACCAAACCCGGCCCCATCATGTCCCTTGAAGCGGCGGCCACCTCTGGACGGGAGACAAGCTCCAAGCTCTGACGCATCTGCTGGAGCACCGCGTCACGCGCAAACCAGGTGGAAATCGCACCCCAAAGGCATTCGATTCCAACCACCAGCAGTGCAAGGGCCGAAACCCTGAGGGCCAGACCCCCCTGCCCCTCAGGCAGCGGCCTAAAGGGATTCAAGAAACTCAACTTCTGGATCATGACGTCAGCGTCACATCGTTCAGGTGGCGTTGTCCATAGCCACGGATCTGGTTGATGTAGGGCTTGGCGACCCAAAGCTGGCTCGCGACCCAGTTGCCTAAGCCGCCTCGACGCCGAACTGCAGGCGGGCCAGGCGGGCGTAGAGGCCGCCCTTGGCGAAGAGCTCGGCGTGGGTGCCCTGCTCGACCACGCGCCCCTCCTCCATGACCACGATCCGGTCGGCCTTGAGCACCGTGGCCAGGCGGTGGGCGATCACCAGGGTCGTACGGCCGGCCATGGCCGCGTGCAGGGCCTGCTGAACGAGGCGCTCGCTCTCGGCGTCGAGGGCGCTAGTAGCCTCATCCAGCAGCAGGATCGGCGCTTCGCGGGCGAGGGCGCGGGCGATGGCCAGGCGCTGGCGCTGGCCGCCGGACAGGGTCTTGGCGCGCTCGCCCACCGGGGTGTCGAAGCCCTGCGGCAGGGCCGACAGGAAGCCGGCGGCCTGGGCGGCCTCGGCGGCGGCCTTCAGCTCTTCGTCGGAGGCGTCCGCGCGGCCGAAGCGGATGTTGTCCAGGGCCGAGCCCGAGAACAGCGGCGAGTCCTGGGCGACCAGGGCCATGCGGGCGCGGACCTCGGCCGGATCGGCGTCGCGCAGGTTCACGCCGTCCAGGCGGATATCCCCGACCTGAGGATCATAGAACCGCAGCAGAAGCCGCAGGACGGTGCTCTTGCCCGCGCCGGAGGGGCCGACCAAGGCGACGGTCTCGCCGGCCTTCACAGACAGGTCAAAGCCGTTCAGCGCCGGCAGGTCCGGGCGCCCCGGATAGGCGAAGGTCACGTTCTCGAAGGCGATCTCGCCGCGCGCCGGGACCGGCAGCGGCTTGGGAACGGCCGGGGCGGCGATGCCGGGCCGGGCGTTCAGCAGTTCGGAGATGCGGTCCATGGCGCCGGACGCCTTCTGGACGTCGCCCCAGACCTCGCCCAGGGCGCCGATCGAGCCGGCGGCCATGATCGCCAGCATGGCGAACTGGGCCAGGGTGCCGCCGGTCATCTCGCCCGACAGCACCAGACGCGCGCCGGTCCATAGCAGCAGGGTGATGCCGCCGAAGGCCAGGATGATGACCATGCCGGTCATGCTGGCGCGCGTAACGATGCGCTTGACCGAGGCCCGGTAGGCCATCTCCACCGCCTCGGCGAAGCGGCTCGACGAGGCCTTCTCGCGGCCGAAGGCCTGCACCGTCTCCAGCGCGTCCAGGCTCTCGCCGGCGTAGCCGACGGCGTCGGCGAAGCGGTCCTGGGCGGTGACGGTCAGCTTGCGCACCCGGCGGCCGACCAGGAACATCGGCGCCAGGATCACCGGCACCATCAGCACGATGAAGCCCGCCAGCTTGGGCGAGACCACCGCCATGTAGCCGAGGCCGCCCACGAGGCTCAGGATATTGCGCAGGGCGATCGAGGCCGAGGCGCCGACCAGCTGCTCGATCAGCGAGACGTCGGTGGTCAGGCGCGACAGCACCTCGCCGGTGCGGGTCTTGAGGAAATATTCCTGATCCAGCGTCAGGGTGTGGCCATAGAGCGCCCGGCGCACGTCGGCCACGACCCGCTCGCCCAGCCGCGTGATGAAGAAGAATCGCAGGGCCGTCGCCACCGCCAGAACCATGGCGACGGCGCCCAGGCCGACGAAGGCGCTGTTGATCTCGCTTCCCTGACCCTTGGCGAATCCGTGGTCGATGACCTCCTTGAACGCCGCCGTGAGGCCCAAGGTCGCGCCGGTCGAGAAGAGCAGGAAGAAGCCCGCCGCCAGCCCGTCGCCCTTGTGGGCGGCCACGAACGGCAGCAGGTGGGCCAGCGGGCGGATATCCTTGCGGCGCGGCCGCCGGGCCTTGGCCTCGGCCATGCCCTGGACCAATTCCGCCCCCGCGCCGGGGCGGCCTTCGGCCTTTTGCTCGCCGGCGGTCACGTCAGTCATCAACTGTCCCTTGCCAAAATCGCGCGCGTTCTTTATAGCCGCGCGTCTTCGAGGGCCACCCCGCGCGTGCGCGGATTGGCGCTTACCCCATTCTCACTCGCCGGCTTAGTCGGTCTGGATCGCCGCCATGAAACAAGACATTCACCCCGACTACCACTTCATCACCGTCACCCTGACCGACGGTTCGAGCTACAAGACCCGCTCGACCTACGGCAAGGAAGGCGCGACCCTGGCGCTGGACATCGACCCGCGCACCCATCCGGCGTGGACGGGCGGCAACGCCCAGCTGATGGACCGCGGCGGCCGCGTCTCGCGCTTCAACGCCAAGTTCGCCGGCTTCACCGGCAAGAAGGCCTAAAAACCCTTCTCGCCGTAAGGGCGACGAAAAGCCGGCTCCGCGCATCGCGGGCCGGCTTTTTCTGTGTCTGGAGGTTTCCTTCTCCCCTTGCGGGAGAAGGTGTCAGCGAAGCTGACGGATGAGGGGTCGAT
>NZ_LSJA01000297.1 GCF_001556515.1 Caulobacter sp. CCH9-E1 | reverse complement strand
GGCCAAGCCCGCCCCCGCCAACACCGTCCAGAAGGCGCCCGCTCCCGCGGTCGCCGCCCCGCCCGCCTCGGCCGCCGCCTCGCCGATGGGACAAGCGATCAACGCCGCCGCCTTCGATCCCGCCGCCACCAATCCGCAAGCCCGGCGCGACGTCCTGATCCGGGTCCAGACCCTGCTCGATCGCGCCCACTTCTCGCCCGGCGTGATCGACGGCCGCGACGGCGGCAACCTGAAGCTGGCGATCCAAGCCTTCCAGAAGGCGCACGACATGAGCGTCGACGGCGAGGTCAGCCAGGCGCTGCTGGACGCCCTGGTCGCGGCCGACAACGGCCCCGTGCTGGTCGACTACACGATCACCCAGGCCGACGTCGCCGGCCCGTTCACGCCCCAGCTCCCCAAGGAGGACTACGAGGCGATGGCTCAGCAGCCGGCCATGAACTACCACGACGTCGTCGAGATGCTGGCCGAGCGCTTCCACATGGACGAGGCCCTGCTGCGCGAGCTCAACCCCGCCGCCGATTTCAACCAGGCCGGCGCCGCGATCGTCGTCACCGCGGCAGGCGCCGACACCCTGCCGGCCAAGGTCGCCCGGATCGAGATCGACAAGACCCTGGGCCAGGTGCGCGCCTTCGACGAGGGCGGCGCGCAACTGGCGGTCTATCCGGCCACGGTGGGCAGCACCGAACGTCCCGCCCCCTCCGGGGAATGGGCCGTGCGGACCCTGGCGCCGCGCCCGACCTACACCTACGACCCGTCGCGGCTCACCTTCGGCAAGCCCAAGGCCAAGCTGACCATCAAGGCGGGACCTAACAATCCCGTGGGCTCGACCTGGATCGACCTGACCAAGGACACCTACGGCATCCACGGCACGCCGGACCCCAAGCTGGTCAACAAGCGCGCCTCGCACGGCTGCGTGCGCCTGACCAACTGGGACGCGGCCGAGCTGGGGTCCGCAGTGACCAAGGGCGCGAAGGTGACCTTCATGGGGACGGAGGCGCGCCCCGCCTAAACGGCTGGAAGCTTCAGCGTTCAGGCTGCGTTCAGCCGGCGGGCGGCCTATTGTGTCCGACAAGCCGCTTCAGCTTGGGGGAACCAAGATGTCCAAGACGCTCAGCCTGACCGCCCTTTCCGCCGCCGCCCTGATCGCCGGCTGGAGCGGCGCCGCCAGCGCCCAGGCGCCCGGCTGGGACGGCCGCTACGACGAGCCGCCGCGCGGGTCCTACACGCGCTCGTGCCGCGAGATCACCGCCTTCGACGGCCGCGTGTGGGCGCGCTGCCAGACCAATCGCGGCGGCTGGGAATGGAGCAGCGTCCGCGCGCGTGACTGCGGCGGCCAGGGCCTGGAGAACCGCGACGGGCGACTGCAGTGCGCGGGCTTCGTGGGCCCCGGTCCCTTCCCCGGCCCTGGTCCTGGCCGCCCGCCCGGCGGCTGGCGCGCCGACGCGGTGCTGTTCGAACACGCCGGCTACGACGGTCGCGTCTACGAGGTGCGCGGCGACATGCCCGACCTCGATCAGGCCGCCTTCAACGACAAGACCTCGTCGATCAAGATCCTGCGCGGGGCGTGGGAAGTCTGCGAGGACGCCTATTACCGGGGCCGCTGCACCGTGATCGACCGCGACCAGGGCGTCCTGCCGCGCGACTGGAACGACCGGATCAGCTCGATCCGGCGCGTCCGATAGGCGTCGACCACGACCCTGGGTCGCGCCCCCTTGATGGCCGGCGCGGCCCACGGTTAAGGTCCCGCGCCCTCGAGAACAGTGGAGTTGAACCATGCGTAAGATCGTTGTCCTGGCCGCCGCCGCGGCCGCCCTGCTGGTCTCGGCCTGCAACACGATCGAAGGCGCCGGGCGCGACATTTCCGCCGCCGGCCGGGCTGTCAGCAACACCGCGAAGGACGCCAAGAACTGATCCAAATGGCCTCGCGACGCTCAGGCTCCAAGCCTTGCCTCGCGAGGCCGGATCGCGGAATCTTCGTGACGAGGAATACAACAGCCGAGATCATCGGCGGAAATAAACGACGCGAATATTCCTCCCGTTAACCTCGCCCCCAAAATTCGCCTACCCGCGTTCTTCTAGACCGGGACTTTCTGACGTTTTCGCGGCAAAGATGCGCGGAATACTTCGTCAAGGCCGGGACATATCGTCGCCGTGCGACCCCGCGTCGCCCTTTTCTTGCCAGGCCAGGAAGCGCATATGGACGCCATGTCCGAGACCACCACCGCTCCTTCGCTGCTCACCGGCCTCAAGCGCGGCCTCCTCCATCGTTGCCCGAACTGCGGCGACGGTCGCCTCTACATGCGCTATCTGAAGGTCGATCCCGAGTGCGAAGCCTGCGGGCATGAGCTGGGCTGTTATCCGGCCGACGACGGCCCCGCCTATTTCACGATCCTGCTGGTCGGCCACCTGTTCGTGGCGCCGCTGCTGTTCTTCCCGTGGATCTGGGAAGCGCCGCCGGCGCTGGTCGCGCCGCTGACCCTGATCCCCCTGGCCGCCCTGACCCTGCTGCTGCTGCCGCGGGTGAAAGGCGTCGTCATCGGCGCCCTCTGGGCCATCCGCCTGCGCAAGGCCGAAGACACGCCAAGCTGATCTCCGGAACCGACCCGCGCCGTCGCGTATTCCCAACACGTGCTTCCAGCGTCGCCGTGGTGGCGGACGCGGGAGCGGAGGGAAACCACGGACCATGCTCGGCACGATCCTCATCATCATCCTGATCCTGGCCCTGATCGGCGCGCTGCCCACCTGGGGCCACAGCCGTTCGTGGGGCTACTTCCCGTCGGGCGGCCTGGGCCTGATCCTGGTGATCATCATCATCCTGGTCCTGATGGGCAGAATCTAGCAGCCTTGCCCTAGACCAGCGTTCGCCTAATCTCCCCCTCAAGCAGAGGGGGAGATGACCATGACGGCGAACGCCGACGCGCCCGCGGCGCGACTTTCGCCGGCCGCCCGAGCCCGGGCCATTCTCGGCGGATCGGCCGGCAACCTCGTCGAGTGGTACGACTGGTTCGCCTACGCCGCCTTCACCCTCTATTTCGCGCCCGCCTTCTTCCCGAAGGGCGACCAGACCGTTCAGCTGCTCCAGGCGGCGGCGGTCTTCTTCTTGGGTTTCGTCGCCCGGCCCATCGGCGCCTGGATGATGGGCCTCTATGCCGATCATTCGGGTCGCCGCGCGGCGCTGTCCGCCTCGGTGGCCCTGATGTGCGCCGGCGCGCTGATCATCGCCGTCACGCCGGGCTATGCCGCGATCGGCCTATGGGCGCCAGCGATCCTGCTGTTCGCCCGCGTGCTGCAAGGCCTGTCGGTCGGCGGCGAGTACGGCGCCAGCGCCACCTATATGAGCGAGATGGCCGGCAAGGCGCGGCGCGGCTTCTGGTCCAGCTTCCACTATGTGACCTTGATCGCCGGCCAGCTGCTGGCCCTGGGCGTCCTGATCATGCTGCAGCGACTGTTGCCGGAGGATGCGCTGAAGGCCTGGGGCTGGCGGGTTCCGTTCGTGATCGGCGCCCTGCTGGCCGTCGTCGTCTTCTGGATCCGGCGCGGCCTGGACGAGAGCATCGCCTTCAAGAGCGCGAGCCCTCGCGAGAGCCTGTCGCGGCGCCAGGTCGGCGTCGCCGGCGCGCTGCTGGCCCTGACCGTGATCGCCGGCGTGGTGGGCGTCACCACTGGTCCGCTGGCGCGCCCCGGCCAGGTGCTGGGCGCGGTGTTCCTGGTGTTGTTCTTCGTCTCGCTGATCGTGCCGCTGGTGCGGCTACATCCGCGCGAGAGCCTGCTGATCATGGGATTGACGGCGGGCGGCTCGCTGACCTTCTACGTCTACACGACCTACATGCAGAAGTTCCTGGTCAACACGGCGGGCTTCTCCAAGGGGCAGGCCTCCGAGATCAGCGCCATCAGCCTGATCGGCTTCCTGCTGGCCCAGCCCCTGGCCGGATGGCTGTCGGACAAGGTGGGGCGCAAGCCAATGCTGATCGCGGCCTTCGGCGGCGGCGCCCTGACGATCTGGCCGATCATGACCGGCATCTCCCAGGCGACCACGGTGACGGGCGCCCTGGCCCTGATCCTGGCCGGCGTGGCGATCCAGTCTTGCTACACCTCGATCAGCGCGGTGGTGAAGGCCGAGCTGTTCCCCGCCCACGTGCGGGCGCTGGGCGTCGCCCTGCCCTACGCCCTGGCCAATGTGCTGTTCGGCGGCACGGCCGAGATGGTCGCCCTGGCCTTCAAGCACGAGGGTATGGAAAGCACGTTCTACGTCTATGTCGCGGGGGTCATGACCCTGGGCCTGATCTGTTCGATCATCCTGAAGGACACCAGCCGCCACAGCCTTATCCACGAAGATTGATAACGGTAACGCCGCCCCCCGTTTTCCGACTCTCCGCGCCCGTCTAGATTGCCGCCATGCCGTTGCTCGACATCATCGTCCTCACCGTCTTCACGCTCTGCTGGCTGCTGTACGAGCCCATGCTCCGCCGCCTGGGCGAGGCCGGCGGCGTGATCAACACCGACATGACCGTGATCCGCCGCCGGTGGATGCAGGAGATGGCCGTGCGCGAGGTCGCGCTGCTGGACGGCCAGTTGCTGGGCCACGCGATCAATTCGGCCAGCTTCTTCGCCTCGTCGAACCTGATCCTGATCGCCGCGGCGGCCGGGGTGCTGTTCGGCGGCGACAGCGCCTGGAAAAGCGTCGAGGGCCTGGCGGTGCTGGCCAAGACCACGCCGATGATGTTCCAGATCAAGCTCGGTTTGGTGCTGATCGCCCTGGCGCGCGGCCTCCTGGACTTCATCTGGTCGATCCGTCAGATGAACTACTGCCTGGCCGCGATCGGCGCCGCGCCGATGTGGGCCCCGCCCCACGTCTTGGAGGAATACGCCGAGGCGGCCGGGGGCATTCTCAATCCCGCCCTGTCGGCCTTCAACGCCGGCGTCCGCGCCTACTATTTCGCCCTCGCCGCGGCTTGCTGGCTGCTCGGCCCCCTGCCCTTCATGACCGCGACCCTGGGCGCCATGACGCTGCTGCTCTGGCGCCAGCGCCGCAGCCGCGCCTCGATCGCGGTTCACAAGGTTCGCGAGATCCTGGAGCGCCAGCCGGTCGTGCACGGCCCCCATCTCGCCAAGCTGAAGAAGCGGCCGCCGCCGAAGGACCGCGCCTAGAGCCCTTCAGCCTTGGACGGAGTCGTCGAAGGCGTTCAAAGAGACTCTCAATGTTTGATGATAGAGCGGCTCGCCGCTCTAACTCGGCCTTGAGAACACCCCGCTCAACGCGGCGTTCGACACCCAACAGGACGCCACATACAACAAGCCCCGCCGGCGACTCGGTCTCCGGCGGGGCTGATGGGAAGTCTTGTGGGTAGACACCCTCTTCATATCTTAACTGGTGTCGCTTCGCAACCACTCAGCGGCGAGATTCCGACATTTTAGCCTGATTTCGCGTTGCAACTTCCGCTATCGCGCCGGCGACGTCTGATTCTTGTCGTCGCCGTCAAAATATCGACGTTAACAGCGCCTCGGGAGCCAAGACCCACGGAAGATCTTCGAGGGTCCGTGATCTCTGAAAAGCATCTCACCGATTAAACCATGTGCCGATATTCTATCTCCCCGCGGAATTTACCTATGCAAGCCAGAACTTCGATCGAACTCCATTTTTGACGATCGGATAGCCGCCGCTAAACATCCGAAATTTGGGTCACTATTGAGCGGAGCCAGACGGGGCGGGACATCTCGCCTCCGAGCGCTCGTTCCCGTCGCCCCCGCGCTATCGTCAAGCGCGCAAACCGCGCGAGCTTCAGACGCCAAGCGCGGTCCAAACCGGCAGCATTTTAGAGCCCCACTCCTCGGCCTGCCGTTTCAACTCGGCCAGATTATCGTCGCCCTTCAGCGTGGCTCCGTCCTTGATGATCGCCTGGCCTTGCGACCGCAACACCGACCAGGCGTGCGCCGCCCAATCGTCCGGCGTCTTGCCGCCATTCTGCTTGGCCAACCAGAAGATCTGCTGGAAGCGGTTCGCAGCGATCCCGCCGCCGATAACGGGCGAGGCCAGATGGGCGATATCCGGCGCCGACTGCGACCTGTGGGCGATGATCTTGTTCAGAGCCAGCGCTCGCGCTTTGGCCTTGGTGAGATCCTGCCCCGACGCGACCTGATTGATGACATTGGCTCCGAGAAGCACCGTCAGGGCCGACGCGAGTTGCGCAAAGGTGACGTTCTTGGTCGCGACGCTGGCCTCGATGTCCCCGATGGTGCGAGGTTCGTAATCGAGAAGCGCTTCGTAGATCGGCTGGTAGATGGCGTCGATCAGAGCAGCCTCCCCCAACACGCCCCGGACCTTTCTTGGAAGATCTTCCTTCGCCACTGAGAGGATCACGCGCTCTTCGCGAAGCGCCGCGGCTTGCTCGTGGCCCGTCAGGGCGCGGACACCGCGAATCCAGTAATCGCGTCGGAACTGCTGATTGACGCAGTAGTCCCTGACCGTTTCCCGCAAAGAGGGGTCGGTGACGCCGCCGAGGAACTCCGCCTGCTGCGCGGTCACGTTCAATTCATTCAGATTGTCGGTGGGATGGGCCGAGCTGGCGAACGCGACCTTGGCGTCGCCGAGCCAACGCTCCATGTCGGCGAAGTACATCGGATGCCAGTCACGGTTCATGTACTCGTGCGCGAGGTATCGGCGGTCCTGGGACTTTACCTGTTTGAGACGCTCCACCGCGCCCGGATTGGCCTTTGAATAAAGCGGTTCGAGCGCCAGGAACTGGTCGATGAAGTTCAGGGCGGCGTCGGTCTGCCCCACGATTCCTTGCCCCGGCGCGCCCATCACATCGGCATGACGCTTCATCAGGTGGCGGATTGGCGCGGACGCCGACCATCCTGGCAGGGTGTTGTACGAGATGTAGAGAACGCCGCCGGGGCGCAGCTTCCGGCGAACGAAGTCGACGAGCACGGATCGATTGACGTCGGAGACCCAGGTCCAGATCCCGTGCAGGCCGATGAAGTCGAAATCGGGCAGATCGCCCCGATGGCAGAACTCGGCGAAGGCCTCGTCATAGAGCTTGGCTTCCGCGCCGGAGAGGCGGGTCATCTCGGATGCGAAGCCCGCGTGGGACGGGTTAAAGTCCGTGCCATACCAGTCAATGTTCGGCTGGGCCGCGGCGTGGATGGATACCGAAAGCCCCTGACCGAAACCTAGCTCACAGGCGTTCTCGATCCGGGGCGCATGTCGGCCGGCCAACATCAAAGGCAGGCGGCAGCGAAGCGGGTTCAGTTCGGCGTAGTAGCCATAGGTGTAATTGACGTCGGTGACGTACCCTGCGGTCCATTCGGTCGACACGCGCTCTCCCCGCCTGTTTAGTCCCCCCTTTTGCGATAGCGACACGAATGGTTGTGACTGACAAGTTCGCGCATGTCAGTTGCACGCTTTTTGGCGTGGCCCCGGCGCGAGGCAAATCGCTATAGCTGCTTGTCCTTCCGCAAAACCGCCCCGGCCAAGATCTGATGACCTCACCGCTCCTGTCTCTTTGGCGGACCCTCCCCACGCCGATCCGCCGGGCCGCCCATCTGGCAAAGGCCGCGCCAGGGGCGATGCTGTCGGGCGCGCGCCAGCGGCTCGATGAGTTCGCCAAGTCCCAAGCCCTTCGCGCGGCGGAGGCCAGAACCCTGCGCCGGACGCGTCGCCGTAACCGCCGCCCTAGCCTTCCCGTCACCGTCGTGGGCTTCCACGGCGCCGTCCACGGCCTGGGAGAGGGCGCCCGAATGCTGGCGCGAGGCTTCGCCGACGCCGGCCTTCCCGTCCGAGCGGTGGACCTGTCGAGCTTCGTCGGCATGCCCGTCGACTTCGAGGCCGCCTATCCGCCGCCGGGCGCGAAAGAGCGCGGGGTCGTGATCTCGCACATCAATCCGCCCGAGCTCCTGCGCTGGGCGCGCGAGACGGAAGGCCTGCTTCTCGGAGGACGGCGGCACATCGGCTACTGGGCGTGGGAGCTGGAGGACGCTCCCGCCGCCTGGGCGCCCGCCTTCGATCTCGTGGACGAAGTCTGGACCCCCTCGGCCTTCGCCGCCGATGCGCTGCGCAAGATCGCGCCGCCGAGGGTCAAGGTCACGCCCCTGCCCTATCCGCTCTATCTCAATCCCCGGCCCGCCGCCGACCGCGCCCGCTTTGACCTTCCGGCCGACGCGGTGGTGGTGCTGATGGCCTTCGACCTGCGCTCGACCGCCCAGCGCAAGAACCCGTACGCGGCGCTCCGCGCGTTCCAGGCGGCCCGGCGCCAGACTTCTCGCCCGACGCTGCTCGTCTGCAAGGTGGTCGGGGCGGACCTCTATCCGGACACCTACGCGGCCCTCGCCGCCGACGTCGCCGCAGACCCGACCATCCGGCTCATGCGGGAAAGCTTGTCGGCCGAGGACATGGCCCTGCTGACGGCTAGCAGCGACATCATCCTGTCCCTGCATCGCTCCGAGGGCTACGGCCTGCTGCTGGCCGAGGCGATCTGGCTGGGCAAACCCACCCTGGCGACGGGCTGGTCCTCGAACGTCGAGTTCATGGATCCCGCCTCCAGCCAGTTGGTCGATTACGCCCTGATCCCGGTGGAAGGCGACGGCGCGATCTACCAGACCGGACGCTGGGCGGCGGCCGACGAGGACGACGCGGCGCGCAAGCTGGCGCGGATGATCAACGACGACACATGGCGCGCGGAACTTGCCGCCGCGACGTCCCGCAACGGCCATGTGTCGTTCGATCGCGCGGCCTGGCTGGACGCCCTTCGCCGCCTGCTGCCCGTGCGCTAGATCACGTCGCGCGAGATCACTTCGGCGCGGTGGCCACCGGCGCGTCGCTGTCGCTCAGAGCCGGCAGCTCGTTGATCGACGGCGGCGGCGCGACCTTGTCCGCGGCGACCGGCTTGGCCGGCAATTCGGAAGACGGCGGCCGGAGCGGCGTCGTGTCGCCGGCCTTGGGCTTCTTCGGCTCCAGCGGCAGCGCGATCTTGTCCATGGTCTGGACGATCAGGTCCGTCGGCAACACGCCCTTGTAACGCACCTTCTTGAAGTTGCGGCTCGGATCGTAAGACGCCACGCCCGGCGCCAGATCGCCCACCTCCAACGTGCCCACCTGGGCCAGCAACTGGACGCGCCCGACATACTCGTTGGCCCGGCCGCGAATGAAGGCGAGCTGGGCGTTTTGAAGTTCGGCCTGCGCGTTCAGAACCTCGATCGTGCTGCGTAGGGCGAAGCGCTCTTCCTCGCGGACGCCGTAGAAGGCGATCGTGTTCGCCTTCATTTCCTCTTCCTGGCTGACCAGCGACTTCCGGGCGGCGACCAGCTGGTCCCAATACTGCGAGACGCTCAACACCATGTTGCGGCGCGCGTCGTCGATCAGCAGCTTGTCCCGATTATTCTCTTCGATCGACTGGCGGACCCGAGAATTCAACTGGCCGCCGCTGAACAGCGGCTGGGTCAGGGTGATTGAAGCGTTGACCGTGTTGGAGCGGTTCGACTCCTTGCCGTTGTAGGGCAGGTACGGCGCATTCCGATAGTCGGCGCGGGCGCTGACCGAGAACAGACGCTGGGCCCTTGCTTCGGCAACGCCGAGACGGGAGGCCCTTTCGGTGAAGAGCGCCGCATTCAGGGACGGGTTCGACTCTTCAGCTTGGTTGAACGCCTCGTCCAGAGTGGCGGGCAGGCCGTCGATGTCCGGCTCGGGCTCCAGGTTATCCGGCAAATGTCCGACCAGAGCTGCGTAGCTCGCGAGCGTGACATTCAGCTGCGCCGCGGCGTTGGCCACCTGCGTGGAGGCGGCGGCCAGGCGCGCCTTGGCCTGCTGAACGTCGGTCAGGGTGATCTGGCGAACGCTATAGCGGTCCTCGGTGTCCTGCAGTTGCTTGCGAAGGAAGGCCTCGCCGCCTTGGGCGATCCGAAGCACCTCGCGATCACGGCGCACCGAGACATAGGCGTTGGTGACACGCACCAGCAGGTCCATCTCGATCCGGCGAAGGTTTTCGCGCGACGCCTTGATCTGAGCCTCGACCCCCGCCAGTCGCGCGGCGTATCGGCCATTGGTGTAGAGCGCCTGACTAACCGAAAGCTCGTTCGATTGGGCGGTCGCTTCCTGGGTCCGCCTTTCGATCGCGAGACCGTTTCTTACGTCGGTCTGCGGCCCCCGGGCGTAGCCATAAGCTTCAGACACCTGGGCGTTGGCCTGCAGACCGTAGGCGGCGCGAGCCTGAGTGTAGTTCTCGTCCAAGGCGCGCATCGCGGCGCGCTGAGCCTGGATATTGGGATTGCTCTGGTAGGCGGCGGTGATTGCGTCAGCCAAGGTCTCGGCATGAGCGCGTTCGGCGCCGCCGGCCACGGCCATGGCGACAGCCACGGCGATCACCGAGGTTCGAACGGACAGGACTTTCGACAGCACTCGCATTTTCCAGACTTTCAAGGCCCCCGCCGGAATGCGGCGGTTCAAGCCAATATTTGTGGCTTAATCAAGAAGACGACGCACTGTCGCCTCCCATGTGACATTCTTGTTGCGCCAGAGGTCGCGCGCGGTCTCGCCCCGCGAGAGGGCGCGCCCCCTGTCGGATGTTAGGCGATCCAGCGCCTCGGCCAAGGCCGCTGGCGTGGGGTCAGCGACCGCGCCAGTGTCCTCGCTGACGATCTCCAGCAAGCCGCCGGAGTCTGTCACCGTCAGGACCGGCTTGCCGGCCGCGAAGGCCTCCATGGTCACGTAGCCGACGCTGTCCTCATCGAACGGCAGATAGGCGCAGGCCAGGGCGTTGTTGGCCCAGCGGGCGATGTCCTCGCGCGGATGGAAACCAAAGCGCAGATCAACCCGATCCTTCAGGCCCAGATCCTCGACCAGACGGCGCAGGCGATCGGCATAGGCCTCGTTTTCCGGCGGTCCGGCGATGATCAGGCGCGGACCGTTCGGCAGCAGGGCCAGGGCCTCGATCAGCAGGTGCTGGCGCTTGCCCGCGGCCACACGGCCGCCGGCGAAGACGTAATCGCCATAGTCGCCGCCGGTGAACAGCTCGCCGTCGTTCAGCGGCGGATACAGCACTTCCGACGCAACGCCGTTGAACTTCATCAGCCGGTTCTGAGTGACCGGAGAGTTGCAGTAGATCCTGCGGCAGTCGGCGAAACAGGCGTTGTCCGCCGCTCGGATCGCCGCCTTCACCGATCGGCCCGTCTCGTCGAAATCCAGGTGGCTCTGGCCGGCTTCCGAGAGGTCGTACGCCTGGCGGAACTGGTGCAGCAGCCACAGCACCTTGTCGTGGTGCGGGATCAGATAGGCGGGGAACTTCAGGCCGATGACCCGATCGACATTGGGCAGGCGCAGCCCTCGCGCGATCAGCATCTCCTCGATCAGACGCTCGGCGGGCTCCCAGGTGAACGGCACGCGCACCAGTTCGGACTGGACGCCGGGCGTGGCGTTCAGGCGGCGGACCAGATGGTCGGCCAGCTCTTCCGCGCCGCCACGCTGGAACGGCGCGGCGTTGTTGACGACCAGAACCTTCATGCGGGCTTCCTCATGAGGTCAGACGCTCCACGACCGTGCCCCAGTCGATCTTCATTTCGGTCAGGCGGTCCATCGAGGCCTGCCCCATCGCCGCGACCGCCTGACGGTCGGCGTGCAGGCGATCGAACTGCTGGGCCAGATCGCGCGGATCCGGCTCGCTGATCAGGCCGTTGCGGCCGTGCTCCACCAGCTCGAGGACTCCGCCGGAATCGGTGGTGGTCACGATGGCCTTGCGGGCGTGGGCGCCTTCCAGCGACGGGTAGCCATAGCTGTCCTCGTCCTTGGGCAGATAGGCGACGGCCAGAGCCGTCTTCAGCATCTGCGCCTTCTCATCCTCGCTGATCCAGCGATCCTCGAGGATGACGCGATCCTGGAGGCCCAGGTCGTGGGTCATCTTGATCAGCTGACGGCCGTATTCGGGACTGGACGCCGTGCCGGCCAGACGCAGCTTCACCGGCGTCTTCACGTACTGCATGGCCTCGATCATCAGGGCCTGGCGCTTGTGCGGCTCCAGGCGCGAGATCGCGACGATCTCGTCGCCATAGCCCTCGTGCGTGAAGCGTTCGGGCTGGTAGATCGGCGGATAGAGCGGCGTGGCGTCGAGGCCGTTGAACGCCTTCAGGCGGTCGGCCACGACCTTAGAATTGGTGAACACCGCGCGGCTCTCGGCGATGGCGCGGGTGTCGAGGGCCCGCAGGTTGTCGCGGATGGCGCGATGCTCCGCATCGTCCGGCATGCCGCGATAGGGGGTGTCCCACAGGTCATAGAACGTCCGGATATGGTGGATGAACCACAGCACCTTGTTCGGATGATCCACCACATAGGCCGGCGGCCGGAAGCAGATCACCCGATCGCACCACTGCGTCAGGTCCATCAGCCGCCAGGCGGCGATCTGGTGCAGGATCTCGTTCGGGTCGTCGGTGAACGGCAGGTAGAAGCGCTCGACCTGGTGCCCCGCTTCGATCAGCTTTTCCTCCAGCCACTCGACGATGAAGCGCGCGCCGCCGTTGATGAACGGCACGATCGAGGACAGGAGGACAATGCGCATCGACTAGACCAGCACCTGGTCGAGGGCCGCGACGACGCGGTCGATGTCGGCTTCGGTGAGGCCGGCATGCGTGGGCAGGTTCAGGCCGTCGGCGCCGCACGCCTCGGCCTGCTTCAGGTCGTCCGTGGCGAGATGCGCGTAAGGCGGCATCACGTGCATGGGGTAGAACACCGGACGGCTTTCAATGCCCAAAGCGTCCAGATCCTTGATCACCTGATCGCGTGAGGTCGACAGCCCCTCGCCCAGGCGCACGGTGTACATCCAGAACACGTGGCGGCCGGTCGGCGCGACATAGGGCTTGATGACCCGGTTGCCCAGGCGCGAGAGCTTTTCGTCGTACCAGGCCACGACCTGTTGGCGAGCCGCGAGGTGCTCGTCGACACGCTCGAGCTGGGCCAGACCGATCGCGGCCTCGATGTTGGTCATGCGGTAGTTGAAGCCGACGACCGGGAACCAGTAGCGGCGCGAAAGGTCCATGCCCTGCCCGCGCAGCAGCCGCATGCGGGCGGCCAGCTCATCATCGTCCGTGGTGATCATCCCGCCCTCGCCGGTGGTGATGATCTTGTTGCCGAAGAAGCTGAACGTCGCGCAGTCGCCCAGCGAACCCGACATCTTGCCATGGTAGGTCGCGCCGACGGCCTCGGCGGCGTCCTCGACGACCTTCAGACCGTGCTTTCGAGCGACCTCCAGGATCGGCTCCATGTCGCAGATCTGGCCGTACAGGTGCACGGGCATGATCGCCTTGGTGCGGGGCGTGACCAGGGCTTCCAGCTTGGCCGGGTCCAGATTGAAGGTTCGCGGATCGTTGTCGATCAGCACGGGCGTCGCGCCGCAATAGGTCACGGCGTTGACCGAGGCGATATAGGTCAGGCTGGGGACGATGACCTCGTCACCGGGCCCAATGCCCAACGCCACCAGGGCCAGGTGCAAGGCGGTCGTGCCGTTGTTGCAGGCGATCGCGTGCTTGACCCCGCAATAGGCCGCGAAGCCCTTCTCGAACTCCGAGATGAAGCGGCCGACCGACGAAATCCACGTCGTGTCCATGCACTCCAGAACATATTCGCGCTCACGGCCGTCAAGGCGCGGCGCGGCGACGGAGATGCGGGGCAAGCTGTTGGCCGGGCTGGTCATGACCGGTCTCCTTTGATCTTGGCGGGCGCGCCGATCGCCAGCACCGCGTCCGGAAGATCCCGGACAACGACGCCGCCGGCGCCCACGACCGTGTCAGCGCCGATCGTGACGCCGGGGATAACGCGCACGCCCACGCCCAGGAACGCTCGATCGCCGACATTGACGCCGCCGGCCAGCGCTGAAGCCGGCGCGACATGGCAAGCGACGCCGAGGCGACAGTCATGGTCCACGACCGCGCCGGTGTTGATGATGGCCAAGTCGCCGACTTGGCTCTCGGCGTTCACGACGGCGCCGGCCATCGCGGCCACGCCTTCGCCCAGCCGCGCGCTGGCTGAAATCACCGCCGAGGGGTGGATCGCATTGACCAAGCCAAAGCCCAGCTCGCGCGCCTTGCGCCCCAGCGTCTGCCGCAAGCGATTGTCTCCAACGGCCACGAAAAGCCTGGAGAAACCCTGGGCGCGGAGGCCTTGAAGGGCGAGATCATCGCCCACCACCGGAACGCCCAACACCTCGCGCGGGGTCGGATCGGCGTCGACGATCGCCGAGACGGTTTCGCCCGCCGCCCGGAGGCTTTCGATGACCACCTTGGCGTGGCCGCCGCCGCCGATGATGACGACACCCGCGGCCATCAGGACCCGACGCCTCGCGCGCCCGCCACCCGCCCCCTGGAGAGGCGACCGATGAGGCCGGTGATCGATGCCGTCTTGGCCATGCGGGCTGCGCCGACTCCAGTAAGTACGAAAGTGTCTGACTACACCATTGGAGGCGGTTGGAAAGCGGCGCCGTCGAGAATTGCGCTCAAGACGCCGCCTTGCCGAAAAGCTTGGGAATTCAGCCGATTGAAATCCCCGCCCCTACTCCTCGCGCATGGTGGTGCGCAGCGTGTCGCGCAGCGGCGAGATCAGGTAGTCGAGCACGGTGCGGTTCCGCGTCGGCACGATGACCTGGGCCGGCATGCCCGCCGAGACCTTGGCGCGCAGCGGCTTGGGCAGCTGCTTGATGTCCACGGTCACGATGCCGAGGAAGTACGAGGTCTTGCCTTCCGGGTCGGACAGACGGTCGCGAGAAATGGATTCGATCTTGCCGTTCAGGATCGGAATCTCGCGCGAGTGGAAGGCCGGCAGACGCACCTCGGTGACCATGCCCGGATAGACATTGTCCACGTCGGTCGGCTGGAAGTGGGCCTGAACGACGAAAGCCTCGTCGTCCGGCGCGATATCGACCAGCGGCTCGGCGGGGCGAACAACGGCGCCCTCGGTGAAGAAGCGCAGGTTCTGCGCCACGCCATTGACCGGCGAGACGATCTTGACGCGCCGCAGGGCGTCGGAGGCCACGACTTCCTTCTCGGTCACTTCGGCCAGCTTCACCCGGGTCTCGGTGATGTTCTGGCTGACCTGCTCAAAGAACTCCTGCTTGATCTGGCGGACCTTCAGCTGGGTGTCGGAGATGCCCTGGACCGCCTTGGCGCGGTCGGCGGTCAGACGGCCGATCGAGCCCGACAGCGAAGCCTGCTCGCGCTCCAGCGCCAGGAGGCGCGGCCGCGGCACCAGGCCCTTGTCGTAGATTTTCCGCAGATCGTTGAGTTCGTCCTGAATGAAGCCCAACTGGTCCTTAAGGCCCTGCGTCTGGCGGTCGATGCCTTCGATCTCGCTCTGATACTGCTCGCGCTGGCCGTTCATCAGGTCGATTTGGCCCTGAATCGTCTGGCGCCGTTCCTGGAACTGAAGCTCCTCGTCGGCGATGGCGCGCGCGACCATGGGATCGGAGCGTTGGCTTAGCAGTTCGGCCGGGAAGCTGATCGACGAGCGCTGGTCGCGCTCGGCCAGCAGGCGGGCTTCAAGGGCTTTCAGCGCAACGTACTGGTTCTTGGTGATCCCCGCGGCGGCGTTGGCCTGGGTGGGGTCGAGCTCGAACAGCACCTCGCCCGCCTTCACCCTCTGGCCCTCGCGCACCAGGATCTTGCGCAGCATGCCGCCTTCCAGGTGCTGGACCGTCTTGCGATTGCCCTCGGCCGACACCACGCCGTTGGCGATCACCGAGGCGGCGATCGGCATGAAGGCCGCCACGACCAAACCCAGCAGCATCACGCCAATGATCGCGTAGCCCACCCGGGCCACGGTTTTATAGTTGTCCGTCGGACGTTGCAGCTTCGGGGGCTTCATGCGGTTTCAGCCTGATGGGCGCGCCTGGCGGCGGCCGTGAGAACAGTATTGAGAGCCGAGGGAGCGCGGCGTCAGTGCGCGCTCTGGATCGGCGCGGGTTTCGGCGGCTGAGGCTGCGGGGCGGCGCCCGTCAGCTTGGCCAGCATCACGTCGCGTTCGCCGAAGTCGGCGATGACTCCCTGATTGATCACCATGATGTAGTCGGCCTGGGCCAGCAGGTTCACCTTGTGCGTCGCGAACACCACCGTGCGCTTGGCGGCCTTCAGCCGGTTCATGGCCTCCATCAGCGCCACTTCGCCGACCTGGTCGAGGCTGGCGTTCGGCTCGTCCAGCGCCACCAGGGCGGGCAAGCGGAACACCGAGCGGGCCAGGGCCAGACGCTGGCGCTGGCCGCCGGAGAGCGAGGCGCCGCCCTCCCCGATCGGCGTGTCGTAGCCCATCGGCAGGGCCTGGATCATCTCGTGAACGCCGGCCAGCGTGGCCGCGTCGATGACTTCCTGAGCCTCGAACTCGGTGAAACGGGCGATGTTCTGGGCCACGGTCCCGGAGAACAACTCGATGTCCTGCGGCAGGTAGCCGATGTGGCGGCCCAGCTTCTCGGGGTCCCACTGCTTGATGTCGTAGCCGTCGAGACGGATCACCCCGGCCGCGCAGGGCCACACCCCGACGATGCCGCGCAGCAGCGAGGACTTGCCCGCCGCGCTGGGCCCGACCAGCGCCACGGCCGTGCCGGCGTCGATGCGGAAGCTGGCCTGGCGCATGGTCGGCTGCTGGGCGCCGGGCGGGAGGATCGAGGCGGCCTCGGCCGACAGCACGCCGCGCGGCTCGGGCAGCGGCATGTGGTCGGAGGTGTCCTTCTCCTGGCGGAGCATCTCCTGCAGGCGGTCCCAGGCGCTGCGGGCGCCGAGGAAGCCCTTCCACTGGCCCACCGCGCCTTCGATCGGCGCCAGGGCGCGGCCCACCAGGATGGAGCCGGCGATCATCGCGCCGGGCGAGATCTTGCCCTCGATGGCCAGATAGGCGCCGCCGCCCAGGATCAGGGTCTGGACGATCTGGCGGAACACCTTGATGCCCGACATCACCGCGCCGCCGGAATCGCTGGCGGCCGCCTGCCAGGCGATCTGCTCGTCGCGGCGTCCGCGCCAACGCTCCTGCAGGCCGCCCCACATGCCCATGGCCTTCATGACCTCGGCGTTGCGCAGGGTCGAGCCGGCGTCGTTCTGGGCGGCGATCGAGGCCATGGTCGCCATCTGCAGCGGGTTCTTGGTCGCCCGGTCGTTCAGCACCGCCAGGCCGAAGATCACGAAGGAGCTGATGATCGCCAGGATCCCGAAATAGGGGTGCAGCATCCAGGAGACGATGATGAACACCGGCGTCCAGGGCGCGTCGCAGAAGGCGATCAGGCCGCCGGTCGCGAACTCGCGCACCTGGTCCATGTCGCGGAACGCCTGCCCCCCGGGACCGCGTCGCGTCAGCGTCGAATCGAGCACCGATCGGAAGATCGGGTCGCGCGCCACGCCGTCGAACTTCAAGCCGCCGCGGACCAGAACCTGGGTGCGCAAGGCTTCGAGCAACCCGTAGATCAGGAACAGGAAGATGCACAGCACGGTCAGCACCACCAGGGTGGAGACGCTGCGGCTGGACAGGACGCGGTCATAGACCTGCAGCATGTACAGCGGGCTAACCAGGGCCAGGATGTTGATGAAGAAGCTGAAGACCATGGCGGTGATCACCGCCGGCTTCATGACCAGGACGGCTTGGTCCAGGATGGTCGGCTTCTCGCCGGTGCGATTGAACAGCATCTCTAGCCTTCAGGACGCCGCGACGCATGACGCGGCTGAACTACAGTAACAACTTAGGTCGCGTCTCGACCACGAAATTGTGGCGGAAAGGTGTGCCTAGAGCTGCTCTAGATCACGGCGCCGAGCGCGCCAAGCGTAACTGCCGGCGCCCTGCCCCATAAAAAACCCCCGCGCGGCGGACCGCGCGGGGGTCGATAGTCGAAGCTGGCTCCGAAGAACCAGCCCCCTCCTGAGAGGTTTAGTGCAGGACCAGCGTCTGGCTCGAAGCGTTGAACGAAGCGGTCGACAGGTCGATGTTGCCAGCCAGCTTCACGATGATGTCGGTGCCGTTCGTGAAGGACGAACCGTCAGCCATGTTTTCGACGATATAGGTGTTACCACCGAACTGGAACCAGGTGATGGCGCCTTCGTTCGTCGTTTGGATGGCTTCGTTGGCGTAGTCTTGGAAGACGGCCGTGTCGCCCAGAACGATCTTCGCCGAGGTGAAGGTCTCGGCCGAAGCAGTGTTCGCGAACACCAGGGTATCCGTCGCCGAAGCGTCGGTGATGGTCGCATAACCGCTCGAGTTCGAGACAGCGAAGGAGACGTTGAACGTGTCAGCGCCAGCGCCGCCCGTCAGGGTGACCAGGTTGGCGTTCACCGTCAGGCTATCATCACCGGCGCCACCGATCAGGGTGTCGCTGGCGTGGTTAGCCGTCAGGGTGTCGGCGCCCGAACCACCGGTGATGGTGGCCTTGGCAGCCGCGCCGGCCAGGGTCGAGATCGTCACGCCGCCGGTGTTCGCCGAAGCGTCCACCGAGGTCAGGGCGGTGCTGTTGTAGGTCAGCGCGACCTTGGCGTTGCCGCCGATGGTCAGGGCCTTCAGGGCCGAGTCGTCGATCGAAACGGTGTGCGTGTCGATCGTGGACGCAGCCGAGTCGGTCGCCGTCAGGCTGATGGTCTCGACGCCGGCGGCCTTGATGGAGCCGACGTTCAGAGCAGCGCTCGCCTTGGTCACGACGTTCAGGCTGTCAGTGGTACCCGTAGCGTCGGCCAGTTGAACGTCGATGACGCTCGTGGCCGTACCACCGGTCACTTCCAGCGTGCCGCCGTTGACGAACTTGGTCAGCGTCTCCGTGATGCCCGCGGCGGTGCCGGCGCTGATCACGTAGTTGATGTTGTTCAAGTTCGACAGGTCGATCGACTGAGCCGCAGCAGCCGAACCGAGGCTCAGCTTTTCGAAGCCGGTGAACTTCGTAGCGAAGGTCGCGGCCAGGGAAGCGGTCGCGGCGTCAGCAGCGGCCATACCCAGAATGTCGGTGCCGGCGCCGCCATCCAGAACACCGGTGCTGGACGTGGTGCCAGCGGCCAGGTTCAGGGTGTCGTCACCGCCGCCGAGCGAGATCGCCTTCGTCGGAGCAACGGTCGTCAGGGTCACAACATCCACGCCAGCGCCGCCGGTGTAGGTCGCCTTGGTGCCGTCGATCGACACGGTGCTCTTGCCGGTCGAAGCCGTGGTGTCCACCGAAGTCAGGGTGGCGGCAGCCGTATTCAGCGTCACGCCAGCCGAACCGGTGGTCGTCAGCGTCTTCAGAGCGCCGAGCGTCGAACCAGTCAGGTTGGCGACAGCCGAGCCACCAACCGTCAGAGCGGTCACGCCGCCAGCGGTGATGTTCGCCGCCGAGGCCGAGGTCGCCGTGATGTTCAGGGTGGTGTAGGTAGCGCCGAGGCCGACAGTCGCCGCAGCGTTGGCGCCAACGTTGTCGAGGCCCAGGGCCAGGGTCGTCGCGGCGGTGTTGGTCACCGAGACGTCCGAGTCGCTGTTAGCCAGGTTCAGGGCCGTCAGAGCGTCCGAGGTGACGGACGAACCAGCGCCGTAGCCATTGAGCGTGACCTTGGCGAGGACGTCAGCGCCGGTGATGGCGCCGTTCACGTCGACATCGCCGCCAACGATCGTAGCGATACCAGCTTGGCCAGCCGTCGTGGCGACACCGTCGGTGCCAGCGGTCACGGTAGCGCCACCGGCGAAAGCCGCCAGCGCCAGGTTGCCGTTCGCAGCGCCCGTCAGCGTGACGGTGCTAACGCCGCCCGAGGTCGTCACAGCGCCGGTCGTGAAGCCGAGCGTGTTGAACGCGCCGGTGTAGGTGCCGTTCGTGACCGAAGCCGGACCGGTGGTCGCGCCGTTCGTCAGGTTGGCGAAGGCGGCGGCGACTTCGGCGGCCGTCAGGGCCTTGGCGGCCGTGAAGGTCAGGCCGTTCACCGTGGCCGTGCCGTTCGCGGCCAGAGCCGTGAAGGTCACGGTCTGCGTTTCCTTCGAACCGGCGGCGGCGATGTAGTTCTGACCCGTGACAGCGGCCGTCTGGTTGACGGTCACTTCCGTGGTGGCGTCGCCGCCCGTGATGGCCACGTCACCTTGAGTGATCGTGCCAGCAGCGCCGTCCTTAGCCTGAGCGCTCAGGTCCGACGAAGCGACTTGAGTGACCGTGACGGTCGTGCCGCCCTTCACCGTGATGTCGCCGAGGGTCGGCGAACCAGCAGCCACGTAAGCAGCGCCGGTGCTCGAGACGGTGATCGCGCCGGTCGGCAGATCGGTGGCGGCGCCGCCGTTGCCAACGGTGATCGTACCGCCGCTGTTCTTCGCGGCCGTGACCGAGACGGTGGTGCCGCCGTCGACAGCGATGTTGCCCGTCGTCTGGTTAGTATCCGTGACCGTCACAGAGCCCTTCGCCACGGTAGTAGCGCCGACGCCGATGTTCTGCCCAGCAGTGTTGTCGGTGACGGTGATGTTCAGACCGCCATCGACGCCGATGGCGCCAGTCGCGCCCGAAACGGCGACATTGGTGGTGCCAGCGGCCGTAAGGGCCACAGCCGTACCCTGAGTGAAGTTCAGCGAGGTGAGACCGGTCCAGCTCGAGAAATCACCAGTGAAGCCAACCTGCGAGCGAACATTGGCGGTTTCAACGCTCGACACCGACACGGTCGGGATGCCCGCCACGGCGGTGCCAGCAGCGCCGGCGCCGTTCAGGACGTTCAGGTTGACGGTGTCATTGCCCGCGCCGCCGTTGATGGTGTCGAGCCCCGTCAGGGTGGTGGCGACAGCGCCGGTGGTGCCGTCGATCAGGGCGGTGATCGTATCATCGCCACCCGTTCCCGGGATCGTGTCGACGCCCGTGGTCAGGACAAAGGCCGAACCAGCGCCACCCGAACCGTAGTTAGCGAACAGCGGCACGCCAGCGGCGTTGTTCGCGGTCAGGTGACCGTCGTCAGCCAGGTCCTTGATCAGGTTGGTCGAAGCCGCAGCGTAAGCGCCCAGACCGGCGCCATCGTTGTACTTCTGGCCTTGGTACATGATTTCGCCGATGATGGCGGCCTTGACCGCGAGCGCTTGCTCGTCAGCCGTGGCGTTCGGCAGCACTTGCTTCACGAAGGCCGTGAAGTAAGCGGTCTGATCGGTGAAGAACTTGATGGCGGCGTCGATGTTGACGCCCGCGGCCTTGGCGGCGGCGTTACCGATGATGATGTCGTAGGCGGCGCGAGTGGCGGCCTCGATCGACAGCGAGCCGTACGAAGCGGAGAAGTTCGCCTTGGCGGTCGGGTTCTGCAGCGCCAGCGAGATCGACTGGGCGATGAAGCGGTTTTCACCGTTGAGGCTCGCTTGCGAGCCCGCGCCGACGTTAGGAGGCGTTCAGCGAGGCGAGACCGGCTTCGCTCGGCGCGTAGCCGAGGAAGAACTGATAGGCCTGGACGCTGACGCCCGTGGTGTAGTCCGAAGCCAGGTTGATCACCTTGGCCAGAGCGACTTCATTCGTGCCGCCCGGAGCGTTAGCTTCGGTATAGATCGCTTGCAGGGCAAGCACCTGCGCGCCGGTCGGCACCGTACCAGCGTTGGCGTTCGTGAAGAACGTCGTCAGCTGTTCCATCGTATAAGCCATCTGGCTTGTCTCCCAAAAAATCCCACACCCCCTGCGACCGAACGGCGCGCATGGGAGCAGCGATGGCTATAGAGCAAACGTCATACGTCGACAATAGCCGAAATCACGCGGTACAGCATTTTTCTAACCGGTACAGCATTTTCATATGTCGCGTTCCTTGTACCTGAGCCACGGAAGCGCTATATGGACAAGGAATTTGGCGTCCTTGGAGGCGAGCGACAGCGCTCTCCGCCCGCGGACGGAGGCTTGAGAGTCTATAATGTATGGCAACCCTCAACGTCGCAGCGCCCCGGAGGTTCAAGACCTCCGTCGCGAAGGCGGCCGATGGCTGAAGGAAGCGCGGGAGGCCGCCGGCCTGTCGCAACGCCAGCTCGCGGCCAAGGTCGGGGCCGACTATTATACGTTCATTTCCCAGCTGGAGACCGGACGCGGCCGCATTCCGCCGGATCGCTACCGCGACTGGGCGCGCGCGCTTAACGTTCCGGAAAGGACGTTCGTGCGGGAACTGATGCGGTTCTACGATCCTATTACCTACGATATCCTGTTCAACGAAGAGTAGATCGTCTAGCTTGACCTGCCGGCGGGGAGCCGGTGACTCTTCTGGCGTGGGAACAATCCGCCGACATGGCCGCGCAAGTCCTCTCGTTCTTCCAGCGTTCGCCGCGATACGTCCCCGCTCCGGCGGCGGACTGGAGCCAGCAGGAGCTGGCCGAATTCTATCGCGTCGAGGCCGCCCTGCTGCGGGCGGGGATCCGCGTCGGCACCGACCGCGGCCTGAGCGACGAGAAGGAACCTTGGTTCGTCTTCTATCGGACCGATGATGGCGAGGTCGTCATCCACTTCGCGCGCATCGATGGCGAGTATCTGATCGCCGGCCCGGCCTATGAAGAGATCGCGCGCGGCTTCGACTTCTCCTCGATGGTGCGAAACATGGTCGCGCGCCACCCGCTGATCCGCCGGTCGGATCGCGGCGACAACATCTCCGTCCACCCCGCCGCCCTGCTGGTGGCTGTTGTGGGCACCGCCTTCTTCAAGAGCGGCGAGGCGCGCGCGGCCGAGAGCGGCGCGGCCAATCCGCCGGCCTCGCACGCGCGTCCGGCGCTGCTGTCGTCCAGCTCGAACACCAGCCTGAACGGCGGCGCGGCCTCTCTTCCGCCGGTCGCCGCCGCGAACGCTCAGTCGGCGGCCTATGACACCGTGCAGCTGCCGGCCAACCAGGCGATCCTGGTGCTGGCCGCCGCGCTGCTGGCCGCTGATTTCAAGGTTGAACAGTCCAGCCTGGAGCCCGCCGCGCGCATGGCGCTGGCCGCCAACGCCGCGGCGCTCGATCTCGGCGGAGCCGCCACGCCGGATCCGACGGCGGTGGCCGACGGCGACGCCTCGATCGCGCTGGCCCACGCCGCGGCCGCCGTCAGCACGCCGGCGCAGACCGCCTCTTCGGTGCTTTCGCTCGTCGCCCTGCTGTCGACCATGCCGAGCACGGTTGATCGCATCGACCCGACCGAAACGACGTTGGGCGGCGCCAAGGGCGGCGGCGGCAATGGCGGCAATGGCGGCGATGGAACTGGTCGCTACGACGCCGCCGTCTCGCCGCTATCCGCGCCGTCCGTCCATGACAGCGCCGACTGGGTTCTGAAGATTCGCCTGGGCGCGGGCGCTCTGCCGGACGTCGAGGCTGTCCAGCTGGTGCGCGCCGTGGTCGGCGATACGGCGACGGCTCAGAAGATCGCCGTGATCGAAGTCTCCAAGCTGCCTGATGTGCTGGCCGAGATCCTGTCGCAAAGCACGCACGTGCAGGTGGCGCCGGTCGGTGTTCAGCCCGGGGGACAGACGGGCGACGTCGTCGCCGCGCCGGAAACGCCCAGCCCTTCGGCGGGCGGCGACACCGTTTCGCCCCCCGAGCCCGTTGGTCCTCAGAAGACGACGGCCCATATCGACTTCGTCTCGATCGATCTGGTGCGGCAGGTCATTGATTCCTTCATGGCCCACACCGCCGTCGTCAGCCTTGCGATGGATGGCTCGCAGGTCGTGATGTACGACGCCCGCATCACCAGCGATCCGGGCGCGATCACTCACGTCACCAGCGTGACGTTCGAATTGCCCGACCATAGCTCGATCAATCTGGTCGGCGATCACAGCGCCTTCCAGCAATACTACAGCTTTCTGTTCTAGGCCGGCCTTGGCCGCCCTGGCGGTCTTCGGCTAGGCAAGAGCAAGCGGCGGCCGCAGAGCGGCCACCGGGAAGGATTCACTTGAGGCCCGCACGTCTGGACTTGGCGATCCGTTCCGCCATGAGCGCGCCATCGCCTCAGCCATCTTCCGCTCCCGATCCCGCGCCGCCCGCGCCGCGTCGGCGGTTTGGTTTCGCGCGCCGGCTGCTGGGGCCCGTGCTGGCGCCGATCGCCAGCTATGTGCGCCGCTATCTGCAGGCCAGCGTCGAGCACGAGATCCGCGTGCTGTCGGCCGATGTCCTGGCGGTGCGGGCGCAGCTCGACGTCGCGCTCCAGCAGAACGAGCGCCTGGCCGCGACCCTGGCGCGGCTTGAGGCGCGGATGGCGCAGAGCGGCGAGGCTCTGGGCGCCCTGCCCGGCCTGTTCGGTCCGCGCTTCGACGAACTCGAGATCAAGCTGCGGCCGCTGATCCACTATGACGAGGAGTCCGTGGCGATCCGCATGCGCGAAGGCTACGTCCTGGCGCCGCGCGCCCTGCCGACCTTCGTCACCATGCTGGCCAACGCCACCAGCAAGGGCCTGGAGCCGGGCACCGGCGACGTTCTGCGACGCCTGGTTCGTCCGGGCATGTCCGTGGCCGATGTCGGGGCCAATATCGGCCTGCTGACCCTGGTCATGGCCCGCGCCGCCGGTCCCGAGGGCAAGGTGATCGCCTTCGAACCGGAGGCCACGCCCCGCGCCAACCTCGAAAAGATGAAGCATCTCAACGGCCTGTCCTGGGTCGAGGTGCGCGACCAGGCCGTTGGCGAGAAGGCGGGACGCCTGACCTTCCACGTCAGCGACATCATCGGCCATAGCTCGCTCTACGCCCTGCCCGAGGCCGAGGAGGCGCGCACCGTCGAGGTCGAGGTGGTGCGCCTGGACGACGTGGCGCCGCGCCAGCGCCTGGACGTGGTCAAGATCGACGTCGAGGGCGCGGAGCTGGACGTGCTGGCCGGCATGAAGGGCGTGATCGCGAAAAACCCGGACCTCGCCATCCTGGCCGAGTTCGGGCCCGAGCACCTGACGCGGGTCGGCCAGACGCCTGCCCAATGGTTCAAGGCCTTCGCCGACGCCGGCTTCAAGCCCTATCTGATCGACGAGGCCACCGGCGCCTGCGCGCCGACCGACGCCAAGGCCGCCGCGAAGTTCGTGTCCGCCAACATCGCCTTCGTGCGGCCCGGCGGCGACGCCGAGCGCCGGCTTTTGCAGCGCTAGGGCCCAGCGATGAAGATCTGCTGGGTCACGCCTTTCGTGCTGCGCTCGTCCATCGGCCGAGTCAGCGCCGCCGTCACCGCCGCCCTCGCCGCGCGGGGGCATGAGGTCGAAATCCTACGCTGCGAGGACGTGGATGACACGGCCGAGCCGCTGCATCCGAGCCGCCTGCCCGTCCGCCACTGGCGCGCGGTCGATCTGACGCGGCTTCGGGAGGACTTCGACGTCGTCATCGTCAATATCGGCGACAACTACCCCTTCCACGCCGGCGCCCTGGCGATCCTGGACGCCGCGCCGTGCCTGGGGATTTTCCACGACTTCTACATCTACAACCTGTTCTCGGGCTGGCTGCACCACAACGGGCTCGACTATCGCCGGCACGACGCCGAGATCGTCGCCACCTATGGTCCCGAGGCCGAGGCCGAGGCTAACGCCGTCGCGGTCCGCTCGGGCCAGATGCTCGACATGGGCGAGATCGCCGCCAAGCTGCCGATGACAGAGTGGCTGGCCCAGCGCTGCGAGGCCGCCCTGGCCCACGCCCGCTTCTACGCCTCGCGCCTGGAGGCCGCCTGCGCCGGCCCCGTGGACGTCACCCCGCTCTGCTGCCCGGATCGGGAGACGCCGCCGGGACCGCCGAAGGCCAAGGACCGCCTGACCATCACCACGGTCGGCGTCATGAACCCCAACAAGCGCGTCGCCGACGTGATCCGGGCGATCGGCGGTTCCGAAGCGCTGAAGACCTGCGTCTACCGCCTGGTTGGCCCGATCTCGGATGACGAGCGCGCAAGGCTCGAAGCGGTGGCGGCGGAGGTCGGCTTCGACAACCTCGTCATCGACGGCGCCGTCGACGATGAGACGCTGGACCAGCGTCTCGACGAGGCCGACATCATCTGCGCCCTTCGCAAGCCCGTCCTGGAAGGCGCCTCGGGCTCGGCCTGCGAGGGCATGCTCAGCGGCCGCCCTACCGTCGTGGCGCGCGCCGGCTTCTATGGCGAGCTGCCGGATGACCTGGTCTTCAAGGTCGATGGCGAGATCGTGGTAGACGAGATCCGCCAGGTGCTAGAGCGCCTGGCCGGCGACACGCCCCTGCGGCGAAAAACCGGTGAGGCCGCCCGAGCCTGGGCTCTGGAATCGCTGAACGCCGAGCGCTACGCCCAGGCCGTGGAGAATCTGGCCCAGGTCCAGATCACCAGCCGGCCGCTGCTGGCTATCGGCGAACGGATCGGCCACGAACTGCGCGGCTTTGGGCTGCCGCCCAACGATCCTTCCGCCGCCCGCGTCGGCGCGACGCTTCAGAAGCTGTTCGCGCCGATCGACAGCTGAGCTTACGCGCTCTTGCTGACCGGCGGCGCGCAATAGGCGTCGAGGAACGCCTGGTGCTGCGGCAGGCGGCTGACCGTCCCGGCGATGTTGCGCTTCAGGTCGTCCAGGGCCTGTTTCAGCTGCTGCGGCGGCATCAGGCGGCCCATGGCGTGGAAGCTCTTCGGCTCGACCCGCTGCCCCAGCAGCACCTGTAGCCAGGAGTCGACCTGGAACAGCTCGCCCGGGGCCTGGTAGACCTGGGCGCTCTCCCGGAACAGCTCGATCCGCTGGCCCAGGCTGTCGGGGATCTCCATCTCGCGCACGCGGTCCCAGAACGGGCTGTCGGTCCGTTCGGTCGCCTTGTAGTGCAGGATGATGAAGTCGCGGATCTTCTCCAACTCGTCATCGGCCAGGCGGTTGTAGCGGTCGATCGCGGCCTGACTGATCCCGCCGAAGGGAAACAGCTGCATCAGCCGGGTGACACCGACCATGATCAGGTGGATCGAGGTCGACTCCAGCGGCTCGACGAAGCCGCTGGAAAGCCCCAGGGCCACGACGTTCTTGTCCCAGGTCTTGCGGCGGCGGCCCGTTCGGTAGCGGATCAAGCGCGGCGGGATCAGGGTCTCGCCCTCGATCTCGCCTTGCAGCAAAGCGAGCGCCTCGTCGTCGGACATGAACTCGTTGCAGTAGACGAGGCCATTGCCGACCCGGTGCTGCAGCGGGATCTTCCAGCGCCAGCCGGCGTGGTGGGCGATCGCGCGGGTGTAGGGCTTGGCCGGCTCGGTTGACCGGGTCTGGACCGCCAGGGCGCTGTTGGTCGGCAGCCAGTGGCCCCAGTCCTCGTAGCCCGCCTTCAGGGTCTGCTCGATCAGCAGGCCGCGGAAGCCGGTGCAGTCGATGAAGAGGTCGCCCTCGACCGCTTGGCCGGACTCCATCACCAGCGCCTCGACCGAGCCGTCGGTCGCGCTCTGGCGGACGCTGGCGATCTTGCCCTCGACGCGCTTGACGCCGTCCGCCTCGGCCATGCGCCGCAGGAACTGGCCATAGAGGCCGGCGTCCAGGTGGTAGGCGTAGTTCAGCGGACCGTTCTCGCCGGTGAAGAACCGCTCGCCCTCGGCCGCCTTCAGCTCCAGGCAGTAGTCGCCCAGATCGCCGCCGAACCCTTGCGCCTGGGCCTGCATCCAGAAGTGGTGGAAGCCGCCCATCCAGGTGGATTTCCCGACCTGGCCGAACGAGTGGATGTAGCGATCGCCGACCTCGCCCCAGTTCTCGAACGAGATCCCCAGCTTGAAGGTCGACTGGGTCGCCCGCATGAACTCGGCTTCGTCTATGCCGAGCAGGGCGTTGAAGGTGCGGGCCGTGGGGATGGTCGACTCCCCTACCCCGACCGTGCCGATGTCCTCGGACTCGACCAGGGTGATGTCCAGCAGCGGACCAAGCTGGCGCGCCAAGGCGGCCGCGGCGGTCCAACCGGCGGTGCCGCCGCCCGCGATCACCACCTTGCGGATCGTCTGCTGGGTCATGGCGTCACTCCCTTTGATCTTATCGGTTCAGCCGGTCCAGCAGCTGCGCGCGCAGCCGCCGGGCGGTCATGGCGTCCATCGGTCCCAGCGGCCCACGCGCGCCCACGGGCAGATGCGCGCCGGCCCGGTCGGCGGGACCGAAAACGTAGTAGTCGAACATGGCCTTCCAGGCCTGCTTCTCGAAGTCCGGCCGGTCCCGAAGGCTCAGCAGGCCGTGCAGCAAGGTGTTCATCGGCGTGTCGGCATGCGCCGGCGCGGCGTTCCACCAGTAGTTCATCAGGACGTTGAACGGCTCCAGCGCCTCGACCTGGTGCCACCACAGCGCGGGATAGACCAGCACGTCGCCGGGCTCCATCTCGGCCACCTGCGCTGTTTCCAGAGCCTCGCGGAAGCCCGGATGGGCGTCGAAATCGGGGTTCTCGAAGTCGACCATGCTGACCACCTGGCCGCCGGGCGTCGGTTCCAGCGGGCCGGGATAGAGGTTGGCCACCTGGTCGGGCGGGAACAGGGTGAAGCGCCGTCGGCCCGCGGCGCAGACGGCGATGTTGTTGGACATGTCCCAATGGGCGGCGGCGGTCGTGCGGTTGCCGATCCAGATGCCCGCCATGGGCGGCTGGTCGCCGTAGACCTCGGCCCCCAAAGCCAGATCGTTCTCGGCCTTCAGGCTCGGGAAATAGGCGTCGAGGTCGGCCGAACCGACATAGACGGCCGGCGCGTCATTGAGCTCCTCGACCGCTTCGAGCCGACTCAGGAAGGTCTCGAGCGGCGCGCGCTCGGCCTTGAAGTTCACCGCCGTGCAGGTCTCGTCATAGAAGAACCGACCGCGAACCTCCGGGTCGGCGGAATAGCCGACGACGCGCCCGCCCCGGTCGTGGGCGCGGATGTAATCGCGGGCCGCTTGGCTGGATTCGAGGCCTTTGCGTACTAACGGCCAGTCGCGGACCAAGCCCTTGAACAGCATTGGGGTCTGGCCGGCCAGGATGGCGTCGAACGGGATGTCCGCCGGCGTGGCGACGGCGGCCTCCAGCGTGCGGCGGGCCGTCAGGGCGCTCATGCCAGTCGAGCCTGGCGCCGCGCCTTGCGCGCGATCAGATCCTCGACATTGCCCATCGAGGCGATGATCCAGTGGGCGGCGCGCAGCAGGCCCGACTGGTGCAGCTTCTCGAGGTTCTCGCCCGTGACCGCCGCCAGCCGATCGGGCGCGATGGTGAAGACGTCGGGCAGGTCGTAGCTGGTCCCGTCGTCCAGCTTGATCTCGACGTCGATCGGCTCGATCAAGCCCAGTTCGTCGTAGAAGGCGAACATCGGCCCGGCGATCTCCAAGCCGTCGTGGATCTGACCCAGGGTGCGGCTGACGCCTTGCAGATAGGGTGAGTTGCCGCCGGCGGGCAGGAACACGCGCTCGCCTTCGTCGCGGCTGACGCGCGGGTGATCGAGGTCGACATGGATCATCGGGCGCGGCGCGTCGCCCAGAGCGTCGCGCTGAAGGGCGATGGAGAACGGCCCGCGCCGTTGCACCGCCGGCACATAGCGGGCGTTCCAGCCGGTCTCGTCGAGGAAGAGGTTCTCGTCGCGATCCAGCCCCAGCAGGACAACGGCCTGATAGCCGCCGGCGTCGTCCTTGCGGATCAGGATCGGATATTCGCGTTGGGCCGCCTCGAACTCGGTGGGCAGGATCAAGGCCTGGTTGATCGCGTCGCCGAAGGCCGCGCCATGCCCGGCGATCACCCGCAGATCGGCGTGATCGACATTGTTCAGAAGCACTCGGTTCATCGGGCCCGCACTCACGCTGTCATACGCGCACTTCAAAGGAAGAAAGGGGCCGCCGCAAGCGCGGCGGCCCCTCCTTAAGCTTCTAAGAGACTTCCAGTCTTAGAAGCGGTAGCGAGCGCCGAGCAGGAAGCGGCGGTCCAGCTCTTGAGCGAACCACAGCTGGTTCGGATCGCGAGCGTAGGTGCGCACGTGCTCCTTGGTCAGGTTGATGCCTTCGAACGAGGCCGCCAGCTTCGGCGTGACGTCGTAGCTGATGTTGAAGTCGATCTGCGTGAAGGGCGCGACATAGACCGGGTTCCGCGAACCACCGCGGTTGGTGGCTTGCAGGAACTTGTCACGCCAGTTGTAGGTCAGGCGCGCCGAGATGCCGTTCTTGTCGTAGATCAGCGTGGCGTTAGCCGTGTCCGACAGACCCAGCAGAGCGAACTGGTCCTGCGACGGGCTCGCGCCGTTGTCGAACTCGACGTCGCCGCGCACCATGGTGTAGGCGCCCGAGACGCCGATGCCGGTGTCGCCGAAGAAGTGCTGAGCCGCGATTTCGAAACCGTGGATCTTGCCGGTCCGGTTGTTGATCGGCTTCGACACCTGGAAGTTCATCAGCGGATCGGTGCTGTTCGGCGCGATGTCCACCGCCGCCAGGATCTGGTCGACGAAGGCTTGGTTCAGGTCGCCGCCAGCGATGCGGTTGGCCTGGAACTGAGCCTGAGCCGCCGCCGAGGAGCCGGTGGTCTGCAGCAGGGCCGTCATCGTGAACAGGTTGACGTCGGTCTGGTCGGCGCCGATGGCCGACAGCAGCGCCTTGGCCGTGCCCGAACGCGTGCCGTCCGCGCCGGAGCTGACGTCACGCAGACCAAACAGGTTCTGCGTGAAGGTGCCGGTGCCGACGAAGTTGTTCACGCGCTTCTCGAAGAAGCCCGCCGAAACGAAGCTGCTGGGCTTGTAGTACCACTCCAGCGAGACGTCGAAGTTGTCCGAGATCAGCGGCTCCAGGTCCGGGTTGCCGCTGGTGCCCAGCGGGATGGCCCCGTTGGAGACCGGACGGTTCGGCGTGCCGACCGTCTGGGCGGCGAACAGGTTGCCGTAGTCCGGACGGGCGATGGTGCGGCTGAACGAGAAGCGGCCGATCAGGTCGTCACGGATGTCGACGCTGAAGTCCAGGGCCGGCAGCAGGTTGTTGTACTTGCCCTTACCCGACAGCGGCGAATAGGTGCTGGCGGTGTCGAGGCGGAAGTCGTTGTCGGCGGTCCAGACGATGGCGCTGGGGGTCCGGATGAGCGAGGTCGACGTCACGTCGGTGCGCTCATAGCGGACGCCCGTGACCAGGGTCGCGGGACGACCGGCCAGTTCCGACTTCCAGGTGACTTGGGCGTAGCCGGCCAGGATGTCTTCGTCGACCTGGTTGCGGGCCTGGCCCGTGATGCCGACCGCGTTGCCGCGAGCGACGTACGGCGCCGACATGGCGTTGTAGAGGTCGATCGCGTTGGCCCGGAACGAGACGAGGCCCGCGCCGCTCTGCTGCAGATCGAACTCGTTGAACTGGCAGGCCATGCAGAAGGCCTTGACCAGGTTGCCGGCGTACTGCTGGACGTCGCGCGGGTTCGAGATACCCCAGCTGCCCAGGTCCTGCTGCGTCGAGCTGGACGCCTGGACCATCTTCGAGGTGCGGTAGTTGAAACCGGCGTCGAAGCGGCTGCCGTTGTCGTCCAGATCCCAGGTCAGGTCGCCCCGGATTTCCTTGACTTCGTGCTTCTGGCTGTTGGTCCAGGTGCGAGCCACCTGGCTGCCCAGGTCGCCGACATCCATCACGCCATTGCCGTTGCCGCGCGGGGCCGCGTCGTTGATCGTGATCTTCTGAACCGGAACCTTGCCGCTGTAGTCGACCGAGTGCGACGAGACGATCGGCGCGCCGATCGACACGGTGGTCGAGCTGGTGCCGTTCGGCGAGTCCGGACCGGAGTCGGCCTTCGAGATGTGGCCGTCCAGGCGGACGCGGACGCGGTCGGACAGGTCCCATTCGGCGTTCAGGCCATAGGACTTCAGGGTGTCTTCGTTGCTGCGATACTGCTGCTCGAAGCCCATGTCCTTGGTGCCGCTCAGCGTTTCCGAGAGCAGGACGGCCGTGGCGACGGTGGGGTTGTTGTCGAAGGTGACCTTGTCGAACGGACGGTTGAACCAGTTGGTGCTGTCGTTGCGGCGCTCGAACGACTTGTTCTGCGCGTACAGCACATCGCCCGTGATGGTCAGGCTGTCGGTCGGGCGAAACTGCGCCGTCAGCTGGCCGTTGATCCGCTCACGCTCGCCTTGCGAGAAGTGGTAGCGGCTGTCGTTGGGGATCGCCACCAGGGTCGAGCCGCTGGACGGCGCGCCGGTGATCTGGGTCGCGCCGCCGTTGCGGACGAAGCCGTTGGCCGGATTGTTAAATTCCGCGAAGGTGCGGATGTTCCAGTCGTTCGACGTGACGCTGCGGCTGGTGAAGTCGCGCTTCTGGTAGGCGCCGAACAGGGCGACGCCGAACTTCTTGTCGTCGTCCGTCCAGTTCAGCAGGCCCGAGACTTCCGGCGTGATCTTGTGGCCGAAGTCGTCGACCTTCTTGTCCATGCTCTGGTCATAGACGCCCTTGACGCCGATGCTGCCGCTCAGGCCGCTCTCGCGGGCGTCCAGCGGATGACGGGTCTTGACGTTGATCGTGGCGCCGATGCCGCCCGACGGAATGGCCGCGCGGCCGGTCTTGTAGACCTCCAGCGTGGTCACGCCTTCCGAGGCGAGGTTCGAGAAGTCGAACGAACGGCTGGTGCCGCCCGCGGTGTCCGACGACTGGTCGCCGCCGACCGTGGCGACGTTGGCCGTCGGCATGGTGCGGCCGTTCAGGGTCACCAGGTTGAAACCGCCGCCGAAGCCGCGGACCGTCACCTGCGAGCCTTCGCCGTTGGTGCGGTCGATGGACACGCCGGTGATCCGCTGTAGCGATTCAGCCAGGTTGGTGTCCGGGAACTTGCCGATGTCTTCGGCCGAGATGGCGTCGACCACGCCGCTGTTGGTGCGCTTGATCTCGATCGAACGCTCGAGCGAAGCGCGGATGCCCGTGATGACGATTTCATCGACGGTGGTGTTGGACGTCTGCTGAGCCAGAACCGGGCTGGCGAACATGGCCGCCGTGATGGCGACACAAGAGGCAGACGCGTTCAAGCGACGAAGCCGCTTCATAGCCGTTCCCCCTAATAATGCCCTCTCTGGGGCGATGTTATTGTTACGATCCGGAAGCATTTCCCGGCCGCTCTTCTCGTTCCAGCAGCCTGATGGACAACCAGGGCACGAGAGACGAGTTAGCGGTAACATCGGTCCATCACTGCCGCAATGCCAAAATGACAGCGCTAGCAATCTTTTTTCAAGCGGTTTTTCGGGCCATTCTTATGACAAATGGGCCGCGATTTCGGCGCTCTTCGCGGGCGCCACACAAAGCCATGCCTCGGGCCTTGCCAACAGTCTGACTATTTCAGCGCGGTAACCGGTTTCCGTGCGTAGAAACGCATCGAGACGAGCGTCGGCTCCGACACTCGTCTCGCAAGGGCGTAGGAAAATTTCGCGTTGCGGCGTTATATCAACGCAACATCCAGGGCCGCGCTTTTCAGGCCTGGGGCGCTGACGACCACCCTGCCCCGTCCCGACTGATTCTGCCGGGTGCGGACAATCGCCTGGGCCAGGCCGTTGAACGCCTTGCGCTGAAGCGCGACGTCCGGCTCGTGGCTGGTGGGGTTCCCGTTGCCGACCCCGATCAGGTCGATCGGACCCGAAAGCTCGAAGCGGACCAGATCGTCGGCGCGCGGAACGGGACGGCCCTTGGCGTCCAGGACCTCGACCTTCAGCACCGCCACGTCCTGGCCGTCGGCGGTCAAGCGGACGCGGTCGGCGGTCAGACGCAGGGCCGCTGCCGGGCCCGCCGTCTCGCGACGCTCGCGCAGGACCACCTTGCCGTTCTTGTAGCCGTGAGCCTCCAGCACGCCCGGCGCGTAGGGCACGGACCACTCGACGTGGTGGTTGGCCTTCACCGCGCGAACGCCCTGGCTCTTGCCGTTCAGGAACAGCTCGACCTTGTCGCAGTTGCTATGGGCCCAGACCGCGATCGGCTGGCCCTCGCGGCCTTCCCAGTTCCAGTGCGGCAGGAGGTGCAGCAGCGGCTCGGACCGCCACCAGGCGCGGTAGTAATAGTAGTTGTCCTTCGGGAAGCCGCAGGTATCCCGCGCCCCGAAGTGCGAGCTGATGCTGGGCCAGCGGTTGAACGGCGTCGGCTCGCCGCGATAGTCGAAGCCGGTCCAGATGAAGCCGCCCGCCATCCACGGACGGTCGGCCGCGTGGCTCCACCACTTCTCCGCCGTCGTCGCCCACCAGGGGTGGTCGGTGTCGTAAGCGGGCACGTACGACTTGGCCTCGTCGCGAACGTACTCGCCGCGCGTCGTCACCACGCTGGCGCTCTCGCTGCCGATGATCGGCATGTTCGGGAAGCGGGCGTGGAAGTCGTCCATCTTCTCGTGGCGATAGTTGAAGCCCTGGACGTCGATGACGCCGCTGATCCCCTCGCCGAAACCGCTGTCCATGGCGGCCGTCACCAGACGGGTCGGATCGAGGCGGTTGACCAGGCGCTTCATCGTCTTGGCGACCTTGACGCCGCGCGCGGTCGCCTGCTGCGGCTCCTCGTTGCCGATCGACCACAGGATCACCGACGGGTGGTTGCGGTCGCGGCGGACCAGGCGCTCCAGCTCGTCGAGCGAGGTCGGATCGCTGGACATGCGGCGCGTCTCGTCGACGACCAGGATCCCCAGCCGGTCGCAGGCGTCCAGCAGCTCCGGCGTCGGCGGGTTGTGGGCGGCGCGATAGGCGTTGCAGCCCATCGACTTCAGCTGCTCCAGCCGCCAGACCTGCAGGGCGTCCGGGATCGCCGCGCCGACCCCGGCGTGGTCTTGGTGATTGCAGCTCCCCTTCAGCTTCACCGGCTTGTCGTTCAGGAAGAAGCCATTGGCCGGGTCGAAGCGGATCGAGCGGACGCCGAAGCGCGTGACGAAACGGTCCACTACCGCGCCGCCGACCTTGGTCTCGGTGACCAAGGTGTAGAGATGCGGGTTTTCAAGCGACCACAGCACCGGATTGGCCAGGGTCACGGTCTGGGACAGGCTCTGGCGCTCCCAGGCTGGCAGGCTGCCGGCGGCGGGGGCGACGGCCAGCACCGGCTTGCCGGCGGCGTCCAGCACGGCGTGCGAGACCTCGAAAGCCTGGGCGGCGTCGGATTCGTTGACGAGATCGGTGTCGATCTGGACCGTTCCGTCGACCTTGGCGCGGACGAAGACGCCCCACTGCGGCACGTGCACCGGCGCGGTCTTGACCAGCCAGACGTGGCGGTAGAGTCCCGCCCCCTCGTAGAACCAGCCTTCGCCAAGGCTGGCGTCAACGCGCACGGTGATCAGGTTGTCGCCGCCGATGTTGGCGATGTCGGTGATATCGACGCGGAACGGCGAGTAGCCGCTCTCCTCGCGCTCGAGGACATAGCCGTTGACCATCACCAGAGTGTCGCGGAACGCCCCGTCGAACTCGATCGAAAGACGCTTGCCCGCGTCGCTGGCCGGTAGGGCGAAGGTCTTGCGATACCAGCCGATGCTGTTCTCGGGGAAGCGACGCCCCAGCGCCTTGTAGCCGTGGGCGGCCAGCACATCCTCGTCGTCCGGCTTGCCCGAGGGTTTGTAGTCGGGGTTGTCGACGAACGGCAGCTCGACCGCCCAGTCGTGCGGCAGGGTCACCGGCTTCCAGGCGCTGTCGTCGAAGGTCTTCTGAGCCGCAGCGGCGACCCACCAGTTAGGCGCGTCGGCGCCCGCCTTGGCGTAGGTGCGCTGGTTGCCGCCAAAATCGAAGTCCTTGGCGGGATCGGAGGCGTGGCCCAGGGCGAAGCGCCAACCGAAGTCCAGGGACGAGCGGTCGCGCGGCGCCAGGTCGATGGCGGCGATGGGCGCGGCGACGGCGGCGACGGCGGCCTGGGAAGCGTTGGCCAGGAGGGCTGCGCCCCCGGCGGCGGCCAGGGCCTGGCGTCGGTTGATCTGGGCCATGGAGCGAGCCTCTCGATGAGTCAAAAAAATGGGGAGGAGGCATGCCGCCTCCTCCCCAGCGCAGGGAACGTCGGGGAGGATCGACGCTCTAGAACTTGAAAGTGACGTCCATCAGGTAGCGACGACCATAGGAGTCGTAGCGGCCGATGCGGTTCGGGTCGTTGTCGCGGTACATCCGCAGCGCTTCGTTGGTCAGGTTGTTGACCTGGAAGCGGACGCTGACGGTCTCGTTGATCTTGTAGGACGAGCTGAAGTCGAGGGTCTTCTCGCTTTCCAGCGTCTGCAGATCCGAACCGTTCCAGCCGTAGATGACCGTCATCGGCGAGTGGTACTTCCAGCCCAGGCGCGCTTCGACCGGACCGTTGGCGTACCACAGGTCGACCGTGGCGGTGTTCTTGGCGAGGCCCGTCATCCGCAGCGGATTGTTGGCCGGCGAGAACTCCTTCAGGTTCGATTCCACATAGGCGTAGTTCGAGTAGATGCCGAACTTGTCGAACGGCCCCGGCAGGAAGAAGAACGGCGTCTGGAAGGTCAGCTCCACGCCCTGGATGTGGCCGCTGCCGCCGTTGGCCGGGCTGGCGACCGTGTAGGTCTGACCGCCGAACGCGACAGGGGTCTGCTTCCAGCCGATGTAGGAGTCGACGTCCTTGTAGTAGTAGGACAGCGCCACCAGGGCTTCGGGACGGAAATAGTATTCGGCCGAGGCGTCGAACTGGGTGGCCTCGAACGGCTTCAGCTTCGGATTACCGGCGCTTCCGGTCCACGGGGCCCAGTTGGACAGGCTGCGGCTGGCGCGCAGTTCGTCCAGCGGCGGACGGGCGATGACCTTGGCCAGACCCAAGCGCACGACCTTGCCGCCGCCGAAGTCCAGCTTGGCGTTCGCCGACGGCAGGAAGTCGGTATAGTCGTTGTCGACGTTCGCCGGGACGAAGGCGCTGGCGGTGTCCTGCTGCAGACCTTCGCTGCTGGTCTCGGTGTGAACGACGCGAGCGCCGATGTTGCCAGTGACCCAGACGCCGGCCGGGCCGTCGGCGGCGAAGTTCAGCTTGCCGTAGCCTTCGTAGACCTTCTCCTGAACGGTCCAGCGCTCGGCCAGCTTCTCGGTCGCCTTGGAGACGTCGAAGGCGTTCGGGCCGTAGGCGATGGCGGCGATCTTGTCGATGTCGCCGGTCAGGATGGCCGGAACGTTCGCGCCGTCGCTCAGCTTGTAGCCGGTCAGCAGGTTGGCCGGGATCGTCGCGCCGGTGGCCGTCGGGGCGAAGCTGAAGTTGCTGTGGCTCTTCACACGGTCCGAGGCGCGCGCGCCGAACTGGACGCTCTTGAAAACGCCGCCGGAGAAATCGCGGGTGAAGTCCAGGGCCGCGGCCTTCAGCTCGTCGTTCAGATGCTCGGGACCGTCATACGAACCGGCGAGGTCCGCCGTCTGGGCGAGCGTGGTGTTGTCCTGACCCGTCGTGATCGTCGGCGTCACGCCCGCGCGCCAGTCGAAGCTGGTCCAGGTCGGCCAGGCCTCGAACCGCACGGCTTTCCAGCTGTTGGTCCGCTTGGCCTTCGAATAGGAGACGTCGCCCGCGACGGTCCACAGGTCGCCGGTCCACTTGCCGTTCAGGCCGCTGGCGAACAGGTCCTTGTCTTCGCTGTACTTGGCCAGCACCGTCTTGACCGGGCTGAACGGGAGGCGCGAGGCGGCGACCACCGTGTTGTTGATCAGCGTGTAGGACGCGCCGGGGGCGTTATAGACGTCGTCGTTCCAGCCGACGTTGTTCGCGCCCGTGTTCCAGTTGCCCCACTTGCCGTCGCCCCAGACCGTCTGGTCCTGGACCTCGGTGATCTTGATCTTCGAATAGAGCGCGTCGGCCTTCAGCTCGAAGTGATCGGTCGGCTTGTACTGCAGGCCGCCCGAAATCCCCTTGCGCTTCTGGTCGATGCGGCTGGCCGACATCTGCGCGCCCCAGGGCGTGGCGTCGAGCTTGCCGTCGCGGTTCAGGTCGCTCGAGTAGTCGCTCGCCCCAGCGGGGGGACGCGCGTTGGAGTCGTTGTAGCCCCAGCCCGTGAACGAGCCGTAGCCGTTCTTCTGGCGCTGGGCGGTCGCGCCCAGGACGATGGCCAGGTCGTCGTTGATCTTGTGGACGAACGAGCCCGAGCCGCGATAGCCGGTCGTGCCGTAGTTCGGGATGTCCTTGCCGCCGTCATAGAACACGGGACCGGCGCGCAGCACGAAGGCCGGGCCGCGGTAGTCCAGCGGGGCGATCGTGTTGATGTTGATCGTCGCGGCCACGCCGCCGGCGATCAGGTCGGCCGATTGCGACTTGTAGACCTCGACGCCCGAGACGACTTCCGAGGGATAGATTTCCCAGCGGACGTTGCGGTCCGGCTCGGTCGAGGCGACCTCGCGGTTGTTGATCGTGCCGAGCACCAGACGAGCGCCCAGGCCGCGGACGACGGCTTGGCTGTCGTTGCCGCGGTCGCGGGTGGCGTTGACGCCCGGCAGGCGGGCGATCGACTCGGCGATGGTCACGTCGGGCAGGACGCCGATGTCCTTGGCCGAGATGGCTTCGACCACCTTGTCGGAGCCCTGCTTCACGGCCAGGGCGTCGCGCAGGCTCTTGCGGACGCCGGTGACGACGACCTCCTCGACCTGGGCGGCCTCGGAGGCCGGCGCGGGAGTGGTTTGGGCGTGCGCGCCGGCGGCCATGAGCATGGCGAAACCGCTGGCGGCGGCGAAGAGCATGGGATGACGAGTCATGGTTTCCCCCCTGGAGGAGCGGCGCCACGCTTCGTTCGGCGGGACTGCCCTCGGGATCAGAACGAGTTTGGGCGGCTAATTATCATATCAATCCGACATGACAAGCAGCTTGGCTTTGGTCAGTCGAGCGGGACGATCGACACGCCCTTGCCGACCGCCGCGCTCTTGGCTTGAGCGTCCGCCACCGCCGAGAGCTCGGTCGCCGTGGCGGCCGTCACCGCCACACCCGGCATCAGCCGCGTGCGGTAGGTCCACGCGCCGCCTTCCAGCGTCATCGGACGAGGTCCGACGCCGCCCAGGAAGTCGCCATCGATGAAGCGCGTCGCCTCCCCGTGGGCTCTGACCCGGAACGTCACGTCCACTGGCATGACATAGGGCGCCTTCAGCCAGTCGACGCCTTCCAGCGCCTGGCCCTTGAAGTCGAACAGCGCCGCGTTTTCCCAGTTGGAGCCGACACCCCAGCGAGTCTTGCACTTGGTCGACAGCCACGCCGGCTCCCAATAGACGACCCCGACCCCGCCATTGGCGAAGACCAGCTGCGTCAGGTCGGTCAGGTACTTCTTCTGGCCCGCGGGCGTGGCCGGATAGCCGGCGATCAGCGAGTCCTCGCCCAGCAGGTTGGGCGAGGCGTCGGCGCCGTCGGTGGTGAACGGATAGGCGGTCTCGACCACCACGACGTCCGCCGAATAGGTATGGCGCAAGCGGTTGATGGTCTGGCCCAGTTCGGCCATCGAGCGCTTGGACCACTTGCTGTAGTAGCTGATCCCGATCAGGTCGAAGTCCGTCACCCCCGCCTTGGCGGCGGCCGCGAACCAAGGTTCGATGGTGTCGGGCTGGGCGATGTGCAGCATGATCCGGGGCTTGGTCGCCGAGGCCGCGCCGGCGTCGCGCACCGCCTTGATGCCGGCGTTGAACAGCAAGGCGTTGCGCTGCCAGTTGATCGGCTCCTTGGCCTTTTCCAGGCTGGAGACGATCTCGCCATTGGTCTCGTTGCCAACCTGAACCATGTCGGGCATCAGACCTTCGCGATCCAGCTCCGCCAGGGTTTCGCGCGTGAAGGCGTACAGCGCCTTGGCCTGCTCCGGCGTCGAGAGCTTGGCCCAGGCCTTGGGGGCGATCTGTTTATCGCCGTCGGCCCAGTCGTCGGAATAGTGGAAGTCCAGCAGCACCTGCATGCCGGCCTTCTTGGCCTTGGCGATGCTGCGCTTGACGTCCTTCAGGTTCGAATAGGGCGTCCAGTCCGGATCGTTCCAGATGCGGATGCGCGCGAGGTTCGCGCCGGACTGCTTGAAGAAGGCGTAGGGCTCGACGGTCTTGCCGCCCGCGCGATAGACCGCGCCGCAGTCCTCCATCTCGTTGGCGTACGAGATGTCGACGCCCAGATAGGTTTTCGGCGCCGCCCAGGCCGAGCCGAACGGCGCGGCGAAGGACAGGGCCAGCGTTGAAACGAGGGCGGCGCGGCGCAGGTTCGAGACAGACATATTTCCTCCGTCGCGGCCACTCGGCGGCCGCACAGCTTGAATATTATTTATCGTATAATTTGGATGCAAGGCGGATCGTCTTCCGCCTGAGCATGGATCGGCCAAGCCGGCCGGTCGCGCGCTATCAAATGAAGAAGGCTGATCGCCGCGGTTCGCGCCCGCCCGCATGGATTTCCACGCGTTCTCGGCGCCTTCGAGAAACCTTCACCGACCAGCATGGAACAGCGAAGGGAGCGCCCCCGTTTGAGGTGCTCGCCGCCATCCCGCGGCCCATCCCCCTTTCAGGGAGAGGCGATCATGGTCCCGGTACGACCC
>NZ_LSJA01000296.1 GCF_001556515.1 Caulobacter sp. CCH9-E1 | reverse complement strand
GTCACGATCGCCGGCCGGACGTCCCTTCCAAGCCATCGGGTGAGGAAGAGTATGGGACGGGATTCAACGCGGATCACAGAGCGGCGTGAAAAAGTGAGAAGCCATTGAAATCGTTCGGTTTGATTTCGGATACGCGGATCATAGATCGACGTGAACGCTCGTAAAGATCCTCCCCCTGACGGGGGAGGTGTCGCGAGAGCGACGGAGGGGGCGAGCTGGGCGGCGCCGAGAACGCCCCCTCCGGCCCTCTGGGCCACCTCGTGTGATGGAGATGAGCTAGCGTGAGG
>NZ_LSJA01000295.1 GCF_001556515.1 Caulobacter sp. CCH9-E1 | reverse complement strand
TGCGCCAGGCCATCGACCACGGCCTCTCGGGCGTCACCCACCTGTTCAACGCCATGTCGCCGCTGACCAGCCGCGAGCCCGGCGTCGTCGGCGCGGTGCTGGAGAACCAGGCCGTCTGGGCCGGGATCATCGTCGATGGCCGCCACGTCGATCCGGTCACCCTGAAGATCGCCCTGCGCACGCGCCCGCTGGACCGCTTCATGCTGGTCACCGACGCCATGCCCACGGTCGGTATGACCGACAAGCGCTTCGTCCTGCAAGGCCGCGAGATCACCGTGCGCGACGGCGTCTGCGTCGACGCCGCCGGCACCCTGGCCGGCTCCGACCTCGACATGGCCGCCGCCGTCCGCAACGCGATCTCGATGCTGGGCCTGTCGCTGGAAGAGGCGGTGATGATGGCCTCGGCCGCCCCTGCCGCGTTCCTCGGCCTCTCCCACCAGCGCGGCGCCATCGCCCCCGGCCTCGCCGCCGACTTCTGCCTGCTGGACGACGACCTCAACGTCGCGAAAACCTGGATCGACGGG
>NZ_LSJA01000294.1 GCF_001556515.1 Caulobacter sp. CCH9-E1 | reverse complement strand
TCCTGGCGATGAAGATCACCTTCATCAACGAGATGGCCGACCTCTGCGAGAAGGTTGGCGCCGACGTCCAGTCGGTGGCCAAGGGTATTGGCCTGGACAAGCGGATCGGATCGAAGTTCCTGAACGCCGGTCCCGGCTACGGCGGCAGCTGCTTCCCGAAGGACACCATCGCTCTCGTCAAGACCGCCCAGGACTATGGCGCCCCGACCCGGCTGATCGAGACCACGGTCGAGGTCAATGACGCGCGCAAGAAGGCGATGGCCGCCAAGGTCGCCAAGGCGATCGGCTCGGAGGATCTCTCCGGCAAGACGATCGGGGTGCTGGGCCTTACCTTCAAGCCCAACACCGACGACATGCGCGACGCCCCGAGCCTCGACATCATCCCGGCCCTGCAGGCCCTGGGCGCCCAGGTCCAGGCCTTCGATCCCGAAGGCCGCCACGAGGCCGAGAAGCTACTGACGGCGATCGACTTCAAGGCCGGCGCCTACGAAGCCGCCGAGGGCGCCGACGCCCTGGTCATCCTGACCGAA
>NZ_LSJA01000293.1 GCF_001556515.1 Caulobacter sp. CCH9-E1 | reverse complement strand
TTTCCCTCTCCCCTTGCGGGAGAGGGTGGCCCACGAAGTGGGTCGGGTGAGGGGTCGTACAGGCCGCGCCGTGATCGCGGACAGGTCGGGCGGCGGCGGAGAGGACTATCACCCCCTCATCCGTCGGCTCCGCCGACACCTTCTCCCGCAAGGGGAGAAGGAGGCGTCAGCGGCGCGGCGACGGCTTCGAGGATCTGGCCCAGAACGCGGTCCGGATAGCCCTGGATCTCGGGATTGGCGAACCTCAGCACGCGAAAGCCCTGCCCTCTCAGCCAGGCGTCGCGGATCGGGTCGGTCGGCGAGTTCTGGTGGTGGGGCCCGTCGGCCTCGATGATCAGCCGATGACGCAGGCAGACGAAGTCCACGACATAGCGGCCAATCGGGAGCTGCCGCCGGAACTTAAGGCCGTCCAGCCGACGGTCGCGCAGCAGCCGCCACAGCAGCCGCTCGGTCGCTGGCGGCTCGCGGCGCATCCGGCGCGCGAAGGCGAGTTGGCGAGCGTGATCAACCATGAAGGGAACATAACAAGAACAGCGATCGCGACGCAACCCCTCTCCCCTTGCGGGAGAGGGTGGCCCGGCAGGGCCTGGTGAGGGGTCGCGCGGGCGGCGCCGACTATCGACCCCTCATCCGTCCGCTTCGCGGACACCTTCTCCCGCAAGGGGAGAAGGGGCCCCGAATGGCCCTGAACGCAGCCGCGTATCCGGAATCGAATCCAACCAAATCAATCACTTCTCATTTTTACAGCTCAATCTATCCTCCCCCTCCAGACCCATGCCCATACTTGTCCTCGCCCCGTCGCGGGGGAGGCCGTCCAGCTGGCGACCGAACGGGCGGCGGGGGTGGTCGAGCGGGATGCGGTCCGGCTCGGCGTCGCGGGGCCCGGCGGGCCGTGCGGAAGGGCGACAGCTCCGGACGGGGCGGCTCCTTCCGGCGGTCGGGCCGGGGGCCATGCTCGCGACGACGGGATGATCGCGCCAGGCGCGGGCTGAAATCGCCCGCGCGGTCCGGGAGGGGCGCTTTCCCTTCCGCCCGCCGGAGGCCTCTTTCGGAAGCGGGTTAAAACCCCGCGCGCCGAGGGCTTTCGTCCAAACGATCGCGCGGAGCATCCGGGTCTCGTCGAAACGGTAACTCCAACATCCTTCCGGGCGCGCCCCGGAGCTCCGCCGCCTCCCCAGCCCGCCGGCTTTTCCGGCGGAAGACCGTCGCCGCATGCCCAAACCGAGAGGAACCTCGCATGTCCAAGCACAGACCCCCGGCCTCGCCGACCTCACCCCAAACCGGCGCCGTCAGCGCCGACAGCTCCATCGAGGCGATCCGCGCCGAGCGGTCCCGCGTCTTCGACGAGCTGATGCGGCGGCAGGAATACAAGCTGCTCCAGGCCGTGAAGGCGCGGATGGAGAGCCTGCCGCCCGTCCCCGAGCCGCATGCGCCCCCCGCCAACGAGAGCTGATCCCGGCGGCGTCTATACACGAAGCCTTAAGACTTTCGGCCGGCGCGGCCAGGCTTATCCGCAGAGCCGCCCGTTATAAACATGACGACCTTGTAATCTATCAGAGATGTAACCCACCTTTCACGCTTGTAACTTGAGGTGAACGGGACCGGCGGCCACAGCTTTCCTCGTGAGGGGAAAGTACATGACCAAGACCGCGCTTCTGGCGACCGCCGCCACCGTGTTGCTCGCCGCCGCCGGCTCGGTCCAGGCGGCGGACACGCCCCTGACAAGCGAAACGGGCAAGCCGGGCGACCAGGCCGCCGCCGTGGCGCCGGTCCCCACGGGTCCGACGTCCCAGGCCCCGATGGACGACGCGGCCCAGAAGGGCGTGCTGGTCTTCACCCCGGACTTCTTCGCCGCCAATCGTCCGAACACGGCGCAAGACATGGTCAACCGCGTGCCGGGCTTCACGATCCAGGACGGGGCGGGCACGCGCGGCTTCGAAGGGGCGGTCGGCAATGTGCTGATCAACGGCAACCGACCCGCCTCGAAGAACGACACGGCCTCCAACGCCCTGTCGCGCATCCCGGCCAACCGGGTCGAGCGCATCGAGCTGATCCGCGGCGGCGCGCCGGGCGTCGACATGCAGGGCTATTCGGTCGTCGCGAACGTGGTGCTGAAGAAGGGCGTCAACCACCAGCAGATCGCCACCTGGAACGCGTCGCTGTTCGACGGCGGCCACGATGTCTATGGCGGCAGCTATCAGTTCACCGCCACCAACGGCGACACCAGCTGGGGCGTGCTGCTCAGCGACGGCACCTCGACCAGCGACTCCAACGGCGCGGGCCGCAGCGTCCGCCACGACGGGACCGGCAAGCTGATCCGCGACGAGGCCTATCTGGACGACGGCTACGGCGGCGGGCGCTCGATCCGCGGCAACTGGTCGGGCCCGCTCCTGGGCGGCAAGCTGGAGGCCACGGCGCGCTTTGGCCGCAACGACTGGCACGAATGGACCGACCTGACCTCGCCGACGACCTTCCGCCGCAGCGCCTATGACGAGGAGAGCCACTCGGGCGAGCTGGGCCTGACCTACGCCCGGACGCTGGCGCCGAAATGGAGCCTGGAGACCCGGCTGATCCACTCGTTCGAGGACTTCGACAACGTCTCGACCAGCGACGACCGGCTGAACGGGACGGCCTCGCCCCAGCAGCGGTTCGTGGCCGACGGCGACGACTCGGAGTCGATCATCCGGGGGCTGCTGCGCCACGACTTCTCGGCGGCGCTGACGCTCGAGGCGGGGGCCGAGGGCGCCTACAACATGCTGGACGTGACCCAGGCCTACAGCGTGGGCGGGGTCGGCGTGCCGCTGCCCAGCGCCTCGGTCAAGGTCGAGGAGCTGCGCGGCGAGGCCTTCTCCAAGGCGACCTGGCGGGTGAACCCGAAGCTGACCCTGGAGGGCGGGCTGCGGCTGGAAAAGTCGACGATCAAGCAGTCGGGCGACGCCGAGAACGAGAAGAGCTTCTTCTACGCCAAGCCGCGGTTCCTGCTGACCTGGACCCCACAATCGGGAAGTCAGCTGCGCTTCCGCTTCGAGCGCGAGCTGGGCCAGCTGGACTTCGACGACTTCGCCGCCTCGTCGGATCTGGACGACGAGACCGTCTATGGCGGCAATGTCGACTTGAAGCCCGAGCAGCGCTGGATCTCGGAAGTGACCTATGAGCGGCGCTTCTGGGGGCGGGGCGTGGTGTCGATCGGCTATCGCCACGACGAGATCATCGGCGTGATCGACCGCCTGCCGCTGCCGGACGGCCTGTCGGCGACGGGCAATATCGGCGACGGCACGCTGGACCGCCTGTCCCTCAACATCGTGGTCCCGACCGACAGGCTGAGGATCAAGGGCGGGCGCTTCACCTTCAAGAACGACTGGAACGAGACCCACGTGAAGGACCCGACGACCGGCCGCGACCGGCCGATCACCAAGGTCCGCCCGACCCAGGCCAATATCGGCTTCCAGCAGGACATCGTCTCGTGGAAGACCCAGTGGGGGATCAACTGGCTGCCGCTCTTGGGCCAGGGCACCTATGATGTCGACCAGACCAGCGTCTGGCGCGGCTCGCGCTATTACGAGGCCTTCGCCGAGTACAAGCCGACCCCGACCCTGGCGATCCGGGCGCAGCTGAACATCTGGGACGACTTCACGATCCGCCGCACGGTCTTCGCCAACCGCGGGCCCAACCGGACGGTGGCCTTCGTCGAAGACCGCGTGATCGACCCGCGCACCTTCGCCCAGCTGCGGGTGCGCAAGACGTTCTGATGAGGGGCCCTCTCCCCCTGCGGGAGAGGGTGGCCGCCGAAGGCGGTCGGGTGAGGGATCGTACGGGCTTTGTCGGAAAGGCCTTCCAACCCCTCATCCGTCATCCTTCGGATGACACCTTCTCCCGCAAGGGGAGAAGGAAGCTACTTTTTGAGACGGGCGATCAGGGCGCTCGTCGACGGATCATGGTCGCCGGCCGCGCCGCTCTCCAGCTCGGGCAGGATGCGACCCGCCATCACCTTGCCCAGCTCGACGCCCCACTGGTCGAAGGAATTGATCCCCCAGATCACGCCTTCGACGAAGGTCTTGTGCTCGTACAGCGCGATCAGGGCGCCGAAAGTCTCGGGCGTCAGGCGCTCCAGGACCACCAGGGTCGAGGGCCGATCGCCCGCGAAGGTCCGCTGCGGGGCCAGGGTGGCGATCTCGGCCTCCGACACGCCCTTGGCCTTCAGCTCGGCGACGACGTCCTCGGTGGTCCGCCCGACCATGAAGGCCTCGGCTTGCGCGAGCAGGTTCGACAGCAGCTTCTCGTGCATGCCGGCCGGGCCTTCGTCCGACTTGGCGATCCCGATCAGCTCCATGGGCGTGATGTCGGTCCCCTGGTGCATGCACTGGAAATAGGCGTGCTGGACATTGGTGCCCTCGTCCCCGAACACCACCGTGGCCGTGCCGCGCTGGGCGGGCTTGCCGTCGGGGCCGACCGACTTGCCGTTGCTCTCCATCTCCAGCTGCTGCAGGAACGACGCCAGCCGGCGCAGGCGGTGCGAGTACGGAACAACCGAGCGCGCGCGGCGGTCCAGGCCATTGCGATTGAAGATCTGGGCCAGGGCGACCAGGACCGGCGCGTTTTTCTCGAGCGGCGCGGTCTTGAAGTGCTCATCCATCGCCGCCCCGCCGCGCAGGAAGCCCTCGAAGGCCTCCCAGCCGGCGGCGACGGCCACCGACAGACTGACCGACGACCACAGCGAATAGCGACCGCCGACCCAGTCCCAGAAGCCGAACACGCGCTCGTCCGGCACGCCGAAGGCGGCGGTCTTGTCCAGCGCGGTCGAGATGGCGGCCAGGTGCTGGCTCGCCCCCTGCTCGCCCAGGGCCTCGACCAGCCAGGCCCGCGCCGCGCCGGCGTTGGCCATGGTCTCCTGGGTCGTGAAGGTCTTGGAGACCACCATGACCAGGGTCTCCTCCGGATCCATGTCGGCGGTCGTCAAGGCGAACTCGGCGCCGTCGACATTGGCCACGAAGCGCAGGTCGATCTGCGGCTTCACGGGGCGCAGGGCGTCCCACAGCAGGCGCGGACCCAGGTCGCTGCCGCCGATGCCGATGTGCAGGATCGCCTTGAACGGCTTGCCGGTCGCGCCCTTGATCGCGCCCGAGCGGACGGCCTGCGCGAAAGCCTTCATCCGCTGGCGGACGGCCTCGACCTCGGCCATGACCGGCTGACCTTGAGCCTTCACGTCGGCGTCGGCCGGAGCACGCAGCGCCGTATGCAGCACCGCGCGGCCCTCGGACGAATTGATCGCCTCGCCGCCGAACATCCGGGCGCGGGCGCCCTCGACATCGGCGGCGTGGGCCAGATCCAGCGCGGCCTCGAGGCCCGCCTCGTCCCACGCCTGCTTGGAGAGATCCAGATGCAGGCCGGCGACGTCCAGGGTCAGGGCGTCCAGGCGCCCCGGCTCGTCCTCGAAGAAGTCGACGATGCGCTTCTGCCCAGCGGCCCTCGCGGCGGTTTCCAGGCGGGTCCAAGCAGCGTCGAGATCGGCCATGGGCGGCGTCCTTGCTAAGAGATCGGAGCGTTCGCTTCGGGCTTAGCAAACGGCCGTCGCCGCGTCATGGCGGACCAATGACGTTTTTTTCAGGCCTTCGCCCCCTGAAAATCTCCTAGGCGTCCTTGTACTTCACCGAGCAGCCGTAGGGCGTCGAAAAGGGCGTGGCGACCTTGCGCCCCGCCTTCACGTCCGCCAGAGCCGCGGCGACCAGATTCTTGGCCCCCGCCAGATCCTCGACCTTGCTGGTCGGCCGGTCGTCAATGGCGCCCTCGTAGACGACCTGCCCCGTCTTATCGATGACGAACATGTGCGGCGTGGTCTTGGCCTTGTAGGCCGTCGCGACCTTGCCTTCCGGGTCCAGCAACAGGGCCGTCGGCTTGGCGCCGCGAGCGTTCATCCAGGACTTGGCGGCCGCGCCGTCCGCGAAATGGCCCTGCTTGCCGGGCGCGGAGGACGCCACGGTCAGCCAGACCACGCCGTCGGCGCGAGCGGCCTGCTGCAGCCCCTGCATGTTTCCCGAATAGTGCTTGCGGACATAGGGGCAGCCCTCGTTGGTCCATTCCAGAACCACGGTCTTGCCCCGGAACTCGGACAGAGAGCGCGTCTTTCCGTCGGCGTCGACGGCGGTGAAGTCCGGCGCGGGTCTGGCGTAGGCGACGGTGGGGACAAGAGCGGCCAGCGGCAGGCCGGCGGCGACGAGACGGCGGGTTATCGGCATGTCAGTCTCCCGTACTTCAAATCCTCCCCAAACCGACCCTGCCACAGATCGGCGTTATGCGAAACGGTCGCGAAATCGTCGCGGAGGCCGAAACTTCGCCATTCTTGCTTGCTCTCATGTCGCCCCGCGCCCAGAAGAACGGCGCCGTCTTTCACCACCGCCTCCCCGACTGATGTCCCGCTTGAAGACCCTCGCCGCGCTCAGCGGCGCCAGCCTGATCCTCGCCGCCTGCGCGACGCAGACAAACACCACCGTCTTCGTGCCGGTGGTCGCCCCGACGCCGCCTAGCTCGCTGACGCCGCAGCCGATCATGCTGTTCAACCAGACCAAGGACGGCCGCAAGCTGTTCACCCTGGACGCGGAATTCCCCTACTGCGACGTCGAGACGGGCAAGGTCATCGTGGTGCCGCGCTGGTACGTCACCGACTTCGCCAGCGTGCCCTGGTACGGCCAGGCCTTCATCGACCCGCAGGGCCCGACGGCGCGGGCGGCGATCGTCCACGACTGGCTGTATACGATCGGCGAGCCGGGCAAGCGCGAAGAGGCCGACGCCATCTTCCTGCGGGCGATGCTGAAGTACGGCGTGCCGCCCTTCCAGGCCAACATCGCCTACAAGGCCGTGCGGCTGGGCGGCGAGAAGGGTTACGGCCTGCCGACCGACTGGCGCTTCGTCGATCCCAAGCGGCAGGACTTCAGCCAGCCCGCGCCGTTCGCCAAGCCCCGCACGGGCATGGTCCGCTATCTGCCCAAGTGCCAGGGATTCACCGCCCTGATCCAGACGGGCTGGCGCGCCTATCCGATCAAGACCGCGCCGATCGTGGCGCCGCCGCCGGTCGTGATCACCAGGACGCCGCTGGACCAGATGAAGGCCAAGCTGCCGTTTGGCGGCGATAAGAAGAAATAGCGCCGGACGTCAGGCGCCCGCCTTCTCGATCGCCTCGATGACCATGCCCTCGGTCAGCAACTGGGGCAGGATCACCGGCTCGCCGCCGTTCTTCGGATAGACGACGTAGAGCGGCACGCCCACGCGGCCGAAATCCGCCAAGGCCTTGGCGATAACCGGGTCGCGATTGGTCCAGTCGGCTTTGAGGAAGACGGCGTTCTGGGCCTTGAAGGCCTCGGCCACCTTGCCGCCGGACAGGGCGACCTTTTCGTTGACCTGACAGGTCACGCACCAGGCGGCGGTGAAGTCGACCAGCACCGGGCGGCCCTCGGCCCGCAGCGCCGCGACGCGCTCGGGCGACCAGGCTTCGGCGACAAGGCCCGGCCCCGAGGAGGGGGCGGCGGAGTCCACGGCGGTCGGGATCTTGGCGGCCAGGGCCGCGGAGGCTGACAGCGCCAGAGCCGCGCCCACGCAAAGGAGGCCGACGAGCATCTGGCCCAGGAACGCCTTACCCGCCGCTCGCCGGCCTTGGGAAAGGCCGTAGACCCACGCGCCGAAGGCGGCCAGCACGCCCGCGCCCAGCACCTGGCCCAGGGCGATCGGTCCGGCCTGCTGAGCGAACACCCAGGTCAACCACAGGGCCGCGCCGTACATCGGGAAGGCCAGGCCCTTCTTCAGGATCTCCATCCAGGCGCCGGGACGCGGCAGGCGGTGCAGGACCGCCGGAATGAAGGCGACAGCCACGAACGGCGCCGCGAAGCCCAGACCCAGGGCCGCGAACACGCTCAAGGCCACCACCGCCGGCTGGGTCAGGGCGTAGCCGAGCGCGCCCGCCATGAACGGCGCGGTGCAGGGCGCCGCCACCACCACCGCCAGGGTGCCGGTGAAGAACGCGCCGAGCGCGCCATCGCGAGAGGACGCCCCGGCGCCGACGCCTTGGATCGAGGTCCCGATCTCGAAGACGCCCGACATGTTCAGCGCGACCAGCAGCATCAGCAGGGCCAGGGCCGCGATCACCAGCGGCGACTGGAGCTGGAAGCCCCAGCCGACCGCCGCGCCGCCAGCCCGCACGGCCAGCAGCAGGCCCGCCAAGATCAGGAACGTCGCCAGCACGCCCGCCAGGAAGGCCACGCCCTGCGCCCGCGCCTTGCTCTCGTGATGGGCGTGGGTGGCCAGGCTGGCCGCCTTCATCGACAGCACCGGGAAGACGCAGGGCATCAGGTTCAGGATCAGGCCGCCCAGGAAGGCCAGGGCCAGAGCGCCGATCAGCCCGCCGGGAATGCTGGCGGTCGACGTCTGGGTCTTGGCGGGCGGCGGGCCGAGCCCGGCGGCCGCGGCGGGAAGCTCGCCCGAGGTCGCGGTGACCTCCCAGGCCGAACCGTTGGCCAAGGCCAGGACGCCCGCAAGCTCGGCCGGCGGCGTCGCGCCGCCCGCGAAGTCACGGCCGGGCTGCAACGTCAGGGTCAGCCCTTCGGGCCCGCGGTCGATCGCCTGCTCGGCGGCGTGCTCGATCGCCTTGGACGAATAGGGAAAGAAGTAAGCGCCGGCCATGTCAGCGCCCTTCAGCGGGGCGCCGGTGACCGCGAGCTTCAAGGCCTGGCCATCCGGCTTGAAGACCGCCTTCAGGCCGGCGGGCTTGGGCGCCTTGGCCAGGACCTCGGCGATCTTGCCGCCCCACTTGGGATCGGCGCCCGCCGAACCGGCGACGACCGGCAGCAGCAGCGACAGCTCGGCGTCCTCGGGCACGCAGACCTGCTCGCAGACGAGGTACGAGACCTTGGCCGTCAGCGACACCGTCGTCCCAACCTGGGCGCTGGCCGGCGCGCTGATCGGCACGGGGATCAGGACCTCGCCCTCATAGGCGTAGTCCAGCAGCGGGCCCAGCCTAGCCTTGATCGGCGTCGGCCAGACCATGTCGCCCGCAGCCCAGCCGGCCGGCAGGGTCCAGGCGATCTTGGTCGGCTCGCCCGCGTCGCCGGGATTGCGCCAATAGGTGTGCCAGTCCTTCTGAATCTTCTGGCGCAGGGCGACATAGATCGTGCCACCGGGCGCGATGCCGCTCTCCTGCGGAACAAGCTCGGATTCGATATGGCCGGAATTGACGACCGGTCCAGCCACGGCGGCGCCCGCCAGCAACGTCGCCGCCACGAAGGCTTGCAGGGCGAGGACGGCTCTCTTGAGGAACATCGGCGACCGGACTTTGTGAAAACGACAGCACCAGCACACATGGCCCGGCTAGGCGCTCTCGACAATGGTCAAGACGCACCTGACAGTCGGCGAAGGAATCATCCCGGAGCCGCCCATGCCCGCCGCGTTCGACGATATCGAGATCGGTCAGGTCGTCTCGCTGGGGACACGGGCCGTCGACGCCAAGGCCCTCGAGGCGTTCATCGCCGCGTTCACGCCCGGCTGGCCCGTGGAGAACGGCGCGCCCGACGCCATGGTCTTCTCGATCTGGACGCGGCTGGACGCCGACGCCAGCGCCGCCTGGCCGCAGACCAAGCGCCTGGGCGTCGACGCCCTGCGCTGGATGCGCAATCCGCCCGTCGGCGAGCTGCTGCGCGGCCGCATGACGGTGATGGGCAAGGACCCAGTCGGCGAGGGCAAGGGCATCGTCATCGCCCAGCACGACCTGCTGGACGAGGCCGGTCGCCTGGTCTTCTCGTGCCTGACCCGCAGCATCTTCGCGCGCTGAACGAAAAAGGCGGCGGAGCCGAAGCCCCGCCGCCCTCTTGGTCTTTAGCTGACGCTGAAGCCTAGTTCAGGTTGGCGGCTTCGGCCTGCTTCAGCACGGTCTTGTTGATCAGGCGATCCCAGCCCAGCAGCGACACCAGGTGCGCGTAGATCTGCGCCAGGGCGCCGTTCTGCTGCAGCTCCTTCAGCTTGTCGGCCGGCAGATTGTTCAGCTTCTCTTCCGAGACGCCAAAGTACTCGGCGACGGTCACGGGCTCGCCAGCGGCGGCGCCGGTTTCGTCCTGCGGCTGGAAGATGGCCTTCTTCAGCTCGAACAGGTCCAGCTCCTTCAGCAGCTGGACAAACGAGTCCGTGCGGCGGCGCTCCAGCTCGAAGTCGTCGCAGAACTTGATGCAGTTCTGGGTGTATTCGGTCGGTTCGCCCTTGTCGTCGAACAGCGGGGTCTGGCCGTTTTCGGCCAGCAGGTCCGAACCGCGGTCGATGCAGACGATCAGGCGGTCTTGCGTGTCGTCATTGGCCAGCACGAACGGATAGCGGCGGATATAGGCCGGAATATAGACGTTCGCCTCGACGGAACCATCGGCGCCGATGAACAGGTTTTCCTGCTGGTTCAGACCCATCACGGCCAGCGGCACCTTGTCCTCGCCGGCGAAGATCACCGGGAAGGTCAGGGCGGCCGGGGCGAATTCCGAGACCGTCAGCGGCACGGCGGTGCCGGCGGCGGCGAAGCCATACGGCTTGTCCTTATGCACCAGCGCCAGCTTGGCGTGCTGCTCGCGGTTCAGCGGCTCGGGCGACGTGTAGAACAGGACGTTGCCGGTGATCTCGCCGGCGGACTGGGTCGTTGTCATGAAGAGCTCTACGACAAAATTGGAAACGGACGCTCGAACGCTTCGAAGACGACCGCGAAGGCTCGCGGTTCTAGCCGATCCCGCCGGATGCGGCAATCTGGCCTCCGTCTTAGGCGAGTCCGGGGCCCGGGGGAGGATCCGGGCCCCGGCGCGGGCGGGCTCTCTAGGGGCTGTTTGAGGTCCCGCCTCCGGCCGGCGCTAGAAGCGCCAGGCGAAGCCGGCCCGGACCGAACGCCCAGCCGCGGGCGCGAAGTCTTTCAGGAACGAGGCGTGCTCGCGGATGGTCTCGTTGGTCAGGTTGCGGCCATCGACGAACAGGCGCAGCGTCGGATTCTGGAATGGCTTGAAGGTGACCGTGGCGTTGACCTGGGTGTAGCCGTCGGTCGGCAGCTCGAAGGTCGACACGCGATCCTGGCTGGCGACGCGGCGGACCTCGGCTTGGGCCTCCAGCCGCGGAGCGCTCCAGACGACGCGGCCCGTCAGGGCCCACGGCGGCACGCGGGCCGGGATGCCCAAGTCGGTCGATCCGCGCACCCAGTCATAGACGCCTTCCAGCTTCAAGGCGTTCTCGCCGCCGCGCCAGGCGACGTAGGAGGTCTCAAGCTCGGCGCCATGGAACTTGGCGTCGGTCTGGAAGTATTGGAACACCGGCAGACCGTCCTCGACCGCGCCGGTCGGCTTCTCCTCGATGAAGCCGTCGTACTGAGCGCCCCACAGGTGACCTTCCACCCGCAGGCGATCACCGGTGTAGCGATAGGTCGCCTCCATCGAGGTCACCTTCTCGGAGTCGAGGGTGGCGTCGCCAACCTCATAGCCGCCAGTGCCCGGGTGCGGGCCGTCGGCGAACAGCTCGAACTCGGTCGGCGCGCGACCATTGTGCGACAAGGTCAGGGCCACGAAATGATGGTCGGCCGGCTTGTAGAACACCCCGAGCGAAGCCGAGACATTGTCGAACGAGCGCTTGGCGAAGTCGGTCTTCAGCTCGCGGCTGTCGAAGCGGAGACCCGCGTCGAGCCCCCAGTCGCCCTTGTCCAGGCGCTGCAGGGTGAAGACGCCGTATTCCTTGATGTTGGTCGACGGCACGAAGGCCTCGTCGCCGATCGCCTCGAAGTGACGCTCCAGGGCCTGGAAGCCCACCGCGCCCTGCCAGCCGTCGCGCTCCTTCTGCACCAGTTCCAGACGGCCTTCGGTGCCGTCGGACAAGAAGCGGGTGCCGACCTCGCCGTCCTCGACCGAGACCTCGGCGTGCTCGTACTTGGCGTGGCCGGCCGATAGACGGATCTTGGCGAACGGGCCAAGGTCGACGTCCTGCTCGCCGCGCAGGTCGTAGCGGGTTTGCTGCAGGTGGATCGAGACCGGACCTTCGGCTTCGGGGTCGATCGGCGCCAGGATCTGCAGATAGGGCACGCCGTAAGTCGTGTCGGTCCTCTTCACCGAGGCGCCGAAATAGCCGCTGTCGTGCACGTACGAGACGCCCGCGCCGTAGGCGTCCACCTCGACGTCGGTGTTCTTGACGGTCTTGTCCGGATCAGGCGTCAGGCCATCGCGCGCCGCGAGACGCGGGGAAACCGGCGTGGTCGGCACATCGTAGTCGCTGCTCTTGCGGTGATCGGCGTCGATGGCGAAGACCAGCGGTCCCTTGCCGAACTTGGCCGAGCCGTTGATCGACTTGCCGTCGTCGACCGACGACATCGAGCCGGCGATGCGGCCCTCGAAACCGTTATGAGCGGGGCTCGACGGAACCCGATCGTCGATGATGTTGACCACGCCGCCGATGCCCGAGCCGCCATAGGCCAGGGTCGAAGGCCCCCGCAGCACCTCGACGCGCTCGGCTTCGCCAAGGTCCGACGCCACCGCGTGGTCGGGCGACAGCGACGAGGCGTCGACCTGGCCGACGCCGTTCTCCAGCACCATGACCCGGGGACCGGAGAGGCCGCGGATGATCGGGCGGCTGGCGCCGGGACCATAGGCGGTCGAGCGCAGGCCCGGCTGGCCATTCAGCATGTCGCCAAGGCCGGTGGGCGGCGCGACGTCCAGGTGGTCGCGGGTGACGATGTTGACGCTGCTGGTCACCGTGTCGAGCGAGATCGCGTAGGGCGCGGCGGTGATCACAACCTTGGACACTTCAGTGTCTTGAGGGGCGGGCGCTGGCGCGGCGGGCGTCTCGGCGTGAGCGGAGACAGCGGCGGCGAGCGCGACAAGGCTCGCGGCGGAAAGGACGGCGCGACGAAGCATGGAGAGTCCTGAACAGATACGACCAGGCCAGGGGAGCGGCTTGAAGCGTATGTGTTATGAAATAACATATCCACCCGTCAATCCGCTTTTCACATCGCAGAGCTTGACGGGCCGTTTCTCGCCCGCTCTGTGAGCGGATGACTTTCAGGACGCACGCCATGCCTCGTCTCGTGCTGATCGCCGCGACCGCCCTGCTCGCCAGCTGCGCGCGCTTCGACGCGCCGACGCCGTCGGGAATGGTCGCGACGACTCCGCCCTCGGCGGGATGGACCAAGCCGCCGCCGGGCTATCTGAGCGGGAACGGCGGCATCGACGCGACGACCATTATCGGACCGCCGCCAGCGCCGAGCTCCCCCCGCGGCAAGGCCGAGCGGGCGCAGTTCGACGAGACCCGAAAACTGGCCAACACAGCGGCCTGGACTCAAGCGATCGCCGACGCCGACCTTTCGGGCAAGAACGGCCTCCGGAGCTTTTCCTGCGCGGCGGGCGTGACGCTGAGCGCGGAGGCGACGCCGACCCTGGCGTCCCTGTTGCTGCGGATGACGGACGATGCGGCCCGCATCTACCAGCCGGCCAAGCGCGTCTATCAGCGCCCTCGCCCGCCGGTGGGCAACAAGGCGCCGATCTGCGCGCCGCGCGAACCCTGGATCGAGACCGACGGTTCCTATCCCTCCGGCCATGGCCTGATCGGCTGGGCGTGGGCCTCGGTGATCGCCGAGCTGGTCCCGGACAAGGCGTCGCCGATCCTGGCGCGGGGCAAGGCGTTCGGCGACAGCCGGATCATCTGCGGCGTCCATTTCCAGAGCGATGTGGAGGCCGGCCGCTATCTGGGCTCGGCCCTGGTCACGCGGCTGCATGACGATCCCGCCTTCATGGCCGATCTGGCCAAGGCGCGGGCGGAAGTGGCGGCGTCGAAGGCGAGCGGCCCGCCGACGGGATGCGGCGCCTAGGGCCGGGCGACGTAGACGACGTGCGGGCGGAGCGGATGGTCGTCCGGCAGGCCCTTGTGGTCGAAGTCGCGTTGCGGATCATGGCTCATGCCGATCCGACGCATGACGCTCTGTGACGCCAGGTTCGAGCGCGCGGTGAAGGCGATGATCTCGGGCAGCTTCACAGTTTCGAAGCCGTAGGTCAGCGCCGCCTTCGCGGCCTCGGTCGCATAGCCCTGCCCCCAGGCGTCGGGAAGGAAGCGCCAGCCGATCTCCACGATGCGCCCCAGGCCCACCTCCGGCGGCGTCCGCCAGATGCCGGTCATGCCGACGACGCTGGCGTCGGCCTGCCGCTCGACCACCCAGAAGCCGAAGCCGTGCTCGGCCTGATGCGCCTGGACGCGATCGACGAAGGCGTCGCTCTCGGCGCGGTCGCGTACGCCGCCCAGCCACTCGCCCACCCGCGGATGGGCGTTCAGCGCGGCGATGGCGTCGCGGTCGGCGTCGACCGCCGGACGCAGGGTCAGGCGGTCGGTGACAATCACGCCGGGCGGCCGCTCGACAGGGCCGAGTAGAACTCCGGCCGGCGGTCGCGGAAGAAGCCCCAGGCGGCGCGGTGCGTCGTCAGGAAGTCGAGATCGAAGGTCGCGCTGACCAGGCCCTCGTCCGAACGACCCAGTTCCGAGACCAGGTCGCCGCGATGGTCGGCCACGAAGGACGAGCCGTAGAAGGTCTGGCCGCCGTTGGGATAGCCCTCCCACGGCTCGAAACCGATGCGGTTGGCGCCGATCACCGGGATCACGTTCGAGACGGCGTGGCCCTGCATGGCCCGCCGCCACGGCAGGGCGGTGTCCAGGCTCGGGTCATGCGGCTCGCTGCCGATCGCCGTCGGATAGAACAGGGCCTCCGCGCCCATCAGCGCCATGGCGCGGGCGGCTTCGGGGTACCACTGGTCCCAGCAGACGCCGACGCCGATGCGGCCGAAACGCGTGTCCCAGACCTTGAAGCCGGTGTCGCCGGGGCGGAAGTAGTACTTTTCCATGTAACCCGGGCCGTCGGGGATGTGGCTCTTGCGATAGACGCCCATCAGCGACCCATCGGCGTCGGCCATGACCAGGCTGTTGAAGTAGTGCGGACCCTCGCGCTCGAAGATCGAGATCGGCAGCACGACGCCCAGCTCGCCGGCCAGCGGCGCGATCGCTTTGACGACCGGGTGCTCGCGCCACGGATGGGCCTCGGCGAACCAGCGCTCCTCCTGGGCGACGCAGAAGTACGGCCCCTGGAACAGCTCGGACGGCAGGATGACCTGCGCGCCCTTGGACGCGGCCTCGCGGATAAAGCCTTCCGTCTTCTTGATGTTGGCCTGCAGATCCATGCCGTACGAGGTCTGGATCGCGGCGACGCTGAGCGTGCGGGCCATTATTGAGGCTCCTGCTGGCTGATGCAGTGGAACGAACCGCCGCCGGTCAGGATGGCGGTGGACGGCAGGCCGATGACCTGGCGCTCGGGGAACAGGCCCTTGATCACCTCGACGGCGAAGGCGCCCGACTCCTCGGCGTAGATCGGCACGATGACCGCCTCGTTGGCGATCAGGAAGTTCATGTGCGAGGCCGGGATCGGCTCGCCGTCCTCGTCGAGGATCTTGCCCGGCGAGGGAATGCGGGCGACCTGCAGCGGCGAGCCCCGGCTGTCGGTCATGCCGGCCAGCAGGCGGGCGGTCTCGGCATAGACCTCCGTGTTCGGATCATCGGCGCCATAGGCCATCGGACAGGCGACAACGCCGGGCGCCACGAAGCGAGCCAGGTTGTCGACGTGACCATCGGTGTGGTCGTTCAGCAGGCCATCACCCAGCCACAGCACCTTCTTGGCGCCCAGGGCCCCGGCCAGGGCGGCGGCGGCCGAGGCCTCGTCCCAGCCGGCGTTGCGGTTGGCGTTCAGCAGACACTGGCGCGTGGTCAGGATGGTGCCCAGGCCGTCATGGTCCAGGGCGCCGCCCTCCAGAATGAAACCGTTGCGAGCCAGAGGCGCGCCGGAAGCGGCGGCGATCTGCTCGGCGACGATGTCATCGCCCTCCAGGCTGTACTTGCCGCCCCAGCCGTTGAACTGGAAGCCGGCGGCGACGGCCTTGCCGTTGTCGTCGATGAAGATCGGACCGGTGTCGCGCAGCCAGATGTCGCCGAATTGGCCGCGAACGATCTCGACCGTGGTGTCCGAGAGCAGGGCGCGCGCGGCGGCCTCGGCCTCGTCGCCGACCACCATCAGGCGCACGCGCTCACCGCCCGGACCGGCCAGGGCGCGGGCGAGGTCGGCGACCTCCTGCTGGGCTTGTTCCAGGTCTTCCTGCCACAGCTCGGCGTGGCTGGGGAAACCCACCCACATGGCGCGGTGCGGAGCCCACTCGGCGGGGACGATCACGGTCATTCGGAAGTCCAATGAAGGCGGTCGGAGATACGAAGGGGGCGCAGATGGCCCCTCCGGGGCCTGGGGTCAAGCGGAGCCTAGTTAGCAAACCCTCGTGACAAAGAAAAAGGGCGGCCCTGATGGGCCGCCCTTTCCTTGCTGTCGCCAGCGGTGAGTTCTTAGAACTCGGTGCGCAGGGTGAACTGCACGGTCCGCGGCGAGCCGATGTAGTAGGTCGGAGCGCCGGTGCCGGTCACGCCGGCGATCGGCAGCGCATTGGTGCGCGAGCTGATCGAACCGAAGTAGGTTTCGTCGAACAGGTTGTTCACGTTCAGCTGAGCGTAGGTGCTCTTGGCGAACGGCAGGTTGTAGCGCAGCTCCAGGTCCCACACGGTGTAGTGCGGCGCCACTTCGTCGTTCACGTCGGTCGAGAAGCGATCGCCCGTGAACTTGCCTTGCACGCCCAGGTGCAGGGCGTCGGTGACGTCCCAGTCGACGCGGCCGCCGAAGGTGTACTTCGGCGTCTCGACGATCTGCTTGCCCTTCAGCGGGATCACGTTGCCGGCGGCGGCGCCGTTGATCAGGTTCTGCTGGATTTCGCTCTTGTTGTACGAGAACGAGGCCGAGACCGTCAGATACTCTTCCAGAGCCCAGGCGGCCTGGGTGTCCAAGCCGTAGGCCTTCACGTCGCCGACGTTGCGGTCGATGCTGATGCCCAGGTCCGGATCGTACGACTGCACGATGCGGTTGGCGTAGTCGGTCTTCCAAAGAGCGGCGGTCGCCATGAACTTGGGGTTCGAATAGCGGTAGCCGATGTCATAGGTCTTGGTGGTTTCAGGACGGGTGTCGGCAGGCGTGCCAACGCCATTCACCAGCGTGGCGGTGTAGAGGTTGTCGGTCCGCGGCGACGAGAAGCCCTCGGCGTAGCTGACATACACGCTGCCAGCCGAACCAAGGTCATAGCTGGCGCCCGCGTTCGGCAGCACCTTGTCGTACTTCACGGTAGCGGACCACGGCTTGATGAACTTCGTCGCCGAGGTGCCGAAGGTCACGCTGCCGTCGGCGGCCGCGGCGTTCGGGACCTGAGTCGTACAGGTCACCGAGAAGCCCGACACCACGCCGGCCAGCGACGAGGCGTTCTGCGTGTAGCAGAACTGGTTCAGTTCGCGCTTGAAGAAGGGCGCGCGGACGCCGAGGTTCACGGTCAGACGGCTGTCCATGAACTTGCCACGATACTCGGCGGCGGCCTGGTTCAGCTGAGCGATCGAGAAACGGTCGCGAGCACGGAGGAAGCTCCCGTCCGACGTCAACACCTTGGCGCCGTGCCCATCCTTGCCGCCGAACACGTTGGTCGTGTTGCCCTGGGCGTCGAGCGTCGTGTACTCGCCCGTCTGGCGGTGGCGGCCGTAATCGCCCGTGTACGCGACGCGGATGCGGTGCTGGTCGTTAATGTCCCAGATCAGCGAGCTGGTGACGCTATAGCGGCGGGTGTTGGTCACGCTCGGCGCGAAGAACGCGACGGTGTCGAGCGTGTCGCCATCGCCGTTCAGATCCTTCGCCACGCCCGCCGTGCCGCGAACCCGGCCATCGCCTTCGCTGATGGTGCCCAGCTGCGAACCGCCATCGGCCAAGACATACTGGAACGAGGGGTCGACGGTCAGGCGGACGTTGTCGGTCAAGTGGAACAGGGCCGAGCCGCGGACGCTGCCGGTGTTCGACGGATTGACCTGACGGCCGTAGTAGTTGCTGCAGTTGCCGGGAACGACGACGCCGCCGACCGCCGCGGGCTTGCAGACCGCGTCGAAGTCATAGTTCTTGCCGAAGTTACGGAAGTCCGCGAGCGTCAGCGAGCGGATGTTATTGTTGCGGTTCTCGTTGTAATTCACAGCCAAGCTGACGAAGTCGCCGCGGTCGCCGATGTCCTGCAGGATGCGGGCGTTGAACTGCTTCTTCTCGAGCGAGCCCGGCCCCTTCCACTTGTCGTACTTCTGGTACGAACCGGCGATGAAGGCCTTCGTGCCCCAGGGGCCGAACGCGCCGGAGTCGAGCACCAGGAAGGCGCGACGATAGTTGTTCTCGCCGATCGAGGCGGTGGCGACGCCGCCGAATTCGTTGGCGGGCTTGCGGGTGACGTAGTTGATCGTGCCGCCGGTGGCCGAAGCGGTCGGGCTGTCGACGTCGGTCGTGCCCAGGTTGACGCTGGCGCGGCTGATCAGCTCGGGATCGAGCATCTGATTGGGATAGATGGCATAGTTGCCGGTGTCATTCAGCGGCACGCCATCGAACGTGACCGAGACGCGGTTGCCGTCGAAGCCCCGCAGGCGCAGGTTGCCGCCCGACGAGCCGTACGGGTCGTTATTGGTGAAGCTGACGCCCGGGAGCAGGTTGAGCGACTGGAAAACGTTCTGGCCGGACGACTGGGTCGCCAGGAACTCGGCGTCAACCGAGGCGCGCGACTTCGGCAGCGTCTCGACGATCTGGCCGCCCACGGCGCGGGCGCCAGCAGCGGTGATGACCACGTTCTCGACTTCGTTCGCTTGCGAGCCCGTCGATTGCGCGAAGGCGGCGCCGGCGGTCATCAGGACGCCGACGAGCGCCGTGGTCGCCAGGGCGAAGTTTTTCATTTTCATGCGGAAGGATCCCCTCTTTCTTCGAAGCGCCCAGGCTTGAAAGCACGGTCTCGCGTCGTTTCCGGCCGTTTACAGAAAGTTTTCGAAGGTTTGGTGACGGAAAGGCCACGCCCGCCCAGAAACTGTCACAAACCCCCGAAAACGCGGAAGAATTGGTCAGATTTTTTTTACTTGTTTAATCGGACGTCATGACATTCCAGCCCGACTCAACCCCCAAAACCGTCGATAGCCGCGCCTGGCGACTGACCATCCTGATGGTGGCGGGGCTGACGATTCTGCGCCTGGCGGCGCTGTTCGCCACGCCCCTGGAGCTCTATCCCGACGAGGCTCAATACTGGCTGTGGTCGCGCGAGCTGGCGTTCGGCTACTTCTCCAAGCCGCCGATGATCGCCTGGCTGATCTGGCTGACCACGACGATCGGCGGCGACGCCGAGGCCTGGGTGCGGCTATCCGCGCCGCTGCTGCATGGCGCGACCGCCCTCGTCGTTCATCGGATCGCGCGTCGCCTCTACGGCGGATGGTCCGGTCTGGCCGCAGCGGCGATCTACAGCCTGATGCCCGGCGTCGTGCTGTCGTCCGGGCTGATGGCCACCGACGCGCCGCTGCTCTTCTTCCTGTCCCTGACGATCTGGGCCTATGTCGGCCTGGCCGAGGCGACAGCGCCGCGGCGCTATTTCGTGGCCGCCGGCATGGGCGTGGCGCTGGGCCTGGCCTTCCTGTCGAAATACGCGGCCATCTACGCGCTTGGCAGCATCGTGCTTCACGCCCTGATCTCGCGCGAGGCGCGCCGGCGCTGGTGTCCGGCGGCGATCGTTCTATTCGCCTTCGCGTTCGTGCTGACCCTGGCGCCGAACCTGGCCTGGAACGCCAGCCATCAGTTTTCGACCGTCAAGCACACCGCCTCGAACGCCAACTGGGGCGCGCACCTCTTCAATGTCCGTGAACTGAGCGAGTTCGTCCTTTCTCAGTTCGGCGTCTTCGGCCCGGTTCCATTCGGCGTGCTGCTGGGCGGCGCGATCTGGCTGGGCGCCAAGAAGAAGATCCAGTCGCCGGACCTTCTGCTGCTGTGCTTCAGCGCGCCGCCGCTGATCATCGTCGCCGGTGAGGCCTTCGTCTCGCGCGCCAACGCCAACTGGGCCGGCGCGGCCTTCGTGGCGGGATCGGTGCTGGCCGCCGGCTGGCTCCTGCGCTGGAACGCCCGTCGCTGGCTGATCGGCGGCCTGGCGCTGCAGGGGCTGTTCGCGGCCTTCTTCGTGGTCTGCATGGTCAATCCGCGCGTGGCGGACGCCGTGGGGCTCGCCAACGGCTTCAAGCGCGTGCGCGGCTGGGATCAGACCGTCCAGGCGATCATCGATCGGACGCGGGAGGAACAGGCCCTGCGCGGCGGAGTCAGCGCGGTCGCGATGGACGACCGCTTCCTCTACAACGCCGCCGCCTATTACGGCCGCGACTATTTCGGCCAGCCGGGCGCGCCGCCGCTGCGCATGTGGGTGCACGAGATCGCCCCGCAGAACCAGGCCGAGACCGAAGCGCCGCTCGACGCCGCCTACGGCCGCCGCGCCCTGATCGTCAGCCTGGAGGGCGGCTATCGCCCCGAGATCGAGCAGGACTTCAAGGCGACCTCGGCCCTGCAGATCTCGCGCGTGCGCCTCGACAAGAAGCGCTCGCGCCGGATCGACCTGTTCATCGCCGAAGGCTTCGCGCCGCTGCCCCGCGACCCCGTCACGGGCCTGCCGCCGGAGCCTAAGCGCCCCTGAAAAATGGGCGGCCATGAAAAAGGGCGGCGACCGCAACGGCCGCCGCCCCTTCCAGGCCTCTCAGAAGCCTAGCTAAATCGCGACCTCGAAGGCCGCCTCGGTCTTGGACTTGACCTCATCGACGGTCACGCCCGGCGCCAGCTCGATCAGCCGGACCGGCGTCTTGCCGCGGTTGATCTCGAAGACGCCGAGTTCGGTGATCAGCAGATCCACCACGCCCGCGCCGGTGAGCGGCAGGGAGCAACGCTTCAGCAGCTTGGGCGCGCCGGACTTCTCGCAATGGTCCATGACCACCACCACGCGCTTGACGCCCGCGACGAGGTCCATGGCCCCGCCCATGCCCTTGACCATCTTGCCAGGCACCATCCAGTTGGCGAGGTCGCCGGTCTCGGCCACCTGCATGCCGCCCAGGATCGACAGCGCGATGTGGCCGCCGCGGATCATGGCGAAGCTGTCGGCCGAGCTGAAGTACGAGCTCGAGTCGAGCTCGGTGATCGTCTGCTTGCCGGCGTTGATCAGGTCGGCGTCTTCCTCGCCCTCATAGGGGAAGGGACCCATGCCCAGCATGCCGTTCTCGCTCTGCAGCGTCACGTGCATGCCTTCGGGGATGTAGTTGGCGACCAGGGTCGGGATGCCAATGCCGAGGTTCACATAGAAGCCGTCCTGCAGCTCCTTGGCGGCGCGGGCCGCCATCTCGTCGCGGGTCCAGGCCATTACGCGGTCTCCTGAGTCTTTTGCTCGTGGGGGCGGGTCGTGACCCGCTCGATGCGCTTTTCGAACTTGGCGCCCTTGATGATGCGGTCGACATAGATGCCGGGCGTGTGGATGGCGTCCTTGTCCAGGGCGCCGATCTCCACCAGCTCCTCGACCTCGACGACCGTCGCTCGACCGGCCGTGGCCATCATCGGATTGAAGTTTCGCGCGGTCTTCCGGTAGATCAGGTTGCCCTCGGCGTCGCCCTTCCAGGCCTTGACGATCGAGAGGTCGGCGGTCAGGCCGCGCTCCATCACGTACATCTCGCCGTCGAACTCGCGGACCTCCTTGCCCTCGGCCACCAGGGTGCCGTAGCCGGTGCGCGTGAAGAAGGCGGGAATGCCCGCGCCGCCCGCACGAATGCGCTCGGCCAGCGTGCCCTGCGGATTGAACTCCAGCTCCAGCTCGCCGGAGAGGTAGAGCTGTTCGAACAGCTTGTTCTCACCCACATAGGACGAGACCATCTTCTTGATCTGGCGATTTTCCAGCAGGATGCCCAGGCCGAAGCCGTCGACGCCGCAATTGTTGGAGACGACCGTGAGGTCCTTCACCCCCGCCTCGCGGATCGCCGCGATCAGGTTTTCCGGGATGCCGCAGAGGCCAAAGCCGCCGGCCATGATGGTCATGCCGTCATTGAGCAGCCCGGCCAGGGCCTCGACGGCGTCTTTCTTCACCTTGTCGACCATGGTGTCTCCCTATTCCGAACTCGCGGGCTATCCCAAACCGCCCGGATCTTTTTATCCAAGGCGGATGAAAAGCCTGCTTGCCAGCTTCCGCTCCGCGCTCGGCGAACCGTGTCGCCTCAACGTGGAAGAAATTCAACCCTTGATGAATTATTTTTCCGGAAGAGCCGCCTGATGTCCGACGCTAACACCGGCTCGGTGACACCCGCCACCTCAGGCTTGCTTCTGGTGCTGGCCCACCCGGCGCTTGAACGCTCGCGCGCCAATCGCACCCTGGCCAAGGCGGCCAAGAGCCTCTCCGGCGTCACGTTCAAGGATCTGTACGAGACCTATCCGGACTTCGTGGTCGATATCGAGACCGAGCAGGCCGCCCTCGTGGCCCACGACGTGGTCGCCCTGCAGTTTCCGCTGTTCTGGTACTCGACGCCGTCCCTGCTGAAGGAGTGGCTGGACATCGTCTGGCTGCACGGCTTCGCCTATGGCGAGGGCGGCGAGGCGCTGAAGGGCAAGAAGCTGTTCGTGGCCTGCACCACGGGCGGCTCGGCCAAGGCCTATCACGCCCATGGCTATAATCGCTTCAGCATGGATGAATTCCTGCGTCCGTTGGAGCAGACCGCCCACCTGTGCGGGATGGAATGGGAGACGCCGTTCGTCGTGCACGGGGCCTCGGTCAAGGACGACGCGGCCCTGAAGGCGGAAGCCGAACGCTACAAGGCGCGAGTGGCCTCGCTGCTGCCGGCTCGCGCGGAGGCCTAGGGACTGATGGAAAACTTCCTCACCCAGACCCTGGTCTATCTGGGGGCGGCCGTCGTCTCGGTGCCGATCGCCAAGCGGCTGGGCCTCGGCTCGGTGCTCGGCTACCTGATCGCGGGCGTCGTCATCGGCCCCTACGCCCTGTCGCTGGTCGGCGCCCAGGCCGACGTCATGAAGTTCGCCGAGTTCGGCGTCGTCATCCTGCTGTTCCTGATCGGCCTCGAGGTTCGTCCGTCGATGCTGTGGGACATGCGCAAGGCCATCTTCGGCTTCGGCGGCGCGCAGGTGGTGGGGACGGCGATCGCGATCGCCGCGGCCGCGCTGGCGCTGGGCTTGCCTTGGCAGACGGCGTTGGCGGTCGGTCTGGTGCTGGCGATGTCCTCGACCGCCATTGTTCTGCAAACCTTGGATGAGAAGGGCCTGAGGCAGGGTCCCGTCGGCCGCGCGGCGTTCGGGGTGCTGCTGCTGCAGGACCTGGCGGTCATTCCGCTGTTCGCCCTACTCCCGCTGCTGGCCACGGTCGCCCCGGCGGCTCACGCCGATGGCGGCCACGGCGGCGGAAACCTGGTCACCCACCTGCCGGTCTGGGCCCAGGGCTTGTCGGTCTTCGCGGCGGTCGCGGCCGTGGTCGGCGGCGGTCGCTACCTGGTGCGCCCCGTCTTCCGCTTCATCGCCAAGGCGCGCCTGCGCGAGATCTTCACCGCCTCGGCGCTGCTGATCGTCGTGGCGGTGGCCAGCCTGATGCAGATCGTCGGCCTCTCCCCCGCCCTCGGCGCCTTCCTGGCCGGCGTCGTGCTGGCCGAAAGCGAGTTCCGGCGCGAGCTCGAGACGGACATCGAGCCGTTCCGAGGCCTGCTGCTGGGCCTCTTCTTCATCACCGTGGGAGCGGGCGTCGACCTGCCGCTGATCGCGCGTCAGCCGCTGCTGCTCGTCGGACTGGTCCTGGGCCTGATGGCCCTGAAGTTCCTGGTGCTCTACGGCCTGGCCCTGCTGTTCGGCGCGCCCAAGCGCGGCGCCATGGCGGTGGCCGCGGCCCTGGCCCAGGGCGGCGAGTTCGCCTTCGTGCTGCTGAGCTTCACGGTCGGCGCGGGCGTGATCGGCGCGTCGCTGGCGGCCTTGCTGACCGCCGCCGTGGCCGTCTCGATGGCCCTGACCCCGGTGGCCATGATCCTCTATGAGCGTGTCGCGGCCCTGATGGACGCGGCCATCCCCGACGTCGTCCCAGACACCGGCGACTTCGACGAGGGCGAGCCGGACATCATCATCGCCGGCTTTGGCCGCTTCGGACAGATCACAGGACGCATGCTGTCGGCCAATGGGTTCAAGTCGACGGTGCTGGACAGCGATATCGAGCAGATCGAGCTGCTGCGCCGCTTTGGCCGCCGCGTGCACTATGGCGACGCCACGCGCCTGGATCTGCTGCGCCAGGCCGGCGCCGATCGCGCGCGGATGCTGATCGTCGCCCTGGACGACCGCGAGAAGACGGTCGAGCTGGTCGAGACCGCGCGCAAGGCCTTCCCGGATCTGATCATCCTGGCCCGGGCCTGGGATCGCCGGCACGCCTACGACCTGCTGGCCAATGGCGCCGACGCGGTCGAGCGCGAGACCTTCGAGTCCGCCCTCGCTCTGGGCGCCACGGCGCTGCAGAAGCTGGGTTTCCGGGCCCACCGCGCGCATCGGGCCGCCGCCTTCTTCCGCCGCCACGATCGCCGGATGTTCGAGGAACTGCGTCCCATGTGGGGCCAGGAGGAGGCCTATATCCTGGCCTCGCGCGACGCGGCCCAGACCATGGACAGGCTGCTGGACGCCGACCTGCACCGCATGCGCCCCGGGGACGCCGGCGGCGCGTGGGACACCGCCAGCCTCGACGAGGAACTGCGCGAGCGAGCCCAGCAGGAAGGCGCGGGATAGAGCCTGGAGCGCGTTAGGTTTAAGCGTGAGCGGTTAAACCTAACGCGCTCCAAATGTATGAATTAGAGGTCGGCGCCATCCAGGGCGCGGAGCCAATCGGGTAGTCCTTGGCCTCGCGCCTCGGCGGCGCTGGCGTGCAGAGCCGCCGCCGCGCCGATCTCGCGCGCCTCGCCGGGCGCAAGGCCGAACCTGGCCTTGAACGCCCGCGCGAAGCTGGACCAGGCCGAGAAGCCGTGGCCCTCGACAACCTGGCTCAGCGGCAGGTGGCTCAGCGAAGGATCGGTCAAAGCGTCGAACGCCCGGCGCAGGCGACGATTTTGGATATGCTCGCGGACCCCGCCCAGCGGCGCGAAGAGGCGATAGAGCGAGGCCCGCGAAAGACCGAACCGCCGGCACAAAACCTCGGCGCCCAGATACGAATCGTCCAGGTTGGCGTCGATGAAGCGCCGGATGCGGCCAAGCTGCGATTCCGCGATCGCCGCGCGGGCCGCCGGATCGCCTGACGCCGGCATGGCCAGCCCGGCGAGCAGATCGATAGTGGTTCGTCCAACGATGGGGGCGTCGGCCACGGAGAGTTCTCCGGCAAAGCTCCACAGCGTCTCGACATGACTCTTGAACAGCCGGGCCGCGGCGGTGTCGCGCCCCAGGACGCGACCGTGAAGGTCGTCGAGGTCACGGTCGCGCGCCGCCAGGGCCTCGCGAGGAATAGCCAGACTGAAGTTTCCGCAGGCCTGAGCTTCCGAATGGAACGGTCGCGTCAGATCCAGCAGGCAGACGTCCCCGACCGAGGCCTCCACCTCGCCGCGGTAAGCCTCGCGGCGATCGCCCCCTTCGGCGATGATCTGGACCAGGATGAGGTCGAGCCCCGTCGCGGCGACCTTCCGATGGTCGCGCCCATAGCTGAAGGTCCCGCCGCTCATATGGGCGTAGCCCAGAAGCATGGGGCCGACATTGACGCTGCTGATCCACAGATCCGGACCCGACGCCGCGACGTCGCGAAGGCGAGTGTCGAAGACGGGGGCGATCGCCTCGGCGAAATCGGCGACGCCTTGCCGCCCCGGCGATACGCGGGTGCCAGCTTGGTGTCGGGGAAGCGACAAGGAAAGCGACATAGGACGCTCGACATGATGGCGGCGGGAAAACATCGCCCCGCCACCGTATTAGGTCTCATGCCGCCAGAACTTGGCCTTGTCGAGCGCTCACAACTATTCGGCGGCGCGCGGCCCTTGAGAAACCGCGGCGGGCTTTTGCGCCACGCGGCGGAACAAGGCCGTCAGAGCCTCGAACAGGCCCTTCTGGGAAGCGCGATGATACAGCGAGTCCGGCGCCAGGGCTTGGGCCAGCCGGGCGTGGGCCTTGCCCAGATTGTGGTAGGGCAGCTTGGGCAGCAGATGGTGCAGGGCGTGGTAGCGCAGGCCCACCGGCGCCCAGAGCTCGGACGCCAGGTTCGGCGGCGGGACATTGACCGAGTCCAGGAACTGCTCGTCCAGGCTCATCTTGCCGCCGTCGTTTTCCCAATGGTGCGCGACCAGGGTCCGGGCCTGATTGACAAAGGTGGCCAGCGAGAAGATCGCCTGGCCCGTCAGCACGAAGCGGATCGGCAGCACGCCAGCGGCCGTCGCGGCGATCAGTCCCCACGACCACAGCCAGCAGGCGATGTCCTGGACCAGCCAGGCCGGGCGCATCTTGGCCATGTCCTCGCGCACGAAGTCGGGATTGATGATCAGGGCCGACAGGCGCTGCTTGAGCACGCGGCGCAGCGGCGGGACCAGGAACGACAGCGGGATGATGATCGCCGACCGGATCAGCACGCCGATCGGCGCCAGCAGGGCGACGAACAGGAAGCCGGCCAGCGACAGCGGCGTAAAGCGCGAGAGCGGCATGTACTCAGGATCCAGCGCCGTGCCGAACCGGTCCTTGACGTGGTGGACGTTGTGCACGCCCTCGTACATCAGCGACGGCGTCATCAGCGGCACGCCGACCAACACGTTCCAGCCCACGCGGAAGCCCGGCGCCTCGTCGTCGCGGATGTGGGTCAGCTCGTGGATGAAGCTGAGCGCGCGATAGAGCGCCAGCATGCTGACGAGGCCGGCAACCAGACCGACCGCCAGGCTCGCCGTGGTCGCGGCCAGCACGAAGCCGCCCCACATCAAGGCGGCCGATAGCAGCAGATCGATCCAGTAGACGGCCGCGTTCGGCGTCATCAGGTCATCGGTCAGGGCGTAGGCCTGCCGCGTCAGGCTGACGCTATCGCTCGCTGTTTTGGCCACTTCGCCCTCGCTTTGTTCGAAGGTGACGACTTGGCGACGACAGCGGCGAAAAGCAACCGCTTCGTGCCCGTAAGGGCCCCGAAGCGGTCGAGGCTTAACGGGTCAGGGGACGCAGCACGATCTCGACGCGGCGGTTCTGAGCGCGGCCCGCGGCGGTGGAATTGTCGGCGATCGGCTGGCGTTCGCCCATGCCGGCGACGAAGACGCGATCCGGCAGAACCCGTCCTTGGTTCGTCAGATAGCCGGCCACGGCGCTGGCCCGGCGCTCCGAAAGAACCTGATTGTAGTCGTCCGGTCCGCTGGAGTCGGCGTGGCCGACCACGTCGATCGTGGTCTGGGAATAGGCGTTCAAGGTCCGCGCCACGTCGTCCAGCACCCGCGTGAACTGCGGCTGCACGTCCGAGCGATCGACGGCGAAGGTCACGTCGCTGGGCATGATCAGCACGATCTGGTCGCCGTTGCGGCGGATCATCACGCCCGAGCCTTCCAGGCTGCGGCGGAAGTCGGCCTGCTGGCGGTCCATGTAGTTGCCGACGGCGCCGCCGGCCAAGGCGCCGATCCCGGCGCCGATCAGGGCGTTCTTGCGCCCCTGCTCGCCCTTGTTGGTGTTGGTCAGATAGCCGAGCAACGCGCCGGCGCCCGCTCCGGCCAGCACGCCCGTGCCCGTGTTGTTGCGGACCGGCATGCCGGTATAGGGGTCGGTGGTCGTGCAGGCGGCCAGGGCGCCCGCGCCCACAAGAACAGCGGCCAAAGCAAACTTGCGCGTCATCGCAACCCTCGTACGTTTGTTGTAGATCAAGGTCTGACGGGCAAACGCCCGACTTATGGTCAAGTTCCCCTCCCGCGCCGTCGGCGAGACGAACGCCCTTCGCGTCCGTCGCCGCGCGGTGTAGTAAGAAGGAACTTACTCATTCAGAAGCTTGCAGACCCAAGGCCCGTCGACGTGTCCAACTCCGCCATCGCTCCGGTCTCCTTCTCGCTGTACGCGAAGGACTTCACGCGCTTCTCGCAAGAGCTCGGCGCGTCTTTCGAACGTTACGGTTTCGCGGTCCTGTCCGACTATGACCTGGATCAAGCGCGCATCGACGCCGCCGTCGACGCGGCCAAGGCCTTCTTCGCCCTGCCCGTCGAGACCAAGAAGCAGTACGCGGGCGTCAAGGGCGGCGCGCGCGGCTATATCCCGTTCGGCGTCGAGACCGCCAAGGGCGCCGACCACTACGACCTCAAGGAATTCTGGCACATGGGCCGCGAGCTGCCCCCCGGCCACCGTTTCCGCGCCCACATGGCCGACAATGTCTGGCCGGCCGAGATCCCGGCGTTCAAGCACGACGTCAGCTGGCTCTACAACGCCCTGGACGGCATGGGCGGCAAGGTGCTGGAGGCGATCGCCGCCTATCTGAAGCTGGACCGCGACTTCTTCTATCCGACCATCCAGGACGGCAACAGCGTCCTGCGCCTGCTGCACTACCCGCCGATCCCGCTGGACGCGACCGGCGTGCGCGCCGGCGCCCACGGCGACATCAACACCATCACCCTGCTGCTCGGCGCCGAGGAGGGCGGCCTGGAAGTGCTGGATCGCGACGGTCAGTGGCTGCCGATCAACCCGCCGCCCGGCTGCCTGGTGATCAACATCGGCGACATGCTCGAGCGCCTGACCAATCACGTCCTGCCCTCGACCGTGCACCGCGTGGTCAATCCGCCGCCGGAGCGCCGCGGCTTCGCGCGCTATTCGACGCCGTTCTTCCTGCACTTCGCCTCGGACTACGAGATCAAGACCCTGCCCAACTGCGTCACGGCCGAGAACCCGGATCGCTATCCGGAGTCGATCACCGCCGACGAGTTCCTTCAGCAGCGTCTGCGCGAGATCAAGCTGGCCTAGGCCCTAGGCGAGCCGAGGACATCAGGGGCGGCGGCCATCCGGTCGCCGCCTTTTCTATTTGGCGATCCGCAGCGACGAGATCTCCTGGGCGATCGACTTGAAGGCGGTCTTCAGTTCCGAGCCCGTCGCCGGGAAATAGACATGCTGGGCGTCGGTGGCGCAGTACTTCAGCATGTTCACGGCGTTGGCGTCGTTTCCGACGTCGAAGCCCACGGTGAAGATGGTCATCTTCAGCGCCGGGTCCTTCATCGCGTCGCAAAGCTTGCGGGTCTGGGCGAACGCATCGCCATTGGTGGCGTTGCAGTTGATGTGGTCGCTGGCCGAGCCGCTGCCCGAACCCGCGTCCTTGGCGATCACGCCCTTGCAGTAGGGCGTGTTGAAGGCGCCGTCGGTCATCAGCACCACCACCTTCACGAGGTCCTTGGTGTTGTAGGGCGCGGGACGCTGCGTGGCGCTGGGCCACAGATAGCCGAAATTCGGCGAGACCATGTACCAGCCCCAGGCGAACCCAATCTGACCGGCCGTGGAGCCGCCGATCGACAAGGCGTTGATCTGGGCTTTCAGCGCCGCACGATCGCTCGACAGGGGCGTGATGGTGGCGCCTGGGCAGGGGTTCGAGCTGGGGGTGGGGTAGTTGCGCCCCACCGGCGCGATGCTCGGCGCCATGTCGGTATAGGCATAGGTCCCGGTCCGCTCCGTCACGCAGGTGCTGAGCTTGCGCGTCTCGGTCGTGAAATTGGCGCTTGTGAAGGTGAAGTTCAGGCACCCTGGATTGGTGCTGGTGTTGCACGTCGCCACACCGCCCGAGACGTATTGCGGCGCATTGGAGGTGTTGGCGTTGATCGTGAAGCTGTCCGCGGCCGCCGCCGTGACGCTGTAGGTGTTGCCGTTCAGCATGGTCGGGCCGGAGACGCCGGAGATCGTCACCTTGTCGCCGACGATGAAGCCGTGGGCGGTCGACGTGACCACAGCGGCGTTGGCCTTGCTGACGTTGGTGATGCTCCGGGCGATGACGGCGCCGCGCACGGCGTCCGCATACGTCCCCACATTGACCCCCACCGAGTATGGGACGATGGCGATCTTAGAATAGAACGGCGACTGCTGATCCTTGACCACGATGTCCACGAGGTCGGCGGCGCCCGTCTTCAGGTCGGTGATGCGCGAGCCGCTCATCGAGCCAGTGATGTCCAGCACCACCGCGACCTCGAGGCTTTTCGACGACCGCACCACATCGGATGTCGCGGTCAGGTTGAAGTCGTCCGTGGTCCACAGGTTGGCGATGATCGGCTTCACCGTCGCGGTGGCGGTCCCGACAATGTGGTTGCCCGTCCCGGCCTTGAAGCTGGCGTTCGACGCCGCGAGGCTAAGGTTCAAACCCGCGGCTTCGGCGAGAAACGCCGGGTCGCCGACGGCTTCCAGCTCGGCGTCCGCCACCGCCGTCGAGCGCGCGGCGATCAGGGTCGCCGCGTCGAGGGCGTCCTGCATCTGGTGGCGCTGCAGGCTGATGCGGCCCAGGTCGATCAGGGCGAAGACCAGGATCGACAGCGGGATGGCCAACAGCGCGAACTGTATGGCGATCGCGCCCCGGTCATCACGCCCGAGACGGCGGAAAAGGCGGGCGAGGCGCGACATCTGACAATCCAACCGAGATCCCGCAACCTTGAACGCCCCTGGTGAACAAGCCGGTAACCCCTTGGGTAAATAAGCGGCCCTTCGACTCTCGGCCTCGCTGCGGCTAAACAGCGCCCATGCCGTTCACCGCCACCGTCCTGACCATGTTCCCCGAGGCCTTTCCGGGCCCGCTCGGCGTCTCGATGATCGGGACGGCCTGGAAGGAACAGGATCTTTGGCGTCTGGAAACGCTGGACATTCGGGCCTTTTCCAAGGATAAGCGCGGCTTCCTCGACGACACCCCCGCGGGTGGCGGCGCGGGAGCCGTGCTCAAAGCGGACGTCATCGCCTCTGCGCTCGACAGCGTGGACATCGGCGGACGGCCGCTTTTGTACATGAGCGCCCGGGGCAGGCCCCTGACCCAGGCGCGTGTTCGGGAGTGGTCCAAGGCGCCGGGTATCGTGGTGCTGTGCGGCCGCTTCGAGGGGGTGGATCAGCGGGTGCTCGACGCCCGCGGGTTCGAGGAGGTCTCGGTCGGAGACGCCGTGCTCGCCGGTGGCGAAGCGGCGGCGATGGTCGTGATCGAGGCGTGCGTTCGACTTGCCCCGGGGGTTCTGGGGAATATCGAGAGCACGCTGGAAGAAAGCTTCGAGGACGGCCTCCTCGAGCATCCGCAGTACACGCGACCGCGGACGTTCGAAGGGCTCGACATCCCCGAGGTGCTGCTGTCGGGCGATCACAAGAAGATCGACCAATGGCGCAAGCGTATGCGTGAAGAGACGACCCGCGAGCGGCGCCCGGATCTCTGGGAAGCCCACCTCGCCAATCAACAGGCAAAAGGCGACCCGAAAAACGGGTAAGCCCAAGGAGACTAGATCATGGCTGCGAACATCATCGCTCAGCTCGAGCAAGAAGAATCGGCCCGTCTGCTGGCCGCCCGCGCGATCCCGGACTTCCGTCCCGGCGACACCCTGCGCGTCAACGTGAAGATCAAGGAAGGCGAGCGCGAGCGCGTTCAGGCCTACGAAGGCGTCTGCATCGCCCGTCAAGGCGCTGGCGTCCACGAGAGCTTCACGGTCCGTAAGATCTCGTTCGGCGAAGGCGTGGAGCGTCTGTTCCCGCTGCTGTCGCCGAGCATCGAAAGCATCGAAGTCAAGCGTCGCGGCGTCGTCCGTCGCGCCAAGCTGTACTACCTGCGCGACCGTCGCGGTAAGTCGGCCCGTATCGCCGAGCGCGCCGGTGGCCCGAAGGCCGCCGCGACCGAAGAGTAATCTTCAGCGCATCGCGAAAGATCGAGGCCCTGGCGGAGACGCCGGGGCCTTTTTCTTTGGCCTGACGGCCTGGGAGATCATCGGGGCGCGAGCAGGCGCGGATACTTGCGAGGCGGGCACGGCGTGCGCAGAGCGCGCCAGAAAACTTGCAGGCTTAGCAGCCATCCAAAGGAACTTTGCTTATGGGTCTGGAGGGCGGTGTCCATCATCGCCGTCTTCCTCTGCTTGAAACGCATTGGAAATTCGTCGTTCGGCGAACGGATGACAAACGCGGCCTCCTTGGCTATCCATAGGCTCCGCTTATGTCAGACATCCTCGCCCGCCTGCCCCTCAGCGCGATCCGCGTGTTCGAGGCGGCCGCTCGCCTGAAGAGCTTCACCCGCGCCGCCGGCGAGCTGGGGATGACCCAGGCCGCCGTCAGCTGGCAGGTGAAGGCCCTGGAGCAGAGGCTGGATCAGCCCCTGTTCAACCGCCTGCCGCGCGAGGTGACACTGACGCCCGCGGGCGAACGCCTGTCCCGCGCGGCGACCGAGGCTCTGTCGCTGCTGCGCTCCACCATCTTGGACCTCGTCGAGACCGAGGAGGGGGTACTGTCCGTCACGACCGTCCAGAGCCTGGGCGGCCAGTGGCTGGCGCCGCGCCTGGGCGAGTTCCAGATCGCGCATCCCCGCATCGCCGTGCGGTTGGAGGCCTCGAGCCGCGTCGCCGACCTGGCGCGCGAGGGCCTTGATGTCGCGTTGCGCGGCGGTCAGGGGCGATGGGCCGGCATGACCGCGCATTTCCTTGTGCCGGCCGTCCAGACGCCCCTGGTCTCGCCCCGCTTTTTGGAGCGGATCGGCGGGCTCTCTCGCCCCGAGGATCTGCTGGACGCGCCCCGCGTCGGCGTGGCGCGGGAATGGGAGGAATGGTTTCACGCCGCTGGCGTCACGGGGATCTCCGACCGGCTGGCCCCGCGCCTGACCTCGGACGCCCAGACGCTGGAGGTCGCCAGCGCCTTGGCCGATCAAGGCGCGGCATTGGGCTCGCCCATCTTCTTCGCGCGCGAGCTGGCGGAAGGACGCCTCGTCATGCCGTTCGACGTCGTGGCCCGTTACGCCGGCGGCTACTGGCTGGCCTATCCCAGCGACCGGGCGCGGGTGCGCAAGATCGCCGCCTTCCGGGACTGGGTCCTGGCGCAGGCCGCCGCCGATCCGCTGATCGCGCGGTACGCCGCCATGGCTCCGCTGGAGACCGCCAGCGCCTCCCCTCTCGCCCGGACAAGCGAATAAGCGGCCAAGCTTACGTGTATTCGCACCGAGATTGACAAACCCTCGTTCCGTGAGATGATCAATTCACCCCCGGCGCTTGTCGCCCGGGCTTCCAGACCGTCTTCTTTCTAGTGGACGGCCCTCTTCGGGCGGAGCCCATCGGCCCCCGAAGGCTGAAAATGATGCTAGGGCGCGCCGACAGGTCGCAAGACGGGCGCGCCCTTTGCGTTTCTGGCCGCCCCGCAGCCACGGAACGCAAGAATTTGGCGCTATGCCGGGGCCCCACTGGATTTTGGCGCACGATCCGCCCTATATCCCCGCCATGTCCGGTAAAACCCTTTACGACAAGATCTGGGACGCCCACGTCGTCAGCGAAAACGACGGCGAGGCGATCCTCTATATCGACCTGCACCTGATCCACGAGGTGACCACGCCGCAGGCCTTCGCCGGCCTTCGCGCGGCCGGCCGCAAGGTGCGCCGTCCCGACCGCACGCTCGCCGTGGCGGACCACAATATCCCGACCGAAGGCCAGGCGCTCGGCGTGGACGCGGTGAAGGACGAGGAGGCGCGCCTCCAGCTCAAGACCCTCGCCCGCAACGTCGCCGACAACGGCATCGAATTCTTCCCGATGGGCGACATCCGCAACGGCATCGTCCACGTGGTGGGCCCCGAGCAGGGCCGCACCCAACCGGGCATGACCATCGTGTGCGGCGACAGCCACACCTCGACCCACGGCGCCTTCGGGGCCCTGGCCCACGGCATCGGCACGTCCGAGGTCGAGCACGTCCTGGCGACCCAGACCCTGCGCCAGAAGAAAGCCAAGAACATGCTGGTCCGCGTCGACGGCCAGCTGGCGCCCGGCGTCACCGGCAAGGACGTCGCCCTGGCGGTGATCGGCGAGATCGGCACCGCCGGCGGCACCGGTTATGTCATCGAGTTCGCCGGCGAAGCCGTGCGCGGCCTGTCGATGGAGGGCCGCATGACCCTCTGCAACCTGACCATCGAGGGCGGCGCCAAGGCTGGCCTGGTGGCGCCGGACGAGAAGACCTTCGCGTATATCCAGGGCAAGCCGGCGGCGCCGAAGGGCGCGGCCTGGGACATGGCCCTGTCGCACTGGAAGACCTTCTTCACCGACGAGGACGCCGTCTTCGACCGCACGGTCGTGATCGACGGCTCGGCTCTAGTCCCGATGGTGACCTGGGGCACCTCGCCTGAGGACGTTATTCCGGTCACCGGCACGGTTCCCGATCCGGAAAGCTTCGCCACGCCCGACAAGCGCGCCGCCGCGCATCGGGCCCTCGACTACATGGGCCTGACCGCCGGCCAGCCGATCACCGAGGCCAAGATCGACCGCGTGTTCATCGGCTCGTGCACCAACAGCCGCATCGAAGACATGCGCGCCGCCGCCGCCGTGGTGCAGGAAGCCTTCCTGCACGGCCGCCTCGTGGCGCCCCACGTCAAGGCGATGGTCGTGCCGGGCTCGGGCCTGGTGAAGGAACAGGCGGAAGCCGAAGGCCTGGACGCCATCTTCAAGGCCGCGGGCTTCGACTGGCGCGAGCCGGGCTGCTCTATGTGTCTGGCCATGAACCCCGACAAGCTGCAGCCGGGCGAGCGCTGCGCCTCGACCAGCAACCGCAACTTCGAGGGCCGCCAGGGCCGCGCGGGCCGCACCCACCTGGTCTCACCGGCCATGGCGGCGGCGGCGGCGATCGCTGGCCACCTCGTCGATGTTCGGACCCTGCTCTCGGAGACCGCCCAATGAAGGCCTTCACCCGCCTCGATGGCCGCGCGGCGCCGCTGGAGCTGGCCAATATCGACACCGACCAGATCATCCCCAAGCAGTTCCTGAAGACCGTGGAGCGCGAAGGCCTGGCCAAGGGCCTGTTCTACGACTTCCGCTTCGACGCCGACGGGAACGAGATCAGCGACTTCGTCCTGAACAAGCCCGAGTACAAGGGCGCCAGCGTCCTGATCGCCGGCGACAACTTCGGCTGCGGCAGCTCGCGCGAGCACGCCCCCTGGGCGCTGATGGACTACGGGATCATGTGCGTGATCTCGACCAGCTTCGCCGACATCTTCTTCAACAACTGCTTCAACAACGGCCTGCTGCCGGTGGTCGTGAAGCCCGAGGAGCTGGCGGTCCTGATGGACGAGGCCAAGGGCGGCAACCACATGGTCAGCGTCGACCTGGAAGCCCAGACCGTCATCTCGCCGTCGGGCAAGACCTTCGCCTTCCAGATCGATCCGGTCCGCAAGGAGAAGATGCTCAAAGGCCTCGACGCCATCGGCGAGACGATGCAGCACGCGACCGACATCGACGTCTTCGAAAGCAAGCGCGCCATCAGCCAGCCCTGGCTGGAGGCCTAAGCCTCCTCTCCCCTCCCCTCGATGGGGAGGGGTAGGGG
>NZ_LSJA01000292.1 GCF_001556515.1 Caulobacter sp. CCH9-E1 | reverse complement strand
CGTCACGATCGCCGGCCGGACGTCCCTTCCAAGCCATCGGGTGAGGAAGAGTATGCGGGGCGATTCAACGCGGATGATCCAGCGACGTGTAAAAGTGAGAAGTCGTTGAAATCGTTGGATTCGATTCAGGATACGCGGATGATAGAGCGCCGCGAACGCTCGTAAAAATCCTCCCCCTAGCGGGGGAGGTGTCGGCGAAGCCGACGGAGGGGGAAGTCC
>NZ_LSJA01000291.1 GCF_001556515.1 Caulobacter sp. CCH9-E1 | reverse complement strand
CCTTCTCCCCTTGCGGGAGAAGGTGTCGCGAAGCGACGGATGAGGGGTCGCGCGGACAGTCGGAGAAACCCCTCATCCGACCGCCTGCGGCGGCCACCTTCTCCCACAGGGGCAGAAGGACGCTCACACCAAGGCTTCGAACTCATCCACCAGCCGTTCCAGCTGGGCGCAGCCCGCCGCCCAGAACGCCTTCTCGCGAGGGTTCAGGCCGAACGGCTTCAAGGCCTCTACATAGGTGCGCGCGCCCCCCGCCGCGAGCATCTCCTCGTAGAGCGGCGCGAAGGCGACCGGATCCTCGCGCCGCTTCTCCATCAGGCCGCGCACCAGGAGGTCCCCGAACGCATAGGCGTAGACGTAGAACGGCGCGTGGCAGAAGTGGCTGACATAGGCCCAGTAATGCTCGTAGCCGGCGTTCAGCTTCACGGCCGGTCCCAGGCTTTCACCCATCACGTCCAGCCACAGGGCCCCGATCTGGTCGGACGACAGCTCGCCCTCCAGCCGCGCCTCGTGGAAGCGGCGCTCGAAGCGGTGGAAGGCGATCTGGCGGACGACGGTGTTGAGGCCGTCCTCGATCTTGCCGGCCAGCAGGCCCTTGCGGTCCTCGGGCGAGGCTTCCGCCAGCAGGCGGTCGAACACCAGGCCTTCACCGAAGATGGAGGCCGTCTCGGCCAGGGTCAGCGGCGTGTCGGCCAGCAGGGTGCCCAGCGGCTGGCACAGGGTCTGGTGCACCGCGTGGCCCAGCTCGTGGGCCAGGGTCAGCACGTCGCGTCGCTCGCCCATGTAGTTCATGAACACGAACGGATGGCGGTCGGCCGTCACCGGATGAGCGAAGGCGCCTGACTGCTTGCCCGGACGGGGCTTGGCGTCGATCCACGGCTTGTCGAAGAAGACCCGGGCGGCGTCGGCGAACTGGGGCGCCAGGTCCTGGAAGCTCTCCAGCACCATGCCCTTGGCCTCCTCCCAGGCGTAGTTGCGCGGGGCGGCGGCGGTCAGCGGCGCGTTGCGGTCCCAGTAGTCGAGAGCCGGGAGCCCCATGACCTTGGCCTTCAGGGCGTAATAGCGGTGCGACAGGCGCGGATAGGCCTCGACCACCGCCTGTTCCAGGGCGTCGACCGCGTCGGCGTCGACCTCGTTGGCCAGGTGCCGCGACTGGGCGGGCGTCTCGTAATGACGCCAGCGGTCCTCGACCTGCTTTTCGAAGGCCAGGGTGTTCAGCACGAGCGCCTGGGTCGAGGCGCGCTCCTCCAGCGCTTTCGCCAGGCCGTCGGCGGCGGCCTTGCGGCGCGCGACGTCGGGGTCGGACAGGCGGTTCAGCGCCTCGGCCAGGGTCAGACTCTCGTCGCCGACATTCGCTGTGAGTTTAGCCAGGGTCTCGTCCCACAGCCGCACCCAGTTGGCGACGGCCGGGGCCTTGTCGACGATGAAGCGCTCCAGCTCCGGCGACAGCTCGTGCGGCCGCGACAGGCGCACACGGCGCAGCCACGGCGCCCAGCGGGCGGCCTCGGGATGAGCCTCCAGCGCCTTGGCGATCTCGCCGTCCTCCAGCTGGTTCAGCTCCAGCGTGAAGAACAGGCTCTCGGCGGCGATCTGCGACGAGCGGGCCCGCAGGTCCGCCTCGAACTTGGCCCAGGCCGGATCGTCCCGCGCGACCGACGCCGCGAGGGCGGCATAGGCGCCGACGCCCCACAGGCCGTTGGTCGCCTGCTCATAGAGCGTGATGCCGCGATCCAGCAGCACGCCCAGGCGCTGGGGCTCCTTGCGAGCCTCCAGGAACATGCCCTCCAGCGAGGCCAGCTCGTCATTGGCCGCCTTGGCGGCGGAAAGGTCGGTCTCGATGCGGGGATCGTCGCGGCCGACATAGAGATCGGCCAGGTTCCATTCGGGCGGGGCGTCGGGCTTGAAGGGCGCGTTCATGCCCAAGGAGATAGGCCTGCGCGCCCCGCCCGCGCAATGCGTCAGATCACCTGGGCCGCCATTGATCGCCGCCTTCGCCGTAAGGTATTGTTAAGCCTAAACCTTAAGGTTCGCGACACCTCTGCGAAAGCCGGCGTTTACCCCGCGAGTGTATCACTCTGAACCAACAAGAGCCTCGCTCCATGTGGGCGTGGCCGGTTCTGGTGGATGTGCCCAATGACCAAGACGGTGCTGGTCGTCGATGACGACCCGACCCAACGTCGATTGATCCAGGCGGTGCTCGAGCGCGAAGGTTTCGCCGTCTCGCACGCCGACAGCGGCGACGCTGCCATCGCGCACCTGACCTCGGGCGCGCCGGCGGATGTGATCCTGCTCGACCTCGTCATGCCCGGCCTGTCGGGCCAGGACGCCCTGGCCGAGATGCGCGCGCGCGGCTTCGCCCAGCCCGTCATCGTGCTGACCGCCAGCGGCGGTGTCGACACCGTGGTCAAGGCCATGCAGGCCGGGGCCAGCGACTTCTTCATCAAGCCGGCCAGCCCGGAACGCATCACCGTCTCGATCCGCAACGTCCTGTCGATGGGCGACCTGAAGGGCGAGGTCGAGCGCCTGACCAAGCGCGCCGTGGGCAAGACCACCTTCTCGGACCTGATCGGCGCCTCGCCGGTCATGAGCATGGTCAAGCGCATGGGCGAGCGCGCGGCCAAGAGCGCCATTCCCGTGCTGATCACGGGCGAAAGCGGTGTCGGCAAGGAGCTGATCGCCCGCGCCGTGCACGGCTCGTCCGACCGCGCCGGCAAGCCCTTCGTGGCCGTCAACTGCGGCGCCATCCCCGAGAACCTCGTGGAGTCGATCCTGTTCGGCCATGAGAAGGGATCCTTCACCGGCGCCACCGACAAGCATCTGGGCAAGTTCAAGGAGGCCGACGGCGGCACCCTGTTCCTCGACGAGGTCGGCGAGCTGCCGCTCGACGTGCAGGTCAAGCTGCTGCGCGCCCTGCAGGAGGGCGAGATCGACCCGATCGGCTCCAAGCGCTCGATCAAGGTCGACGTCCGCATCGTCTCGGCGACCAATCGCGACTTGGCCCAAGCCGTCTCGGCCGGCCGTTTCCGCGAGGACCTCTACTACCGCCTGAACGTCTTCCCGATCGAGGCCCCGTCCCTGCGCGAACGCCGCGAGGACATCCCGGCCCTGGTCGAGGCCTTTATCCGCCGTTTCAACGTCGAGGAAGGCAAGCGCGTCATCGGCGCCGCGCCGGAGACGATGCAGCTGCTGACCGCCTTCGACTGGCCCGGCAACGTCCGCCAGCTGGAGAACGCGGTCTATCGCGCCATCGTCCTGGCCGACGCGCCCTATCTGCAGCCCTACGACTTCCCGGCCATCTCGGGCCAGGCCGCGCCGCTGGAAGCCGCGGCTCCGACGCCGCCGCCGACCGCCGCCGCCATGCTGCAGGCCGCTCACGCCGCCATGGCCGCCCCTGCGGCCGAGGCGCCGGTGCGCATCCTCGACGAGCGTGGTCACCTGCGGACGCTGGAGGAGATCGAGCGCGACCTGATCCAGCACGCCATCGACGTCTATGCCGGCCACATGAGCGAGGTGGCCCGTCGCCTCGGCATCGGCCGCTCGACCCTCTATCGCAAGGTCCGCGAGCAGGGCATCGAAGTTGATCTTAAGGAAGCCGGCTGAACCATGCGTCCCACCGACACCGAACAGACGCCGCGCGACCGCGCGACCGCGCCGCTGATGATTTTCCGTCCCGTCTCGCGGGAACAGCGGCTGAAGAGCCTGCTGAAGCCGGTGCGGCCGATGGGGAAGATGCCGCGCCGCTGAGGCGGCCACCGCTCGATAACTTGCCGCCGGCTGGGAATTCTGGCCCATGAACGCATGCGTTCATGCTTGCTCCGCGCCGCGCTCGTCGCTGTCAGCGTTTCAATTCTCTCCGCCGGCGGAAGCACGCTGGCTCAAGATCTGACCTGGGCCCCCGTCGAGGCGAAGGAGCCTCCGGGAAGCCCGGGCCGTCTCTACCCCTTCTTCGCCACAAACCGCGACTTGGCCTTCGAAGGCTATGTCGAGCAGGAATTCCTGGTCTCTGGCCAAGCGACGCCACTATCGACAGCGTATGGGGCGGAACCCGGCGAACGCGCGCTTCAAAGCGGCCCGACGAAACCTTTCAAGACACGGGCGCTTATCCGCAGACCCGAGCGCCCGGAGCGCTTCAACGGCGTCGTCGTCCTCGAATGGCTGAACACCTCAAACGGCTTCGACGCAGACAACGTCTGGCTGGCCTTGCAGGATCATCTGGTCGCAGCGGGATACGCCTGGATCGGCGTATCGGCTCAAGGCTTCGGTGGAACCGAGGCTCTTAGCGCCTGGAGTCCGGCGCGGTATGGCGATCTGCGCATCGAGAACGGCGGCGCGATGGCGCGAGAGCCTCTATCGCTGGATATCTTTCGTCAAATCGCAGCCGCAGTTCGCCGCGGCGACTTGATCGGCCCTCAGCCCAAGACGGTGATCGCCGCCGGCCAGTCTCAAGCGGCGATCTGGCTGGCGAGCTACATCAATGGCGGCCTGGCCGACACGGGATCAATCGACGGCTTTCTCCTGGTCTCGGCGACCAGCGCCAAGATCGATCCCGCCACGCCCGCTCCCGTATTGCGCATCGTCGCCGAGGGCGACGCCGCCGGAGCCGACGCCGAGAACCAGCCGGAGGACTCCCCTCGCTTTCGCCAGTGGGAGATCGCCGGCGCCTCTCACGTGGATCGCCATCTGCGCGCCGCGCGAGAGCCTGTCCAGCTGCGCGATTTGGGCACGTCGGTCCAGGCGGCGATCGGGCCGAAATGCTCGGTCGCCGCGATCGGAACCACGACCTCGGCCTACATGGTCGAGGCGTCTGGATTGGATAAGCTCGTCAGCTGGTCGCGAGGAGGCCCGCCGCCTCCCAAAGCGCCCCGCCTCATAAGGCAGCTCGACCACGAAGGCCGTTTGCGGAGGGACCCAGCTGGCCTCGCCTTGGGCGGAATTCGGCTTCCCGAGGTCGCGGTGCCAGTCGGTCTGAACGTTGGCAGAAATACGGGAGCGGCGGCTTGCGGCGCACAGGGCTATTATCAGCCCTTCCCGATATCCAAGTTGCGAGGCCTGTACCCGACCACGAGGGCCTACCGTCGAGCGGTCGAGCGCGCCGTCCGCGAAAACGTTTCCGCCGGATTCCTTTTGCCGAGAGACGGCGAGCTGATCAGAAGGGCCGCCGGCAAAGCGTCTTGGTGACCGCTTGAGAGCGGTCTACAGCCCCGCCGCGACGCTGACGCGCTCTTCGTCCTCGGCCTCGGCGCGCGGGGCTTCGGCGTTGGTCAGGTCCAGGCGGATCCAGCCGGGGCCGGAGCGGCGCGTCAGGCCCTCGGCCGCCATGGTTTCCAACTCGCGACCAACCGCCGTCGGCGTCACCGGGCGGCTCCAGCGATGGTCCAGCTGGCGAGCGATCTCGGCTTCGTTAAGGCCCGGCGACTGGGCCAGGGCCATCAGGATCATGTCGCGCGTGGTGCGGCCGCGGCGGCCGCGGCGGCTGGGCTGGGGCGCGGCGAACGGCGCCGGCTCACCCGACGACAGACGCTCGGCCATGCCGGCCTGCTTGAGGGCGTCGAGCGCCAGCACGATGGCGCGCAGCTCGCTTTCGAACGGCGCCTGGGCGCGTCGCTGCGCCTCGATCATGCGGTTTTCGAGCTCCGACTTGCGGCGCATCAGCATCTGATAGGTGGTCGCCATAGTCCCTAATCCAGCGAATGGCAGGGTTCACTCTGCGCCGAGCCAGGCCCAAGGACCCGTGCGCATCGAGGGCGGGCCGCCGTGAGCACGCGACCCGGAACCCTACGTCCATTAAGACTTTAAACCATTACAATCGTTTGTATTTTCTAGGCGTATGATTACCAAGGCCTTAACGCGAAGGGGCGAACGGCGGTTTTTGGTAAGCCTTTCGGGAATTATTTAGGGTGGCGTCGAAAATCACGACACACGCCATCCGGGTTGTGTTCAGCTTCCTCCGAAGCGGCGATCACTCATCGTCCTCTGGACGCGACATTTCGCGGCGCGCGGCGCGTCCGAAGCCGCCGCCCCGACGCATCGGCTTGCGGGCTCCCTTGGCGTCAGCGGGCCCGTCGCCCTTGGCCTTGGCGGCGATTTCCTTGAGTTTGATGGCTTGGTTGCCCGACAGGGCCTGGCCCCGCGCGCCCTTTTCGGGGTCGGCGAAGGCGCGGCCGTAGGTCTCGACGCGCTGGGCGACGCTGGTCAGGAACTCGCCCTCCCACTCGGAGAGCTCGACGCCCGACTTCTCGGCCGCGCGGCGGGCGCGCTTCAGCGCGTTCAGCGCTGCCCGCTTGGCTTGCTCCTTGGGATTGGGCGGCTTGGCGCGCATGGCCGGGACGCTAGCGCGATCCTTCTCCCATGGGGAGAGGGGCAGGGGTGAGAGGGTAAGGCGTCAGTCGCCCAAACCCCTCACCCTTCCCATCGCCGCGCGATGGGTCCTTCCCTCTCCCTCTGGGAGAGGGACGCATTCCTAGATCTCGCCGATGGCCGACAGATAGAGGTCGAGGATCGCGTCCTCTTCCTGGCGCTTGGCGCGGTCCTGCTTGCGCAGGCGGACGACCTTCTTGAGGATCTTCACGTCGAAGCCGTTGCCCTTGGCCTCGGCGTAGACTTCCTTCATCTGCTCCATGATCTCGGTCTTCTCGACCTCGAGGCGCTCGACGCGCTCGATGATCGACTTCAGCTGGTTCTGGGCGGTGGAGTTCAGGACGTCGGCGTGGGGAATGGCGTCGTCGGCCATGGGGCGGTCTCGCGGAAAGGCTGGAAATCGGAGGCGCGGAACCTAGTTCGAAGCCGCGCCGCTGGGAAGCGCGATTCAGCGACCGTCCACTACCTTCCTTCCACCCGTCCGCGCGCCACCTCGGCCAGGGCCGCCAGGTCGAGATCCTTGTCCTCTCCGCCGAGCAGCATCTCCAGGCTCGCCTCGGCCAGATCGGCCTGCGGCATCGACAGCCCCTTGGCCTCGGCGGCGTCGAGCACGAGGCGCACGTCCTTGAGGCCCAGCGCGGCGCCAAAGCCTGGCGGGCTATACCGGCGCTCGGCGATCATGGCGCCGTAGATCTTGTAGATCGGCGCAGCGAACAGTGTGCTGCTCAGCATGTCCAAGAGCTCCGGCGCGGGCACGCCATAGGCTTCGCCCAGCGCCACGGCCTCGCCCATCGACTCGATGGCCGAGACGATCATGAAGTTGCCGGCCAGCTTCAGGGCGTTGGCGCGGACGGGATCCTCGCCCAGCGGCCAGACCTTGGCGGCCAGCATTTCCAGCACCGGCATGGCGGTCGCGACGGCGTCGGGCGCGCCGGCGGCCAGGACGTTCAACCCGCCGGCCTGCGCCACCGGAGGGCGGCCGAACACGGGGGAGGCCACATAGCCGAGGCCAAGCTCGGCGTGCAGCGCGGCCAGCTCGCCGGCCAGGGCGGTCGAGATGGTGGCGAGATTGACGTGGACCACGCCCTTGCGCGCGCGGGCCAGGACGCCGCTGTCGAGCAGCACGTCCTTCACCGCCTGGTCGTGCGCCAGCATCGAGAGGACGATATCGGCCTCGAACGCTTCATCGACATCGGCGGCGGGGGTCGCGCCCTCGGCGGCCAGTGCGTCGACAATGGCGCGCGAGCGGTTCCACACCGTCACTTTCACGCCCTTGGCCAGCAGATTGCGCACCATGGCCGCGCCCATGGCGCCGAGGCCGATCATCGAGACGTTCATGGGAGGCTCCGCACTGTGTACGGGCCCCAGATAGGCGTCTTCGCCCCACCGCGCCATGGCGGCGGGAGGCCTTTGTCAGATCAGGCCGTGCGCCGCGACCGCGCCGCGCAGTTGCGCGGGGTCGGTGAAGTGGTGGGTGTGGAAGCCGATGGCGTCCGCGGCGGCGATGTTGGCGGCGCTGTCGTCGATGAACAGCAGGTCGCCGGCCGACAGACCCGTTCGCTCCAGCACGATCTCGTAGATCCGGCGGTCGGGCTTGATGACCTTCTCGTCGCCCGAGACGATCGCGTCGCGGAACAAGCCGAAGTGGGCGGGCGAGATCGCCTGCACGCCCGGCCACTTGCTTTGCGGCATGTTGGTCAGGGCGAACTGCGGCACGTCGCGGGCGGCCAGCGCCTCGATCACGGCGGCGGTCTCGGGGATCGGGCCCGACAGCATCTCGTCGAAGCGTTCGTCCCAGGCGCGGATCTCGGCTTCGTGCTCGGGGAATCGCGCGATCAGCGGCGCGGCGTTCCGGACGAAGTCGACGCCCTTATCGTGCTCGACGTGCCAATCCAGGGTGCAGACATGCGAAAGGAACCGGTCGATATCGGCCGGTTCCTTGAAAATCTTCGCGTAGAGTGCGCGGGGGTCCCAGCGCACGATGACATTGCCGACATCCCAGAGAACGGCTCTGGGAGACGCGGCAGTCGTCATCAGCCCTGCTTGGCCTTGAAGCGCGGGTCGGTCTTGTTGATGATGTAGATGACGCCCTTGCGGCGAACCATCTTGCAGTCGCGGTGGCGACCCTTCAGCGACTTCAGCGAGCTGCGAACCTTCATGACCGTCTCTGTACTCAGCGGAGAGGTTCGGGCGCGCCAAGAGAGCGGCCGGAACATCCGGGTGTTTCGGAGGCGGTGCGTATAAGTGCGACGGGCCGTTGAGTCAATGCGCTCCAGGGCTCTCACGCATGTTTGAGGGAACTTACCCCGGGCCGCGCGCTTGTGATTGAACCCATCGTCCGAACGCCGGTAGCTTCCCCCGCATGGCTCTTGATCGTCGCGTCTTTCTTGTCCTGTTCCTTGCTGGCTGCGCTGAGACCGCTCCGCATCCGCCGATGACCCCGGCCCCGGCGCCGCAAACCGCGCCGCAATCCCAAGCGCCGCAGACGCCCTCCGCCGCCCCGCCGACGCCCGCTGACGCCGAGACTCTAGCCTTCGACGCTTGGCTGTCGGACTTCAGGCCTCGCGCCATCGCCGCCGGTGTCTCGCCGCAGGTGTTCGATCGCGAGCTCTCTGGCGTCACGCCCAATCCCAGAGTCATCAGCCTGGACAGCCGGCAGCCGGAGTTCTCCAAGCCCGTGGGCGCCTATATCGCCGGCGTGATCAGCGACGACCGCATCGCCATCGGCCGCGCTAAGCGCGAGCAGCTGGCCTTCCTGCCGCAGATCGAGGCGCGTTATGGCGTGCCGCGCGACATCTTGCTGGCGGTCTGGGCCATGGAGTCGGCGTTCGGCAAGCTGCAGGGCGATTTTGACGTCGTCCGCTCGATGGCCAGCCTGGCCTACGACGGTCGCCGACGCGCCTGGGCCGAAGGCGAACTGATCGCCGCCCTGAAGATCATCGAATCGGGCGAGGACACCCGCGAGCAACTGAAGGGTTCCTGGGCCGGAGCCATGGGTCAGACCCAGTTTCTCCCGTCGAGCTACCGCGCGACGGCCGTCGACTTCGACGGCGACGGCCGGCGCGACATCTGGGGCTCGGACGCCGACTCCCTGGCCTCGGCCGCCAATCTTCTGGTCAAGGGCGGCTGGAAGCCCGGCGTGGGCTGGGCCCAGGAAGTGATCCTGCCCGCCGGCTTCGACTACGCCCTGGCCGAAGGCCCGCGCGAGATTCCGGCCTGGTGGGAAGAAAAAGGCGTTCGTCGCGCCGACGGACTGCCCTGGACCGAGGCGGACGCCGCCCAGCCCGCCGGCCTGATCCTGCCCGCGGGCGCGGCCGGTCCAGCGTTCCTGGCCCTGCCGAACCACTTCGCGATCCGGACCTACAACAACTCGACGTCCTACGCCCTGGGCATCGGCCTCTTGGCCGACCGCTTCGGCGGCGGCGGACCGCTGGTTACCGCCTGGCCGCAGGAGACCGCGCTGTCGCTGTCGGACCGCATGGCCGCCCAGATGGCCCTCGCCCGCGTCGGCTTCAATCCCGGCCCCGCCGACGGCGTGATCGGCGCGGGCACCCGCAAGGCCTTGCGCGCCTGGCAGCAGAGCCAGCAGCTGCCGGCCGACGGCTACATGTCGAGCGACATGGTCGCCCGGCTGAAGGCCCAGGCCGGCATCACGCCGTAGCGATCTCCATCCAGATCGAGCGGCTTTCGCCCGGCTGCAACACGACCATGCCGGTGTCGCCCTCGCCGAACGGGTTTGGGCGGCTGGCGCAGGGTTCGACGCATAGGAAGTCCTCGCCCGGCGGGACATAGACGTGCAGCCAGCGACATTCCGGCGAGGCGGTGATCACCGTCTCCGGCCGCCCAGGCGCGCGCAGCACCGCCCGCTGGTCCCAGCCGGTGTAGCAGTGATCGATCAGGCCATGCCCCTCGACCGCCGCGCCGGCCGCCCAGTCGGCCTCCCACGGCCCCGGATGATGCTCGGTCGGCAGGACTTCGGTGTCGATCAGCCAGACGCCGTCATTGGCGGCGGTCAGGGTCTCGCCCGGGCGGCGCGGGAAATAGGGATGGAAGCCCAGGCCCGCCGGCATCGCCGTGTCGCTGGTGTTGATCACCGTCAGCTGGGCGCGGAAACCTGAGTCGAGCAGATGGAAGCGCTGCTCGGCGCGATAGGCCCAGGGCCAGGCGTCCGGCGCGTGCTGGTAGGACAGCAGCGCCTCGCCGTCGGCGGCGTGTTCGACGGTCCAGGCCGAGCGCCAGCCCTGGCCGTGCAGCGGGTGCGGGTGTCCCGCCAGGTTCGGCGGCAGCACAACCTCGCGCCCTTCGAACACGAACCGGCCGTGCGGGATGCGGTTGCAGAACGGGACCAGCGGAAAGCAGGCCGTCATCAGGGCGTCGCTCGTCCCAGCCGCCGCGGGCCGCAGCACGTCACGACCGCCGACCGTGAAGCCCGAGACGGCGCCGCCGACCTCGGGAACGAACGACAGACTGGCCTGGCCCTTGTCGATGACGGTCATGCGGCGGCTCCCGAAGATTGACGCCGCATCGGTAGGATCATTCGCCGCGGAGGCCAAGCGCGATGGGAGCGCTACCGTGACGATCGTGGCGGCGGCGACAGGCGCTGGCGTCAGACAACCCAAACACGACCCGCGCGACATTTCGCCACATGATGCAGAGCCTATTCGAGCAAGGTTACGCCCTTCGCGGGTCCCTGTTCGTCTCGAGACGCGACGCGACAGGGCTTTTCGCGCTCAAGGCGCAGACCCCGGAGACCTCGCCAAAGAGACGTTGCTCGACACCGGTGTCCTGCAGTCGCAACAAACGATCGTCTTTCCGCTCAAAAGATGGATATTGCTGCGGCCTGTGGGGGACAGCGTGGTGTGGAAGCGGGTGATCTTTTGAGCGCAACAGGCTCGGACAAGGCCGTGCTGTTGAGCCTTTATGAGGAGAAGCGGGCCAATCTGGTGCGCTTCTTCGCCGCGCGACTGAGCTCGCGCGCCGAGGCGGAGGACCTGGTGCAGGATCTCTATCTGCGGCTTATGGCGATGGAGGCGGACAGCGCGGTGGACAACCCGTCCGCCCTGCTGCACCGCATCGGCTCGAACCTCATGCTGGATCGCCTGCGCAGCCAGAAACGCTCTGGCGCGCGCGACCATGACTGGCGCGAAGCCAATACGACGGTCCTGGCGGGACACGAGGTCGCCGATGAGCCGGCGGCCGATGAAGTCGTCCATTCCCGGCAACGCCTGAGAGCCCTGGTCGAGGCCGTGGACGACCTTCCGGAAAAGACCCGCCACGCCTTCCAACTGCACAAGCTGGAGGGCCTCAGCCATGCCGAGACAGCCCGTCGCATGGGCATCAGCACCAGTACGGTGGAAAAGCACATAAGCTCGGCCCTAAAGACCCTGACGAGGCGACTGCGTTGATTTATGCATCTCTCAATAGAGGGCGGGGCATCGTCGCGACGTCCTTCCCGTGGGGGATGATGGATCCTCGTCGGAGCAAAGCCGGATGAGCCGGTCAGCGCAGCATCTGCAAGAGGCGGCCGATTGGCTGACCCGATTGCAGCGGCCGGAGGTCGATGAGACCGACTGGCTGGCGTTTGACGCCTGGCTTTCCGAGCCGGGCGCGCAGGAGGCGTATGACGCCATCCAGGCCGTCGACGAGGAGATCTTCCAGCGAGGGGCGGCCGTCCGGGGGGAATTGGCCGAACCCAGGCGCGCCGCGGCCAAGCCGGCGTTCACGATCGACTGGCGTTGGCTGGGCGGTCTGGGCGCCGCCGCCGCCGCGGCCGCCATCGCGATCACGGTGGCGCCGTGGGGCGAACTGCTGCCCCAGCCCGATACGCTCTACACCACCGCCAAGGGTGAAAGCCGCACCCTGGACCTGGCCGACGGCACCCGCATCGACCTGAACACCGACTCGCACGTGTCGGTCCGTCTGGAGAAGGACGCTCGTCGCGTCACGGTCCACGAGGGCCAGGCCCTGTTCGACGTGGCGCATGACAGCGCCCGTCCCTTCCTGATCACCGCCGGCGACGAGACGGTGCGGGTGCTCGGCACCAAGTTCGACGTGCGCCGCCGCGACGGCCAGCTCAGCGTCACCGTCCTGCGCGGCCTGGTCGAGGTCTCGACCGACGGCGAAGACACGCCCGTCCGACTGCGTCCCGGCCAGATGCTGGAGCATGTGGAAGGCGCGTCCGGCGTCTCGGTGCGGTCGGTCGCCGCCGAGGATCAGGTGGGCTGGCGCTCGGGTCGCTTGGTCTATCGTGACCAGCCGCTGGCTCGGATCGTCGGCGACATGAACCACTATTTCGACCGCCCCCTTCGCCTCGAAGGGGAAAATACGGCCACGCTGCGGTTTTCCGGCGTATTGATCGTGGATAGTCAGGATGCGATGGTTCGCCGCCTGACCAGCCTGATGCCTATTTCGGCGACGCCGACCGATGATGCCATTGTCCTGCGCGGAAGGCCGTCCGCTTCGAACTGACGCGCGTAGGCGGGCCTGCTCCTGAGACGGGCCCTTCTCCTTTTCGCCGCCAGCGTCCTGGGACTTGGCCTTAGCGGACGCGGCGCCGCCGCCGCTGTCGATGGCCGCGTGCGCCTGGACATCCGCCAGACGACCACCTCGGAAACCTTGATCGAGCTGGGCGTCCGCATGGGCGTCAGCGTCGGCGGCGTCGAGGCCTGCAAGGGCCCAGGCGTTCCCCTGGTCGGGTCGTTCACGCTGCGCGAGGCCCTCGACCGCGCCGTGGCCGGACGCGGTTGCGCCTACGCTCTGGTCGACGCGCGCACGGTCCGCCTTTCTCCGCTCAAACCCCCGGCCCGCCCTCAGGTGGTCGCCCGCCCCGTCGCGCCGACCGCGATCGAGCCTGTCGCCCCTCTGGCGCCGCTGATCATCACGGCCGGCAAGCGTCCCGCGCGACTGGGCAGCCTGCCGGGCGGCGTCAGCGTCATCGGCTCGCCCCAGCTGCAGGACACCGGGGTCGGCGAGACCGGTTCGGTGGCGCGCCAGACCGCCGGCTTCATCACCACCAACCTGGGCGCGGCGCGCAACAAGATCCTGCTGCGCGGGCTGTCGGACGGCACCTTCACCGGACGCACCCAGTCGACGGTGGGGACCTATCTCGACGACCTGCCGGTCAACTACAACGCCCCCGACCCCGACCTTCGGCTGATCGACGTCGAGCGCGTCGAGGTGCTGCGCGGCCCGCAAGGCGCGCTCTACGGCGGCGGCTCGCTCAGCGGCATCTACCGCATCGTCACCCGCGCGCCCGAGCTCGGCGCCTATTCCGCCTCGGCCGGCGCGACCTTCGCCGATACCGAGTCGGGCTCCAACAGCTATCGCTTCGAAGGCGTGGTCAACGTGCCGACCAGCGCCCAGTCGGCCCTGCGGGCGACGCTCTACCACGACGTCGACGGCGGTTACCTGGACGACGTGAACCTGCGCTTGTCCAACGTGGACAAGACCACGCGCCGGGGCGGCCGCGTGGCTTGGCGAGTCGAGCGGGGCGAATGGGAGCTCCGGCTGGGCGTCGCCGGCCAGAGCGTCTCGTCCAAGGACACCCAGTACGTCACCCTGGCCCCCAGCGGTCCTCGCCGCGCCAACCAGGTGCGCGAGACGCATCGCAACCGGCTCGGCCAGACCTCGCTGAAGATCAGCGGTTCGGGCGATTGGGGGCAGTTCGAATCCGTGACCGGTTACGTCGCCCACAAGTTCGCCAGCCGTTACGACGCCACCCTGGCCCTGACGCAGTTCGCCGAGGCGGGCGTGGAGCTGGGCCTGTACGACGAAAGCTCGCGGGTGCGGATGGCCGTCCAGGACGCGCTCTACACCGGTCCGGAGCGAGGCCGGCTGCGCTGGATGGTCGGCCTTTTCGCCGCCAACAGCATCGAGGAGGGCGACGCGGGCCTTCGCGCCCGGAGCTCGAACGTCACCCGCACGGTCTATAATGAGAACCGCAAGGACCTGCTGAACGAGTACGCGGTCTATGGCGAGGCCAGTTACGACCTCGGGGCCGGCTGGAAGGCCTCGGTGGGCGGACGCCGGTTCAAGACCACGGTCCACACGCGATCCCACGTGCTGGCGCCGTCTCCCGGGACTTCGCGGGATCTCGATCGCAAGGCGTCGTTCAGCGGCTTCTCGCCCAAGGTCTCGCTGCAGCGCGATCTGTCCGGCGGCGGCATGATCTATCTGCTGACCTCGGAGGGCTATCGCGCCGGCGGGTTCAACTCCGGGGGACTGGTGGTCCCCGCGCCGACGCGCCGCGTGTTCCACCCCGACCACCTGCGCAACTACGAGATCGGCGCCACCCTGACCCCGTTCCGAGGCCGCCTGAACCTGCGCACGGCGCTTTTCTACGACGACTGGCGCAACATACAGACCGACCAGTACTTCCCCTCGGGCCTGTCCTACACCGCCAATATCGGCGACGGCCGCAATCGCGGGGTCGAGGTCGAGGCCGCCTGGCGCGCCACGAACCGCCTCACCGTTTCGGGCAACGCCCTGTTCAACGAGCCCAAGCTGACCCGCATCGCGCCGGGCTTCGGCATCGGCGCGGCGGCCAGCCTTCCCGGCGTGCCGGACGTCTCCTTCGGCAGCCTGGTCACCTACCATCGGCCGCTGACGACCGAGGCCACGCTGATGCTGACGGCCGAGACCGGCTATATCGGCCGTTCGCGCCTGACCTTTGACCCGCGCTATTCCCCGTCCATGGGCGGCTATTACACCGGCAAGGTCTCGGCCCAGGTGATGACCGACCGCTGGCGCGCGGCGGTGTTCGTCAGCAATCCCTGGAACAGCTCCAGCGACACCTTCGCCTACGGCAATCCTTTCAGCTTCGGCCAGGTCCGCCAGGTCACGCCGCAACGGCCCCGCACGTGGAGCCTATCCCTGTCGGCGAACTTCTAAGCCCGGCCGTCGCAAAGCTTGCATGTTTCTTAGCGCCGGCCCCGGGGGGAGACCGCGAACGGCGCCGTCATCTTCTGTGAGAGCGGCCGCTGGGGCGCGGGACGCTCGATCAGGGATTTCGAGTGATGACCAAGCTTACCGCGCTGCTCTGCGTCCACAACGAGGAACAGCGCCTGCCCGCCTGTCTGGCCGCCCTGTCGTTCTGCGACGAGATCGTCGTGGTCGCCGACCGCTGCAGCGACGGCACCGAAGCCATCGCGCGCCAGTACGGCGCCCGGGTGGTTTCCGGCATCTTCCCGATCGAGGGCGCGCGCAAGGACGCCGGCCTGGCGCGCTGCACCGGCGACTGGATCCTGGAGCTGGACGCCGACGAGGGCGTCACCCCCGCCTTCGCCCAGGAGGTCCGCGAGACCATCGCCCGCGGCGGCGCGGCGGACTGGTATCAGGTGCCGATCGACAACTACATCGGCGACCAACTGGTCCGTCACGGCTGGGGCGGCTCGTTCGGCACGTCCTCGGCCGCGCGCCTGTTCCGTCTGGGCGTGAAGTCCTGGAAGTCCGAGCGCGTGCATCCCGGCGCGAAGCTGGACGGCGTCTACGGCGGTCGCCTGACCCAGCCGCTGCGCCACATGGTCGACGAGGACATCGGCGACATGT
>NZ_LSJA01000290.1 GCF_001556515.1 Caulobacter sp. CCH9-E1 | reverse complement strand
AGACCAGGGCCAGGGTCTCGCCGGCCCGCACGGGGTCGCCGAGGCGCTTGGTGATCCGGGTGATCGAACCGGCGGCGCGGGCGGTCAGAGCCGCCTCCCCACCGGGTTCGGCTTCGACCGTGGCCTGCGCGACGACCTCGGAAGCCAGGCCCCCGGTGTTGACCGTCTGCAGTTGGACGCCCGAGGCGGTGATGCGCTCGGGGCCCATCGACAGGCTCTGGGGTCCGGCCGCGGGAGCTGCCGCCGCCGGCTTTTCAGCGGTCGCGGTCTCGGCGGGTTTGCCGCCCGACATCTTGCCGACCGAGAAGGCGGCGATCGCCACGACCACCACGGCCGCGCCGGCCAGCAGCAACTGCCGGTTCGAGGAGTTGGACTTGCGCATCAGCGATCTCCGAAGAGGCGGCCTTGCAGGCGCGCCAGGTCGGCCTCGGCGCGAACGCGCGCCAATTGGGCCTGAATGGTTTGGTCACGCGCTTCGGCCAGGGACCGGCGCGCATTGATTAGTTCGACAAGGGGGGCCTTGCCGGACTCGTAGGCGATCCGCGTGAGGCGGAAGGCTTCGGCGGCGCTGGTTTCGCCCTGGCCGGCCGCGTCGGCGCGCGACTGGGCCGCGCCCAGCTGGAAGCGGGCCGTGCGGATGTCGGCCTCGGCGTCGAACCGCGCGGCATTGAGCCGAGCCTCGGCGGCCTGCAGCTCGCCTTGGGCGGCGGTGATGTTGCCGCGGTTCTGGTCGAAGACCGGGATCGGAAGCGACACGCCCGCGACCAAGGCCGTGGAGTCGTCGCCGCTGAACCGGCGAACGCCGGCCGAGACCGTGACGTCCGGCACAGCGCGGGTCCGCTCGATGCGCACGCGACGGGCGGCGGCTTCGCGATCGGCCTCGGCCGCCAGAACGGCGGGCGTCGACAGCGCGTCGATGTCGCCCGGCTGGCTCGTGACCTTGGGGTTGGTCAGCAGGCTGTCGCTGAGCGAGGTGTAGGGCGTGGTCGATCCGACGAGAGCGGTGAGCCGCGAGAAGGCGCCCGTCCGCTCGGCCCGCGCTTCTTCCAACGACGCGCGCGCGCCGGTGAGCGCGGCTTGCGCCTGGAGGGTTCGCAGTTCGGCCTCTTTGCCCGCGTCGACCAGAGCTCGGGAGGCGCGCAGGGTCTCGTCGGACAGCGTCACGGCCTCTTCGGCCAGGGCGACCCGGCGTTCGGCGGCTTCGGCCTGGGCGTAGGCGTCGGCCAGAGCGAAGGCGAAATCGGCCTTCGACTGGACCAGCCGCGCCCGTGCAGCATCGAGAGCCGCCCGACCGGCGGCGACCCGCGCGCCGCGCTTGCCCCCGACTTCGAGCGGCTGGCTCAGCGAAAAGGTCGTCTCGGCATTGTTCGCGCCGCTATAGACGCCGCTGCCGCTGAAGTTCTCGATCTCCATCCCGACGGTGGGATTGGGTCGAGCGCCAGCCTGACGAGCCAGGCCCTCGGCCTGGCGCACGCCGGCGGCGGCTTCGGCGAGCCTTGGGGCATTGGCTTGCGCCTGGGCGAGAAGGTCCTTGAAAGGCGGCGCCGGATCGGCCGCCGCGCCGCGAGCGGACGCCAACGCGCCGACAATCGCGACCACGCTCACGGCCGCGAAACGCAGCTGTCCACGCATGATGAGAGTCATGAAGATGTGTTCCTAGAGATTGAGACGCAAACGGTCCGCCTCCTCGGGCGGAAGGGTCGCGTCAGGCTCTAGGCGGACGTTCGAGCAGGACGGAACGATCGATGAGCAGGCCCACATCCGGCTCGGCCAGCCAAACGGCACGATGCTCAAACGCTATCATCTCGGGCGCGAAGGACACGGGCAAGCTTATGCCATGCGCCGAACAATGACCGGTGCAGGCCGTGAGCGTTCTCTTGATGGGGGTCTTCTGGTCGCCAGCGGTCTTGATCAATGCTGGCGCCTGGACGCTCGACATGACGATCTGGCTGGCGACCTGAGTTTCGGTCTCCAGCGCAGCGTGCTCAGCAGGTCCGCAGATGACGATGCCGAGGATGAACGTGCAGGTTACGAACAGCGCCCATGCCTTGCCGAAGCTGAATCGCGAGGACGGCGCGCGGCGCGAGCGCCACGTGTCGGCATATCTGCCGACTTGCCGACGAAGGGGCGCGATTCCAGCCATCGAAATCTGCAATACCTCCGCTCAGTCCAGATTGAAATGCGTTATATGATTACATGTTATAGTGTCACATTGCCGAGCGCTCCAATTACGGCAACAAACACCTGGCGAAGACTTCGCGATAACTGGGGCAAAGCGGAAAGCTACAGAAGCCCGTACCGCGTTGTCGCGCCATGATCGAATCTCTCTCGATGCCCTGCCCATCCCGTTTGAAGTGGTCAGATGGCCCTTAGGCGGACCTCTTTGCCCCCATTTCGCCGGCTCTGTGCCGAGACCACCAGAATCCGCCGACCAGGATGGCCAGGGTGAGCGCCTGGGCGGCGACGCCTTCGATGGTCGGGAAGAAGCCCAGCAGTTCGATGCGCGGCAGAGCCAGCGGGTGCAGGTCCAAGAGGCCAGCCTCCTGCAGCGCGGCCACGCCCTTGCCGGCCAGGACGACCGCCAGGATCGCCATCAGGATGGCGCTGTATTCGAAAAACTTGCCGATCGGCAGGCGCTTGGAGAACCGCAGCATGGCCCAGGCGATGGCGGCCAGGACGACGACGGCGCAGCCGACGCCGGCCAGCACCGCCCCTGCCCCGCCCTGGGTCCACAGCGCCGTCAGGAACAGGATGGTCTCGAACACCTCGCGATAGACGACGATGAAGGCCAGCAGGAACAGGAACCACGCCGACGACTTGGAGAGCGCGTGGGATAGTTTCTCGCGGATATAGACCTGCCAAGCGTCGGCCTGGGCCTTGCCGTGCATCCAGAGTCCGACCGAGATCAGCACGGCGGCGGCGATCACCGAACCGAAGCCCTCGGTCAGCTCGCGGCTGGCCCCGCTGATCGAAATGAAGAAGGTCGCTGCGGCCCAGGTCAGACCACCAGCCGCCAGGGCTGCGATCCAGCCGCCGTGGACGTAGGGCAGCACGTCGGTTCGCTCGGCCTTGCGCAGGAAGGCGATCATGGCGACCACGATCAGCAGGGCTTCCAGGCCCTCGCGCAACAGGATGGTGAAGGCGCCGGCGAAGCTCGACAGGCTGTTGGCCTTTTCCGGGGCCAAGGCTCTGCCTGCGGCCGCGAACAGGGCGTCGAGCCGCTCGATCTGGCTCTTGACCTCGCTGGCCGGCGCGGCCTTACCGATCGCGCCGCGCACGTCGCCCATCGCCCCTTCGATCCGTCGCATCAGGGCCGGATCGCGCGCGCCCAGCGACGGCTCGACCGGCTCGAAGCCATCGAGATAGGCCGCGAGCGCGAGGTCGGCGGCGGCCTTGCGGTCGCCGGCCTCGTAGGCCTTGAGGCTTGCGGCGAGCTTCTGGCGGGCGACATCGAGCGAGCCGCCGCCGGTGCGGGTGACGACTTCGGGATGGCGTCGCAGATAGGCGGTCAGCGCTCGGGCCTTGGTCTCGCCGAGGGTGGTGGCCAGGGCGGCCGGCGTGGTCTGGGTCAAGGTCTGCAGGTCGGGGAAGCGGGCGCGGACGGCGGCGTCCTCGTTCCAGAGCTTTTCGCCGACGGCGGCCTCGGCGTCGCTGAAAGCGAAGCGCCCGACATAGAAGGCCAGGTCCCAGCGGTCGTCGGACGGCAGGTGGGCGTAGCTGGCCATGGCGGTGCCGTCGAGACCCTGCTGGATCACCTGGTAGAGGCCAAAGACGCTGCGCTGGCGCGCGCGGCCGGCGTCGGCGAAGGCGATCGGCGGCGGATCCAGGCCCGCGGCGTTGGGGCCGTCAGCCTTGCCGGTCTCGCCGTGGCAGGCCGCGCAGTTTTCCGCATAGAGCGCCGCGCCGCGCGCCAGGTCCGGCGCGCGCTTGGGGGCCAGGGGCGTGGGATAGGCGGCCAGGAGGTCGTTGGCCAGGGCATGGGCCTTGGCCGAGACCACGGCCGGCTCCTGCTTGGCGGCGATCGTGGCTTGCAGGCTTTGCGCCTTAGCCAGCAGGTCCGGCTGAGCCTTGGTGGCCGGCAGGCCGGCGATGCGCTCACGCACCTGGCCGGCGAACTCGTTCATCTCGGCATATTCGGACGGGCTGATGACCTTGCCGTCTTTCACCGCGCCCGCGTAGTCGACCGACAGATAGTCGAGCAGCCGCCAGGCGGTTTGCGAGGAACTGGCCTCCTGGGCATGGGCCATCGGCGCCGCCGTGAAGATCAGGACCGCCAGCAGCCCGCCAAGGATCGAGGCCAGACGCCCCTTGAGACCAGTAATCATTATCAATCCATGGGCGCAAAAAGGCGCGTGTGGCAAGAGCTTGAGCATATGTCAGGAAGTCGCGAGGTCGGCGCGGTGTTCGTCGCGAGCCTGGCGGATGATCTGGTAGGCCGAACTCAGGAAGACGCCGGCCAGGAGCACGCCGACGATCAGGTCAGGCCAGCGCGAACCGGTCAGCCAGACCAACCCGCCGGTAGCCGCCACGCCCAGGCATTGGATCAGATCGTTGCGCGTGCAGAGCCACACCGAACGGACATTGGCGTCGCCATCCCGATAGCGGACGAGCAAGGCGGCGGCGACGAGATTGGCCAGGGCGCCAAACAGCCCCAGGGCCGAGATCGCCTCGCCCGAGGGCGCCGCGCCGCTCCAGGCGCGCCAGGCGGCGAAGCCCGCGACCGACAGGGCGACCAGGCCCAGGCTGACGCCCTTGAACAGGGCCGCGCCGGTGCGGATGCCCACCGACTTGCCGATGGCCCATAGACTGATGGCGTAGGTGGCGCTGTCGGCCAGGAAGTCGAGCGCATTGGCCGACAACGACGCCGAGCCTTCGACCATGCCGCCGATCAGCACCACGACAAAGCCGACCAGGTTGATGGCGATCACCCAGGCCAGGGCGCGGCTATAGGCGGGCGTGGCGCCGTCGAACTTGACGTCGCTTCCGCAACCGCAGCCCGACGCGGCCGGTTTGCTGGAACAGGATTCGCTCATGAGGCCACCATGCATCCTCTAGCCACTAGAGGATCAAGGGCCTATCTGCAAAACTAAGGAGCACCTCATGACCCTTTCCATCGGCCTCTTGGCCAAGGCCGCCGACGTCAAGGTCCCGACCATCCGCTTCTATGAGGAGATCGGGCTGCTGCCGGAGCCCCGGCGAGCAGCCAATGATCGCCGGGTCTATGACGCGGACGCCGTCCGCCGCCTGGCCTTCATCCGCCACGCGCGCCAATTGGGCTTCTCGGTCGAGGCGATCCGCAATCTGCTGGATCTTTCCGACAATCCCGAGCGCCCCTGCGGCGAGGCCAACGCCCTGGCGGCGCGACAGCTCGACGATGTCGAGGCCAAGATCGCCCAGCTGGAGACCCTGCGCGGTGAACTGCAACGGATGGTGGCGGCGACCTGCGACGGACGGGCCGCCGACTGCCGGGTGATCGAGGCGCTGGCGGGCTAGGCGTCTCAGCGGGCGGTCATTCGTCGTCTTGCGCCGGGGATGATTGAATATGGACGCTCGTGTAAGATCATGTGCGCCCAACTACCGAGGCATAGGTCGGCATGGCAACATCCCCGATTGCCGCCCCCATCGGCGGCCGGATGGTGGAATTATCTTCAAAATATCCAATAACTTACCTAATTTACATCGGGTCCTGCACAACCACCCCTCGGGCGATCCCACCCCGTCACGGCCCGACATCGACATGACCAAGCAGATCGTCGAGGCCGGAAAAGCCCTGAAGATCGCCGTCCATGATCACTTGGTGGTCGGTCGCGAGGGCGTGGCCAGCTTCAAGGCGCTGGGATTGATGTGACGCCGTAAGATGGGTTGACGGGCGCAAGCCAAGCCGTGAGCCTCCGGACGCACAATTGCTCCGGAGTCCGCCCATGCGTCGCCTGCTCACCGTCCTCCTCGGCTCGGCCGCCCTGCTCGGGGGCGTCGCCGACGCCCAAGCCCAGACAACGGCCAAGGCCAAGGCCCCAGCGGCTCCGCCGGCGGTGTCCAAGGCGGACAAGGCGGCTCACGACAAGTACCTGACGCTGGACACCCACCTCGACACCCCGACCCACTTCGGCCGTCCGGGCTGGAACATCACCGACCGTCACGAGGTCGAGCATGACTTCAGCCAGGTCGACCTGCCGCGCATGAACGAGGGCGGCCTGGATGGCGGCTTCTTCGTGATCTACACGGGCCAGGGCGACCTGACCGCCGCGGGCTACGAGTACGCCCGAAACTACGCCCTGCACCGCGCGATCGAGATCCGCGAGATGCTGGCCGGCAACAAGACGGGCTTCGAGCTGGCCCTGACCTCGGACGACGCGCGGCGCATCAACAAGGCCGGCAAGAAGTTCGCCTTCGTCAGCATGGAGAACAGCTGGCCGCTGGGCGAGGACCTCACTCTGCTGACCACCTTCCACAAGGAAGGCCTGCGGATGGCCGGCCCGGTCCACTTCCGCAACAACCAGCTGGCCGACAGCTCGACCGATCCGAAGGGCAAGATCTGGAACGGCTACTCGCCGCTGGGCCTGCGCTGGCTGGCCGAGGCCAACCGCCTGGGGATCGTGATCGACGTCAGCCACGCCAGCGACGACGTCGTTGACCAGTCGGTGGCCCTGTCCAAGGTTCCGATCATCGCCTCGCATTCGGGTCCGAAGGCGATCTACAACCACCCGCGCAATCTGGATGACGCCCGCATCAAGAAGATCGCCGACGCCGGCGGCGCGGTCTGCATCAACTCGATCTACCTGACCGACACCACGCCCAGCCCCGAGCGCAAGGCGGCGCTGGAGGCCCTGGGCCGCGCCCCCGACATGAAGACGGCCACGCCCGAGATGGTGAAGGCCTATGGGGACAAGCGCGCGGCCATCGACAAGGCCTATCCGGCCCCGCGCGGCGACTTCGACCTCTACATGAAGAGCATGCTGCACGTCTTGAAGGTGGCCGGCCCCAAGGGCGTCTGCGTCGGCGCCGACTGGGACGGCGGCGGCGGCATGGACGGCTTCGAGGACATCACCGACCTGCCCAAGATCACCGCGCGCCTGAAGGCCGCCGGCTATTCGGACGCCGACATCGAGGCCATCTGGAGCGGGAATGTGCTGCGGATCGTCGACGCGGCCCAGGCCTATGCGAAGACGGTGGCGAAGTAGGGTTGGTTCGTTCCTCCCCCGCTCTGCGGGGGAGCAACCGTGTTGAGTTCAGGCGGGTCTCCAGTCGGCTTGGTCGCGG
>NZ_LSJA01000289.1 GCF_001556515.1 Caulobacter sp. CCH9-E1 | reverse complement strand
TGTGTTCCGGCTTGCAAAACTAACCCCCTTCTCGGGGAGATAGGCGTCCAAAGTTGACCCCCTATCCTTGAGGCTTTGATGGCCAGATCGGCGGCTTGTGGAGCTGCGGATCGAGACAGGGATGTTGGTATTGGAGACGGTGGCGAAGATCCGGCGCGAGCATTTCGCGCGGGGTAAGGGCGTGAAGACGATCGCGCGGGAGATGGGCCTGGCGCGCAACACGGTGCGCAAGGTCTTGAGATCGGGAGAGACCTCTCTGGTCTACGAGCGGCGCGAGCAGCCGCACCCCAAGCTTGGGACCTTCATCGAGCGCCTGGAGGGCATGTTGGAGGCCAATGCCTCGGGCCCTCGTAAAGACCGGCTGACGCTGACACGGATCGCCGACCTACTAAGTCGTGAGGGATACGACGGTAGCTATGATGCGGTTCGGCGCTACGCGAGCCGCTGGGCTGATCAGCGCCGGGGCGTCAGCTCGCCGGTCGAGGCCTTCGTGCCCCTGAGCTTCGCGCCGGGCGACGCCTACCAGTTCGACTGGAGCCACGACCAGGTGGAGATCGGCGGCACGCCGCTGACGGTGAAGGTGGCCCACCTGCGGCTCAGCCACAGCCGCCGCTTCTACATCCGGGCCTATCCGCGCGAGACCCAGGAGATGGTGTTCGACGCCCATGCCCGGGCCTTCGCGCTGTTTGGCGGTGTCACCCGGCGGGGCATCTACGACAACATGAAGACCGCCGTGGAGGCGGTGTTCGCCGGCAAGACCCGGCGCTTCAACCGGCGCTTCGAGCAGATGTGCTCCCACTACCTGATCGAGCCTGTGGCCTGCACCCCGGCCTCGGGCTGGGAGAAGGGCCAGGTGGAGAACCAGGTCGGCTACGCCCGCGACAACATCTTCAAGCCGCGCCCTCGGTTCAGGACCCTGGAGGAGCTGAACGGCTGGCTGGAAGCCGAGTGCGAGCGCCGGGCCCGCAACGACCGTCACCCCGAGTATCGCGACCGCACAGTCCAGGAGGTGTTCGAGGCTGAGCGGCCGTTCCTGGCGCCGTTCGTAGGGCCCTTCGACGGCTTCCACCAGGTCGAGGCCGTCGCCCAGGCCACCTGCCTGATCAACTTCGACCGCAACCGCTACTCGGTGGAGGCCAGGGCGGCGCGCCGGGCGGTGCAGATCCGAGCCTATGCCGACCGGGTCATGGTCCTGTGCGACGGCGAGGTCGTGGCCGATCATCCCCGCGGCTTTGGGCGCGACCACACCGTCTATGACCCCTGGCACTATCTGCCTGTCCTGGCACGCAAGCCTGGGGCGCTGCGCAACGGCGCGCCGTTCCAGGACTGGTCTCTGCCGCCCGCCCTGACCCGGCTGCGCAAGCGACTGGGCTCGGGCGACGAGGCCGATCGGCGCTTCGTTCGGGTGCTGGCCAGCGTCCTCGACGACGGCCTGGACGCCGTGGACGACGCGGTCCGCGAGGCCCTCGACGCCGGCGCCGCCAGTGACGAGGTGATCCTCAACATCCTGGCCCGACGGCGCGAACCGCCCAGGCCCGAGGCGATCACCACGTCACAGGCCTTGGCCTTGCGTCATCCGCCGATCGCCGACTGCGCCCGCTACGACCTGCTGCGAGGTCCCCGTGCAGCGGCATGAG
>NZ_LSJA01000288.1 GCF_001556515.1 Caulobacter sp. CCH9-E1 | reverse complement strand
ACATCTACTTCGCCCGCCAGCAGGTGGCCGAGCGCCTGACCCAGGTGCGCCAAAGCCTGCCGGCCGGAGCCGAACCGGCCATGGGCCCGATCTCCTCGGGTCTGGGCGAGGTCCTGATGTGGACCGTGGCCTTCGAGCATCCGGGCGGCAAGGGCGCCAAGGTCACCGAAGGTTCGCCCGGCTGGCAGAGCGACGGGTCCTACCTGACCTCGACGGGGGAGCGGCTTTCCGATCCCACGGCCCAGGCGGCGTTCCTGCGCGAAGTGCAGGACTGGATCGTCCGGCCCCAGATGCGCTCGGTCGCGGGTGTGGCCGGTGTCGACTCCATCGGCGGCTTCGAAAAGCAGTTCATCGTCCAGCCCGATCCGACCCGCATGGCCTCGGTCGGCGTCTCGTTCAACGACCTGGCCAAAGCCCTGGAGGCGGCGAACCTCGCCGTCGGCGCCAACTTCGTCGAGAAGGGCGGGGAAGCCTTCCTCGTTCGCGCCGACGCCCGCGTCCGCACGGTCGACGAGATCGCCAACGCCACGGTCGCGGCGCGTGAAGGTGTCTCGATCCGCGTGCGTGACGTCGCCACCGTCAAGCTCGGCGGCGCCCTGCGCACCGGTGCGGCTTCGGAGAACGGCGAAGAGGTCGTTGTCGGCACCGTGCTGATGCTGACCGGCGAGAACAGCCGCACCGTCGCGGGCGCCTCGGCCGAGAAGCTGACCGAGGTGGCCAAGAGTCTGCCGGTCGGCGTGAAGGTCCAGGTGGTCTACGACCGCTCCAAGCTGGTCGGCGCGACCATCAAGACCGTCGAAAAGAACCTGACCGAAGGCGCTCTGCTTGTCATCGTGGTGCTGTTCCTGCTGCTCGGGAACTTCCGCGCCGCCCTGATCACCGCCCTGGTCATCCCGCTGTCGATGCTGATGACCGCCATCGGCATGAACAAGCTGGGCGTCTCGGGCAATCTGATGAGCCTGGGCGCGCTGGACTTTGGTCTGATCGTCGACGGCGCCGTGATCATCGTCGAAAACGCCTTGCGGCGCCTGGCCGAGCGCCAGCACCACGAGGGCCGTCTCCTGACGCTGTCCGAGCGCCTGGGCGAAACCCGCGAAGCCGCCCGCGAGATGATCTCGCCCACCGTCTATGGCCAGGCGATCATCCTCCTGGTCTACGCCCCACTGCTGACCTTCACCGGCGTGGAGGGCAAGACCTTCTCGCCGATGGCCATCACCGTGATGCTGGCCCTGGCCGGCG
>NZ_LSJA01000028.1 GCF_001556515.1 Caulobacter sp. CCH9-E1 | reverse complement strand
GACCATGGGGACGACCTGGTCGGCCAAGGCGGTGCTGCCGGCGACCGTCGACCTTCCCGCCCTGGAGGCCATGGTCCAACGGGCGCTGGACGCCGTGGTGCGCGAGATGAGCCCGTGGGAGCCGCTGTCGGATCTGTCGCGCTACAACCGCGCGCCGGCCGGGAGCTGGGTCAGGCTGCCCGAGGCGACCCTGACCGTCCTGCGCCGCGCGATCGAGGTCGCCGAGGCCAGCGACGGCGCCTTCGACCCGACCCTCGGCGCTCTGACCGACCTCTGGGGCTTTGGCCCCCGCCCCTTCTCCGGCGCGCCGCCCGAACGCGACGCCGTCACCGCCCTGCGCGAAGCCGGCGGCTGGAAGCGCCTGACGCTGGATGGCGAGGCCCTGTTCCAGCCGGGCGGCCTGAAGCTCGATCTGAACGGCATCGCCAAGGGCTTCGGCGTCGACCAGGCCGCCGCCGCGCTGGATCGCGCCGGGGTGAAAAGCTACCTCGTCGAGGTCGGCGGCGAGCTGCGCGGGACCGGGGCCAAGCCCGACGGCCAGCCCTGGTGGGTCGAGCTGGAGCGCCCCCCCAGCGCCAACGACGCGGAAAAGACCGTCGTCGCCCTGCATGATCTCTCCGTCGCCACCTCGGGCGACTACCGCCGGTTCTTCGACCACGACGGCCGCCGCTACGCCCACACCCTGGACCCCGCCACCGGCGCGCCCGTCGCCCACCCGACCGTCAGCGTCACGGTGCTGGCGAGGGACTGCATGAGCGCCGACGCCTGGGCCACGGCCCTGACCGTCATGGCGCCCGACGCGGCCCTGGCCTTCTCCGCCCGCCACGACCTCGCCGCCCTGATCGTCAGCCGCGCCGCGTCGGGCGGGCTGGAGGAGCGCCTATCGCCCGCGCTTCGGGCCATGCTCGACTGATGCCCGACCTTTCCGCCTTTTCGCCCGAGGTTCGCCGCCTGCTGGCCGCTGGGGCCGTCACGGGCGCCTACGCCCTGTTCTGCGGCGCGATCGCCCTGCGCGAGGCTTGGCGTCGCAAGGCCGCCCGCCAGGCGGCCGAGGCGCTGTCGCAAGGCGCGGGCGAGCCCGTGCTGGTCGCCTATGCCAGCCAGACCGGCTTCGCCGAGGAGCTGGCGAACGCCACCGCCAAAGCCCTCTCCGACGCCGGCGCGCCCGTGACCCTGCGCGAGCTGTCGGCCGTCACCGCCGCCGACCTTTCCGGCCGCGCCCTGTTCGTCGTCAGCACCACTGGCGAAGGCGACGCCCCCGACAGCGCCCGCGCCTTCATCCGCGACGTGATGAAGGACGGCCACGACCTCTCGGCCCTGCGCTACGGGGTCCTGGCGCTGGGCGACTCCACCTACGCTCACTATTGCGCTTTCGGCCGGACGCTGGACGCCTGGCTGGCCCACGCCGGCGCGCAAGCCCTGTTCGACCGCGTCGAGGTCGACGACGGCGATCCGGCCGCTCTGCGCCACTGGCAGGGCAAGCTCTCGGTCCTGACCGGCGTCACCGACGCCCCCGACTGGAGCCGCCCCGCCTATGGCCGCTGGACCCTGGCCGAGCGCGAGTTGCTCAATCCCGGCAGTCCCGGGGGCGAGGCCTGGCGCATCCGCCTGACGCCACCCGACGGCGCGACCTGGCAAGCCGGCGACATCCTGGAGATCGGCCCGCGCAACGCGCCGGCCGATGTGGTGGCGCTGGGCCTGCCGGCCGAGGCGGCCGAGACCCTGTCCAGCCTGCGCCTGCCGCACGAGCCGGCGGCGATCGAGGCTTTGCACAGCCTCGCGCCCGCCCAGATCGCCGAGAAACTGACGCCCCTGCCGCACCGGGAATATTCGATCGCCTCCCTGCCCGCCGACGGCGGCGTCGAGTTGATCGTCCGGCTGATGACCGACGCCGAGGGCCGACCGGGACTGGGTTCGGGCTGGCTGTGCCGCCATGCCGAGATTGGCGGCGCGATCGACGCCCGCGTCCGGACGAACAAGAGCTTCCACGCGCCTGACGCCGCCCGACCGCTGATCCTGATCGGCTCGGGCACGGGGCTGGCGGGCCTGCGGGCCCATCTCAAGGCGCGCGTCGCCGCCGGGGCGCGTCGCAACTGGCTGGTGTTCGGCGAGCGCACCGCCGCTCACGACTATTTCCTGCGCAACGAGATCGAGGGCTGGCTCGCCGCCGGCGCGCTGGAGCGGCTGGATCTCGCCTTCTCCCGCGACCAGGGCGAACGGCTGTATGTCCAGCATCGCCTGCGCGCGGCGGCGGACACGCTGCGCCAGTGGGTCGCCGATGGCGCGGCGATCTATGTCTGCGGGTCGCTGGAAGGGATGTCGCGCGACGTCCACGCCGTGCTGGTCGAGGTGCTGGGCGGTGAGACGGTCGAGCGGCTGACCGACGAAGGCCGGTACCGGCGGGACGTTTATTGAGAGCGCTTTAGCCCACAACAACTCTCGTCATCCCGGCCGTAGCGAAGCGGAGAGCCGGGCCCCAGGGGCGACCGCACTGCGCCGGCCCCTGGGTCCCGGATCGGCCTGCGGCCGTCCGGGATGACACGCTATTTTGAGTGTTGAACCAGAGCCCGAAACTCCTCCGGCGTGTTCGCCCCGCGCAGCCGCCCCAGCGCGCCTTCCGGAACGGCCAGCGCCTTCAGCCCCGCCCGCTCGACCAGCCGCCGCAGCGGCCAACCGGCCTCGGCGTCAACGGGCAGCGCCGCCGCCTCGACCACCATCGGCACGGGCAAGCCTTCATAGAAGCCGCCGTTCGCCAGCAGCGGCGTCAGATCCTCCAGGGTCACCGTCGGCGCGTCGACCGCCAGCACCAGCAGCCGCTCGGTCCCCAGCGCCCGCGCGCCGGCCAGCACGCCGCCCACCGGTCCCGCCCCGGCCTCGTCGTCCGGAACCCAGGGCAGGCCAAGATCGGCGCCGGCCGTCACCAGCGCCTCCGCGCCCGCCGCCCGCGCGAGAGCCGCCACCCGATCCACCGCCCGGCGCCCGTCCCAGTCCAGCACCGCCTTGTCGCGGCCCATCCGCCGGGAGGCGCCGCCGCACAGGATGATCGCGCCCAGAGAGGTCATCTGGCTTGCCTATCGTCTCTGTCGCGCCGGGAGAAGACCTTCGACCTTCGCCGTCTTCCAAGCTGCGCCCGAACCGGTCTAGTGTCCCGCCCGCATAGGGATAGACCAAGAATGAGCCAACCGCCCGAGCGCCAGCGTCGTCGCACGACCCAGAGCGCCACCATCCGTGATGTCGCCGCCCGCGCGGGCGTCTCGCCGATGACCGTTTCCCGCGTCATCAATCGTGAGAGCACCGTCAAGGAGGAGACGCGGGCGCTCGTCGAGAAGGCCATCGCCGAGCTCAACTATGCGCCCAATCCCGCCGCTCGCAGCCTGGCCGGCAGCGCGCCCTTCCGCATCGGCCTGCTCTACGACAACCCCTCGACCGGCTATCTGTCGGAATTCCTGGTCGGCGCCCTGGACGAAAGCAGCCGCACCGGCTCGCAGATCGTGATCGAGAAGTGCGCCGAGCCCGAACTGGCCGGCGCCACCCTGGCTCGACTGCTGAAGACGGGCGTCGACGGCCTGATCCTGCCGCCGCCGCTCTGCGAGTCCCCGCAGGTTCTGGCCGAGGTCAAGGCGGCCGGCGCCGCCGCCGTGGCCGTCGCGCCGGGCATGGCCAGCGCCGACATGGCGACCATCCGCATCGACAACGAGGCCGCCGCCCTCGAGCTGACCCAGCACCTGTTGAGCCTGGGCCACAAGCGCTTCGGCTTCATCAAGGGCCACCCGAACCAGACCGTCAGCCAGCAGCGCCTGGACGGCTTCCTGTCGGCCCTGAAGGCGGCCGGCGTCCCGCAAGAGAACATCCGGGTCGAGCAGGGCTACTTCACCTATCGCTCCGGCCTGGAGGCGGCCGAGCGGCTGCTGGCGGCCGAGCCGCGTCCCACGGCGATCTTCGCGGCCAACGACGACATGGCCGCCGCCGCCGCCGGCGTGGCCCATCGCCTGGGCCTGGACGTGCCGGGCGACGTCTCGATCGTCGGCTTCGACGACACCTCGATCGCCGACAACATCTGGCCGCCCCTGACCACCGTCCACCAGCCGATCGCCGCCATGGCCCGCGCGGCCGTGGACCTGGTGCTGGAGGAAATCCGCCGCCATCGCGACGGCGGCGGCGAGCCGCGGCAGTTGATGCATCCGCATACGCTGATCGTGCGGGATTCGAGCGGGCCGGTGGCGGAGTAGAATCCCTCTCCCTCCCGCTTCGCGGCGGCCCCGCCCTCTCCCTTTGGAGAGGGCGTTTTTGTATTGGTCTGACAACGCGCTTGCAGCCGCCACATGTTAGCGCTACCAAGCTTTCGACCAACGAGCGCCGCCGACGGTTTCGGCGCCTTCAGACGCTCGGCAAAGGGGAGACGACGCCGTGGGCGTAAGCGAATTCCTTCCGGATGACTGGAAAAACGCGACCCTGCTGGGCCGCATCGACTTCGGCGAAGGCCCGACGCCCGTGCTGGTGCGCGGCGGCCGCGTCGAGGACATGTCCAAGGTCGCGCCGACCGTCGCCGACCTGATGAACGCCTTCCAGCCCGGCGCGGCGATCCCGCGCGGCGAGGACAAGGGCCCGCTGGAAGCCCTCGACATCCGCCCGGTCTGGGAAGACCCCGACGGCGCCGCGCCGGTGAAGCTGCTGGCCCCCGTCGACCTGCAATGCCTGAAGGCCGCCGGCGTGACCTTCGCCGTCTCGACCCTGGAGCGGGTGATCGAGGAACGCGCGCGCGGCGACGCCGCCAGGGCCCTGGAAATCCGCCAGCAACTGTCCGACCGCATGGGCGGCGACCTGAAGAGCGTCGAACCGGGCTCGGAAGGCGCCGCGCGCCTGAAGGCCGCCCTGATGGCCGACGGCCTGTGGTCGCAGTACCTGGAAGTCGCCATCGGCCCCGACGCCGAGATCTTCACCAAGGGCCCGACCCTGTCCTCGATGGGCTGGGGCGACCATGTCGGCGTTCGCTACGACAGCCACTGGAACAACCCCGAGCCGGAAGTCGTGCTGCTGTGCGACGGCCAGGGCCAGATCCGCGGCGCGTCGCTGGGCAACGACGTCAACCTGCGCGACTTCGAAGGCCGCAGCGCCTTGCTGCTCAGCAAGGCCAAGGACAACAACGCCAGCTGCGCCATTGGCCCGTTCTTCCGCCTGTTCGACGAGACCTTCGCCCTGGACGACGTCCGCTCGGCCGAGGTCGAGCTGAAGATCACCGGCCGCGACAACTTCGTGCTCGACGGCAAGTCGAACATGAGCCTGATCAGCCGCGACCCCGCCGTTCTCGCCGGCCAGGCCTATGGCAAGCAGCACCAGTACCCGGACGGCTTCGCCCTGTTCCTGGGCACGATGTTCGCCCCGATCCAGGACCGGGATGCGCCCGGCCAGGGCTTCACCCACAAGGTCGGCGACCGCGTCCGTGTCTCGACGCCCAAGCTGGGCGTGCTCGAGAACGAAGTCACCACCTGCGACAAGGCCAAGCCGTGGACGTTCGGCATCTCGGCCCTGATCCGCAACCTGGCCGGCCGCGGCCTGCTCTAATGCTTTGTTTCAACGGATTTTCTTCACGCGAACCGGTTCCCACTTCGCTCGAAAATCCTAGCCAAGGAGCTCGGCCATGACCGACACCCTGCGCCACTATATCGGCGGCGAACGCGTCGCCGCCGACGCCCCGGCCGAAAGCCTGAACCCGTCGAACACCAACGACGTCGTCGCCAAGGTCCCGATGGGCGGCCAGGCCGAGGTCGACGCCGCCGTCGACGCGGCCAAGAAGGCCTTCCCCAGCTGGTCGGAAGCCTCGCCGGAAGTCCGCTCGGACCTGCTGGACAAGGTCGGCTCGACCATCATCGCCCGCAGCGCCGACATCGGCCGCCTGCTGGCGCGCGAAGAGGGCAAGACGGTCGCCGAAGGCGTCGGCGAAACCGTCCGCGCCGGCCGCATCTTCAAGTACTTCGCGGGCGAGGCCCTGCGCCGCCACGGCCAGAACCTGGAAAGCACCCGTCCCGGCGTCGAGGTCCAGACCTATCGCCAGGCCGTCGGCGTGTTCGGCCTGATCACGCCTTGGAACTTCCCGATCGCCATCCCGGCCTGGAAGGCCGCGCCCGCGCTCGCCTTCGGCAACACCGTGGTGATCAAGCCGGCCGGCCCGACCCCGGCGACCGCCAACGTGCTGGCCGACATCATGCAGGAATGCGGCGCCCCGGCGGGCGTCTTCAACATGCTGTTCGGCCGCGGCTCGATGGGCGACGTGCTGATCAAGCACAAGGACGTGGACGGGATCTCGTTCACGGGCTCGCAAGGCGTGGGCGCCCAGGTCGCCGCCGCCGCCATGGCCCGCCAGGCCCGCGTGCAGCTGGAGATGGGCGGCAAGAATCCGCTGATCATCCTGGACGACGCCGACCTGGAACGCGCCGTCGCCATCGCCCTGGACGGCTCGTTCTACGCCACCGGCCAGCGCTGCACCGCCAGCTCGCGCCTGATCGTCCAGGACGGCATCCATGACAAGTTCGTGGCTCTGCTGGCCGAGAAGGTCGCCGCCCTGCGCGTGGGCGACGCCCTGGACCCCAACACCCAGATCGGCCCGGCCGTCTCCGAAGACCAGATGGAGACGAGCTACAAGTACATCGACATCGCCAAGGGCGAAGGCGGCCGCGTCGTCACCGGCGGCGATCGTCTGAAGCTCGACAATCCGGGCTGGTACGTGCAGCCGACCCTGATCGCCGACACCGAAGCCGGCATGCGGATCAACAACGAGGAGGTCTTCGGCCCCGTCGCCTCGACCATCCGCGTCAAGTCGTACGAAGAGGCCCTGGAGATCGCCAACGGCGTCGAGTTCGGCCTGTCGGCCGGCATCGCCACGACCTCGCTGAAGTACGCCCGCCACTTCCAGCGCCACGCCAAGGCCGGCATGACCATGGTCAACCTGGCCACGGCCGGCGTCGACTACCACGTGCCGTTCGGCGGCACGAAGAGCAGCTCGTACGGCGCGCGCGAACAGGGCTTCGCCGCCGTCGAGTTCTTCACCCAGACGAAAACCTCCTACTCGTGGTCGTAAGCAGCATGTCCTCAGCCATCTATCCCAGCCTGAAGGGCAAGCGCGTCGTCATCACCGGCGGCGGCTCGGGCATCGGCGCCGGCCTCGTCGCCGGCTTCGTCCGCCAGGGCGCCGAGGTGATCTTCCTCGACATCGTCGACGCGGACTCGCAAGCCCTGGTCGCCGAGCTGTCGAAGGACGCGGCGATCGCGCCGGTCTACAAGCGCTGCGACCTGATGAACATCGACGCGCTGAAGGCGACCTTCGCCGAAATCGGCGACGTCGACGTGCTGGTCAACAACGCCGGCAACGACGACCGTCATAGCCTCTCGGACCTGACGCCCGAATACTGGGACAACCGCATCGGCGTGAACCTGCGCCACATGGTGTTCGCGGCCCAGGCCGTGGCCGGCGGCATGAAGAAGCGCGGCGGCGGCGCCATCATCAACTTCGGCTCGATCAGCTGGCACCTGGGTCTGGAGGACCTCGTCCTCTACGAGACCGCCAAGGCCGGCATCGAGGGCATGACCCGGGCCCTGGCCCGCGAGCTGGGTCCCGACGACATCCGCGTCACCTGCGTGGTGCCCGGCAACGTCAAGACCAAGCGCCAGGAGAAGTGGTACACGCCGGAAGGCGAGGCCCAGATCGTCGCCGCCCAGTGCCTGAAGGGCCGCATCCTGCCGGACCACGTCGCCTCGCTGGTGCTGTTCCTGGCCTCGGACGACGCCTCGCTCTGCACCGGTCACGAATACTGGATCGACGCCGGCTGGCGCTGACAGGCGCGCTTCTCCCTGGATGGGGGCGAGGTGGGGATCGGGGTGGTGTAGCGGTTCGGCCGCCGATGTCCTATTCACCCCACCCTACCCTTCTCCATCAAGGGAGAAGGATCTGAAGAGGCTGATATGACCGCTGAAGTCACCTGCGTCTGGGATCTGAAGGCCACGCTGGGCGAGGGCCCGATCTGGCACGGCGACGCCCTGTGGTTCGTCGACATCAAGCAGCGCAAGATCCACAACTATAATCCCGCGACGGGCGAACATTTCAGCTTCGACGCGCCCGACCAGGTCACCTTTCTGGCGCCGATCGCCGACGCTGGCGGCTTTGTCGTCGGCCTGAAGACCGGCATCCACCGCTTCCATCCCGCGTTCGGCTTCCGCTCGCTGATCGAGGTCGAGGACGCCGCCCTCGACAACCGCCCCAACGACGCCACCGTCGACGCGAATGGCCGCCTGTGGTTCGGCACCATGCACGACGGCGAAGAGGCCAAGAGCGGCTCGCTCTACCGCATGGACGCCGAAGGCGTGGCGCGGATGGACAAGGACATCTGCATCACCAACGGTCCCTGCGTCTCGCCGGACGGCAAGACCTTCTACCACACCGACACCCTGGAAAAGACCATCTGGGCCTACGACCTGGCCGAGGACGGGACGCTGTCGAACAAGCGCGCCTTCGTTCACGTCAAGCTGGGCGACGACATCTATCCCGACGGCACGGTGGTCGATTCCGAAGGCTGCCTGTGGATCGCCCTGTGGGGCGGCTTTGGCGTCATCCGCGTCTCGCCGGCTGGCGAGATCGTCGGCAAGATCGACCTTCCCGCCCCCAACGTCACCAAGGTCTGCTTCGGCGGGCCGGACCTGAAGACCCTTTTCTTCACCACCGCCCGCAAGGGCCTCAGCGACGAAACCCTGGCCCAGTATCCGCTGGCCGGCGGCCTGTTCGCCGTCGGGGTCAATGTCGCGGGCCAGCCGCAACACGAGGTCCGCCTTGTCTGAACGCACGCCCCGCCGGTTCCGGTCTCGCGATTGGTTCGATAATCCCGACCACATCGACATGACCGCGCTCTATCTGGAGCGCTTCATGAACTACGGGATCACGCCGGAGGAGCTGCGAAGCGGCAAGCCGATCATCGGCATCGCCCAGACCGGCAGCGACATCTCGCCCTGCAACCGCATCCACCTGGACCTGGTGACGCGGATTCGGGACGGGATCCGCGACGCCGGGGGCATTCCCATGGAGTTTCCGGTCCATCCGATCTTCGAGAACTGCCGTCGCCCGACGGCGGCGCTGGACCGGAACCTCTCCTATCTCGGCCTGGTCGAGACCCTGCACGGCTATCCGATCGACGCCGTCGTCCTGACCACGGGCTGCGACAAGACCACCCCGGCCGGCATCATGGCCGCCACCACCGTCAACATCCCGGCCATCGTCCTGTCGGGCGGTCCGATGCTGGACGGCTGGCACGAGGGCGAGCTGGTCGGCTCGGGCACGGTGATCTGGCGCTCGCGCCGTAAGCTGGCCGCCGGCGAGATCACGGAAGAAGAGTTCATCGACCGCGCCGCCAGCTCCGCGCCGTCGGCGGGCCACTGCAACACCATGGGCACGGCCTCGACCATGAACGCCGTGGCCGAGGCGCTGGGCCTGTCGCTGACCGGCTGCGCGGCGATCCCGGCCCCGTACCGCGAGCGCGGCCAGATGGCCTACAAGACCGGCCAACGGATCGTCGACCTGGCCTATGAGGACGTCAAACCGCTCGACATCCTCACGAAGAAGGCCTTCCAGAACGCCATCGCCCTGGTGGCGGCGGCCGGCGGCTCGACCAACGCCCAGCCGCACATCGTGGCCATGGCGCGTCACGCGGGCGTCGAGATCACCGCCGACGACTGGCGCGCGGCCTACGACATCCCGTTGATCGTCAACATGCAGCCGGCCGGCAAGTATCTGGGCGAGCGCTTCCACCGGGCCGGCGGCGCGCCGGCGGTGCTGTGGGAGCTCCTCCAGCAAGGCCGCCTGCACGGCGACGTCCTGACCGTCACCGGCAAGACCATGGGCGAGAACCTGCAGGGCCGCGAGACCAGCGACCGCGAGGTGATCTTCCCCTATGACCAGCCGCTGGCCGAAAAGGCCGGCTTCCTGGTCCTGAAGGGCAACCTGTTCGACTTCGCGATCATGAAGTCCAGCGTGATCGGCGAGGAGTTCCGCAAGCGCTACCTGTCCGAACCGGGCAAGGAGGGCGTCTTCGAGGCTCGCGCCATCGTGTTCGACGGCTCGGACGACTACCACAAGCGGATCAACGATCCGTCTCTGGAGATCGACGAGCGCTGCATCCTGGTCATCCGCGGCGCCGGTCCGATCGGCTGGCCCGGCTCGGCCGAGGTCGTCAACATGCAGCCGCCGGATCACCTGCTGAAGAAGGGGATCATGAGCCTGCCGACCCTGGGCGACGGCCGCCAGTCGGGCACCGCCGACAGCCCCTCGATCCTGAACGCCTCGCCCGAGAGCGCGATCGGTGGCGGCCTGTCGTGGCTGCGCACCGGCGACACCATCCGCATCGACATTAACACCGGGCGCTGCGACGCCCTGGTGGACGAGGCGACGATCGCCGAGCGCAAGAAGGAAGGTATTCCGGCGGTCCCCGCGACCATGACGCCCTGGCAGGAAATCTACCGGGCCCACGCCAGCCAGCTCGACACCGGCGGGGTGCTGGAGTTCGCGGTCAAGTACCAGGACCTGGCGTCCAAGCTGCCCCGGCACAACCACTGACGACAAAAGCCCCCGGAGCGATCCGGGGGCTTTCTTCTTGGGCTCTGGCCTTGGCGCGAACGACTTGTCAGGATGGCCGCCGGAGGGCCCCGCCTTGCAAGATTTCGAGCCGCTTTTCGTCGCCGCGCTTCAGGCCGCCAACGCCGGCCATCCCGACCAAGCGCGCGACCTCTACGCCAAGGCCGCCGACAAGGCGCGGGAGGTCGGCGCCGTCGTTCCGCTGGCCCACGCGTTGCGGCATGTCTCGGACCTGGATCGCGAAGCAGGAAAGGCCGAAGCGGCGCTGGCCGCCGCCGACGAGGCCATCGCCCTCTATCGCGCCAGCTCGGAGGCCACGGACCTCGACCTCGCCAACGCGCTCCGGCTCAGCGCCTTGGCGCGGGAAGACCTCGGTCAGACCGCCACGGACCTCTGGCGCGAGGCCGGCGCGCTGTACCAGGACGCCGACGTCGAGGCCGGCGTCGAGGAATCTCTACGAAGACTGAACCTGGCGACCCGCGCCGCCGAGCCCGAGGACCTGGAGCCGCTCGCCAGGCTGTGGCGCGAGGGCTGGGTGGACGCGCACCTGGCGATCGTCCCCAAGGACCTGATCACGCTGCGCACGCCCGAGAGCTTCGCCGGACGCATGGCCGCCGCCCTACCCCGTGTACGAGCGCTGGGTCCCATCGGCGCGCCGTTGGGCTTCCACCTGATCAAGGGCGACGAGTTGAACCAGTTCTACCTGGCCGGCGAAGCGCGCGGCTCGGGCGCGGCGGGCGTGCTGATGGCCGACGCCGAGAGGCGCTTGGTCGAGGCGGGCGTCAAAACCGCCTGGCTGGCCTGCGCCATCGGCAACGCCCGCGCCGCCCGCTTCTACGAAAAGTCCGGCTGGACCCTGGCGCGCGAAGAGGTCGTGGAGAGCGAGACTTCGGCCGGCCCGTTCCCCCTGAAGGTCTGGCGCTACGAGAAGCGGCTCACGACACAAATCTGAAGATCACCCGGTCCTGAACCCAACGACCGTCGACGCGCCGATAGGCCGTCAAGCTGCCGTCGCCGCAGAGCCCGGCGCATCGGATGGACTGATACACCAACGCCCGACGTCCATCCGGCGTAATCAGCGGCGCTTGGATGACCCCGATGAAGAGGGGTTCGAGCCGCGTAATCTTCTGCACCGCGGCCAGGTCTTCGGGCGTCGCCATCCGCGTCCCGGCCGGCAACTGCGTCGTCAGGTCGGGGCAGCGCGCGAAGAGATTTTGCGGCGCGCGCCTCAGCAACGCCCACTCGGCTTTCGAGAGCGGAGGTTCCGCCCGGCGCGACACGTCCTGCAGAAACTGCGCCGAGGCGGCGTCTTGACCGTCAAAGGCGGTTACGTCGCGGCGAGCCTGCTCGGCCACGATCCGCGCGCCGAGCGCGCAGACCTCGGCCTTGTCATTTTTCGGCGTGCTCAACGCCGGGGTCGCGGTGAGCGCGATCGCCACGACAACCAGTCGCTTCAGGGTCGGGGTGGACATGATCCAGACCCTGCGCGCGCGGCGAGTTGTCAACAAGCGTAATCTCAGCCCGGCCCGCCCGCGTTGAAGTCGAACTGCTCGGGACGCGGCTTGCCTGCGCCGAAGGCGTAGCTGAAGCCGAAGAACACCGAGCGGACATTGGCCGAGCGGCGCGCGCGGTCGCGCAGGGCGGGCGTGTCGATGACCGTAACCTCGCGGAAGTCGTCCAGCACGTCCTGGGCGGTCATGACGAACGAGAGCTTGTCGTTGACCTTCCGGCGATAGCCCAGGTTCACCATCTTGAAGGGCTCGCGATAGCCTTGGGGGGTCAAGCGCTTGCCCGAAGTGAAGGCGTTCAGCTGGAAGAAGTCCTTGGGCGTGGCCTGCCAGTTCAGGTTCGCTCGACCCGACAGGGCCGTGCCCGAGCGCGCGCCGGAAAAGCCCAGATTGGCCGCGTCGATCTCGTTCCAGAACAGGTTGCCGCTGAGGTTATAGGTCAGCTTCGGCGACAGGCGGCCGTTGGCGACCAGCTCCAGGCCGCCCGCGCGGCTCTTGCCGAGATTGGCCTTCGAGGTCAGGAAAACGCCGCCGCCCAAGTCGCTGACGACATCCGTCACACTGTCGCGCGTGTCGCGGAAATAGGCCGTCGCCAGATAGTAGGCCTGGCCCTTCCTGTACTGCCAGCCCAGCTCGTAGGAGTCGGTGATCTGGGGCTTCAGGTTGGGGTTGCCCTGCCGATAGTTGAAGGGGTCCAGATAGACCCGATAGGGGTGCAGGTCCTGGGCGCCGGGACGCTGGACGCGGCGGCTGTAATTGGCGCTGAGCGTCTGGTTCTGGCTCAGCGTGTAGCCCGTGTGCAGGGTCGGGTAGACGCGGAAATAGTCGTTCCGACCGGTGGCGCCGTGCGTCACGTCGTTGACGTTGATCCGCACCTGTTCGGCGCGCAAACCGCCCTGGACCGTGAAGTCGCCGAACGGCCGCTCGTAGGTGACATAGGCCGCGTAGACGTCCTGGTCGTAGTCGTAGACGTTGGTGCGGTTCGGATCGACGATCAGCCCGCCCGCCGTCGGGCCCGAGGCGCCGCGGTTCTTGTAGGCGTTGCTGGCCAGCTCGAAGTCGAGGCCGGTCTTCAGCTTGACGTCCTTGGGCAGCGGCTTGCTGTAGTCGACCTTCAGATTGGCGCGGTTCTGGAAGACATCCATGCCGACGCGTTCGTACTGGTCGACGCCCGGCGTGTTGCGGGTCAAGGCGTCGAAGTCGCGCGTGAAGTCGGTGATCTCGTACTCCACGTGCGTGGTCAGGGTGTGATCCGCGCCCTTGAACTGGCGACGCCAATCCGCGCTGGCCGCGCCGGTGTCGCGACGCATCTCGCCCAAGAGATCGCGGACGTAGGCGCGCGACGGCGCCCCCGAGGCGTCACGCGCCGCATAGGTCTCCTGGACGTCCGAGTTGAAGTCCATCCGGCGGAAGCGCAGCTCGCCGCTCAGGCGGTTGCTCTTGTCGAGGTCATAGTCGAGCGCGCCGCGCAGATTGGTCATGCCGCCCGTGTTGTCGGCGTCGGAGGCCTGGGTGCTGGCGCGATAGCCGCCGCTGGCCGCATCGAGCGTCGAGCGCTCGATCAGCTGACGGCCTTCCTGCTTCTCGTGACGATAGCTGGCGTCGCCGGTCAGGGTCAGCTTGCCGGCGCGGCGCGTGGCGCTGATCCCGCCATTGTGGCGCCCCAGGGTGTCGACATTGAAGCGCGCCGTGCCGCTGGTCCCCGGCTTCTGGGTCTTCTTGGTGATCAGATTGATGATCCCGGCCGTCCCGTCGGGGCGGTAGGCCGCCGACGGATTGGTCATCACCTCGACGCGGTCGATCTGGTCGGCGGGCATCGACTGCAGGGCGTCGCCCTTGCCCTCGCCCGTGAACTGGCTGCTGGGCTTGCCGTCGATCATGATCGTGACGTTCGAGTCCCCGCGCAGGCTGACATTGCCCTGCACGTCGACCTCGACCGAAGGGATGTTGCGCAGGGCGTCGGCGACCGAGCCGGTCTTGGCCGACAGGTCGTTGGCGACGCTGTAGCTGCGGCGGTCGATCGAGGCGCGCATCGCCGTCGAGTCCGAGGTGATCGTCACCCCCTCCACCGCCGTGGGGGCGTCCTTGGCCGGCGCCTTGGGCGCGGCGGGCGCCGGGGCGGTCTGGGCCTGGACCAGGGTCGGAGACAGTACGGCCGCGGCCGCGAGCAAAGCGATCTTAAAGCGCAAAACAGGTCCCCCACTCGGCCCAACGACGCCTCGCGATGATCGCGCCGAACATTACAAAATGTACATGTGTAAATTGATGTGCTCAGCCCTTAGAGCCGGGTTCCGCCGCCAATACAAATGTCTTTTCCGCAATGTTCGCGGACGATTTAGACGCGGATGATGTGGGCGCTGTAGGAGGCGACAACCGCGTCGTGAGTGACGAGCCGCTGGGCCCCGGACAGCCCCTGGACGATTAGCAGTCTGTCGAAGGGATCGGCATGAATCGCGGGCAGTTGCTCGACCAGGACGACCTGCTCTGGTGTGATCGGTATCAGGTCGTAGCCAGACGCCAGGAACAGCTCCATTGCCTCGTCCCCACCGATCGGCATGGCGTTAGGACCGCCGCGCCCCAGACCATGCTTGATCGCGATCTCCCATAAGGTGACGGCGCTGACACAGATTTCGTTCTCGGGATCGAGGATCAGCGCGCGCGCCGCGCTCGACAGGCGCGGATCGTCGGTCAGCGACCAGAGCGCGATGTGGGTGTCCAGAAGCAGCTTCACTCGGAAGAGCCGAGGAACAGGCGGGCGGCCTCGTCATCGTCGGCTTGTGGGTCCCGCGGCGCCGTGAACATGCCAGCGGCGATGCCGATCCGCCGCTCGATCCCGCGCGAGGGCCGGATGGCGACTAGGCGCGCGGCCGGACGGCCGTTGCGAGCGATGATGATCTCGTCGATCTCGCCCTTTTCGACGGCGTCCACCAGCTTGGACAACTGGCTCTTGGCGTCGTGCATGTTGACGGTCGTCATGGCCGAACCTCATTAGCTATACTTAGCTAACACATTTGGAGGGGGCCAGAAAGTCACCTCTACTCGACCTGTCGCCTCACGGACGGCCGCTCTGCTATCGATGGCGTCGGAGGTGAGTCCCACGCGCGAGCAAATGGTCGTCAGAACCTGCGCTTGCGCGCTGATACCGGTAACACTAAGGTCGCGCCAACCAGAGGCCCTTAAGGGGTCGTGGGGGCGTCAACGGGCCCAAGAAGGCTCAATGGGAGGAAACCCTGTGGCAAGTGTATCCAACGCCGGCCCCAGCGCGGGCATGAGCGCTGACGGGACTAAGGTGAACATGGCCTTCGTCGCCGCGATCGTCGCGGTCGCCACGATCGGCGGCTTCATGTTCGGCTACGACAGCGGCGTCATCAACGGCACTCAGGAAGGCCTGAACAGCGCCTTCAACCTCACCGAATTCGGCACGGGCCTGAACGTGGCCGCCATCCTCATCGGCTGCGCCATCGGCGCCTTCGCCGCCGGCCGCCTGGCCGACGTCTGGGGCCGCCGCACCGTGATGATCATCTCGGCCGTGCTGTTCATCATCAGCGCGCTCGGCACCGGGGCGGCGCACACCTCGACCGTCTTCGTCATCTTCCGCCTGATCGGCGGCCTGGGCGTCGGCGCGGCCAGCGTGCTGTGCCCGGTCTACATCTCGGAAGTCACGCCCGCGAACATCCGCGGTCGGCTGTCCTCCGTGCAGCAGATCATGATCATCACCGGCCTGACCGGCGCCTTCGTGGCCAACTACGCCCTGGCCCACAGCGCCGGCAGTTCGACCGCCGAGTTCTGGCTGGGCCTACCGGCCTGGCGCTGGATGTTCTGGATGCAGGTCATCCCGGCCGGCGTCTTCTTCCTGTGCCTGCTGGGCATTCCGGAAAGCCCCCGCTACCTGGTCGCCAAGGGCCAGGACGCCAAGGCCGAGGCCATCCTCTCGCGCCTGTTCGGCGCGGGCGCCGGCGCGGCCAAGGTCGCCGAGATCCGCGCCTCGCTGAGCGCCGACCACAAGCCGACGTTCTCGGACCTGCTGGATCCGGTCAGCAAGAAGATTCGCCCGATCCTGTGGGCCGGCCTCGTGCTCGCCGTCTTCCAGCAGCTGGTCGGCATCAACATCGTCTTCTACTACGGCTCGGTGCTGTGGCAGTCGGTGGGCTTCACCGAGGACGACAGCCTGAAGATCAACATCCTGTCGGGCGCGCTGTCGATCCTGGCCTGTCTGGCCGCCATCGCCCTGATCGACCGCATCGGCCGCAAGCCGCTGCTGCTGATCGGCTCGGTCGGCATGGCCGTGACCCTGGGCGTCCTGACCTGGTGCTTCTCGACCGCCACCACGGTCAACGGCGCGCTGGTCCTGGACGGCAACGTCGGCCCGATCGCCCTGGTCGCCGCCAACCTCTACGTGATCTTCTTCAACCTCTCCTGGGGCCCGGTCATGTGGGTGATGCTGGGCGAGATGTTCCCGAACCAGATGCGCGGCTCGGCCCTGGCGGTCGCCGGCTTCGCCCAGTGGATGGCCAACTTCGCCATCTCGTTCAGCTTCCCGGCCATGGCCAAGGCCAGCCTGCCCGCGACCTACGGCTTCTACGCCGTCAGCGCGGTGATCTCGTTCTTCCTGGTTCAGAAGCTCATCCACGAGACCCGTGGCAAGGAGCTGGAAGCGATGCAGGGGTAGGCGCCTTAGATCCTCCCCCGCGATGCGGGGGAGCAACCGTGTTGAGTTCAGGCGGGTCTCCA
>NZ_LSJA01000287.1 GCF_001556515.1 Caulobacter sp. CCH9-E1 | reverse complement strand
TCACCCTCCCACCGCTGCGCGGCGGGCCCCGCCCTCTCCCGGTGGGAAGAGGGGGTCTTAAGCCCTACTCCGCCGGAGTCAGGTCCGAGCGCTTCTTCATCATCTCGTCGAAGCTGGTCCACACGCCCTCGGCGCCGTGCCAGGAGCCCTTGGTGGCGGCCTTGGAATATTCGGTCGCGCGGGCCTCGAAGAAGTTGGCGTGCTCGACACCCGACAGCAGCGACTGCAGCCAGGGCAGCGGGTTCTCCTTCACGCCATACACTTCCGGCAGCTGCAGCTGGCGCAGGCGCCAGTCGGCGATGAAGCGGATGTATTGCTTGATGTCGTCGGGGGTCATGCCCTGGACGTCGCCGGCCTCGAAGGCCAGGTCGATGAACTTGTCCTCCAGGCCGACCACGTGCTTGCAGCAGTCGACGATGTCGTCGGCCACGGCCTTGGTCACCGCGTTCGTTTCCTTGTTGAACGCGTGGTACAGCTTGATGATGCCGTCGCAGTGCAGGCTCTCGTCGCGGATCGACCACGAGACGATCTGGCCCATGCCCTTCATCTTGTTGAAGCGCGGGAAGTTCATCAGCATCGCGAACGAGGCGAACAGCTGCAGGCCTTCGGTGAAGCCGCCGAACATGGCCAGGGTGCGGCAGATGTCGGCGTTCGAGTCGACGCCGAAGGTCTGCATGTAGTCATGCTTGGCCTTCATGGCCTCGTATTCCATGAACGCCGAGAACTCGGTCTCGGGCATGCCGATGGTCTCGAGCAGCAGGGCGTAGGCCGCGATATGGATCGTCTCCATGTTCGCGAACGAGGCCAGCATCATCTTCACTTCGGTCGGTTTGAACACCCGACCGTAGCGCTCCATGTAGTTGTCCTGCACCTCGACGTCGGACTGGGTGAAGAAGCGGAAGATCTGCGTCAGCAGGTTCCGTTCCTTGTCGTTCAGCTTGACGGCCCAGTCCTTGAGGTCCTCGCCCAGCGGCACCTCTTCCGGCATCCAGTGGACCTGCTGCTGCTTCTTCCAGAAGTCGTAGGCCCAGGGATAGCGGAACGGCTTGTAACCGCCCGAAGGGGTCATCAAGCCAGGCAGGATCAGCGACGACGGAGCGGACATGACAGAGCCTCGGAGCGAGAATCGAGCGGACGGGTTAGGGTAAGCTACGGCAGGCTGACGCCCGACGCACGCCCATACTGACCCACCACATCTAGTGTGACAATGGGCCGCCGACACAACATAGGGGAGGTTCTGTGGACAAGCCGTTCACGATTTTCAGCGCCCTCGGATCGGGCGGCGTGCCCGTCGAGGCGGCCATGACCTTGATCGGCTTGCCTTTTGAGGTGATCGAGGCCCCGACCTGGGAGGGCGAGGCGGAAGCGGCCAAGGTCGCCGCGATCAATCCCCTTAAGCAGATTCCGGCGCTGGTCACCCCCGACGGCGAAACCATCACCGAAAGCGCCGCCATCCTGATCTGGCTGGCCGACCGCTATCCGGCCGCGCGCCTTGGACCCGCGCTCGACGACCCGGCGCGGGCCCAGTTCCTGCGCTGGATGACCTTCATCCCGGCCTCGATCTATTCGCTGTTCTGGGTGCGCGACGATCCCTCGCGCCTGGGCGGGCCGGACCCGGAGGTCCAGGCGCGGATCAAGGCCGCGACGGCCGAGCGGATCCTGGACTGCTGGCGGATGATGGAGAGCCAGATGTCGCCGGGGCGGTACCTGCTGGGCGAAGAGCTGAGCGTGCTCGACCTCTACGTTACGGTGGTCAGCCGCTGGGGGCCGAGGCGCGTGCGGTTCTACGAGGCCGCGCCGCGGATGACGGAGGTGGTGAAGCGGGTGGATGGTGATCCGCGGCTGGCCGGGTTCTGGGAGCAGCGGTTCCCGTTCTTTGACGGGTGGGAGCGGTTGGGGCAGCAGGGGTG
>NZ_LSJA01000286.1 GCF_001556515.1 Caulobacter sp. CCH9-E1 | reverse complement strand
CCTGACCGCCGTCGGCGCGGCCATGCAGCGCGTCTACGCCGCCCGCGCGCGGTCCCACGCCTCGGGTCTGGCCTCGGCGCCGCGCGACGAATGGGTCGTGTTCGTCGGCCATGAGAAGCGCCGGGCGAAGGTGGCCGGAGAGGGCGACATCACCGTCGCGCTGCTCGACGAGGGCCGGGTTCTAAGCCTGACCGACATCGACTGGCGGCCCGGCAAGCCGGTGTTCAGGGCGGCGCTGGACGGCAAGGCCTTCACGGCGCAGGCGACGCCCGCCGCCGAGGGC
>NZ_LSJA01000285.1 GCF_001556515.1 Caulobacter sp. CCH9-E1 | reverse complement strand
GTCTTGCCGCCCGCCATGATCGCGCCGACGTAGAACAGGCCCGGTTGGGCGTTGTTCGGCGCGCTGGAGAACACCGACTGGGCGATCTTCTGCTCGTAGACCAGGCTGTCATAGAGCCGCGAGGACTTGCCGGCCGACAGGATGGCGTCCAGCACGGTCAGAGCCGGAGCGTCCTTGTCGGCGGCGGCGGGCGCCAGCCAAGTGATCGCCAGGGCGGGCAGCGGCACGTTCGGACCGTAGGTGTTCACGGTCTTGGGCGCGGTGCGGGCGGGCTCGACGATGGTCACCTTCGGAATGTCGCCGGCCGGCTTGGCGATGCCGCCGAAGTACTGGTCGATCATCGCGTCCAGCTTGGCCTGGTCGAAGTTGCCGACGACGATCAGGGCCGCGTTGTCGGGCCTGTAAAAGGTCTGGTGGAAGGCGCGCACGTCATCGACCGTGGCCGCGTCCAGCTCTTCGATCGAGCCGATGCCCGGGCGCTGGTACGGGTGGGTCGTGAACGACTGCTGCGGGATCGAGAGCGCGAAGAAGCGGCCATAGGGATCGGCCAGGACGCGTTGGCGCAGTTCTTCCTTCACGACGTCGCGCTCGGAGGCGAACACGCTCTCGTCGATCACCAGCGACTTCAAGCGGTCGGACTCCGCCCAGAGCAGGCGCTCCAGGTGATTGGCCGGCGCGACCTCGTAATAGTTGGTGAAGTCGTCCCAGGTGGAGGCGTTGTTGAAGCCGCCGACATCCTCGGTCAGGCGGTCCAGCGTCTCGCTGGGCATGTTCCGCGTGGCCTTGAACATCAGGTGTTCGAAGAGGTGGGCAAAGCCCGAGCGGCCGCGCGGATCGTCCTTGGAGCCCACGCCGTACCAGACCTGCACCGAGACATTGGGCGTGGTGGCGTCGCGCGAGGTGAAGACCTTCATGCCGTTGGGCAGGACGCGCTGCTGATAGACAATCGGCGGCGCCTTGATCGCGGCGACACTGGCGACCTTGGGCGTCGACGCCGCAGCCTTTGGCTTCGCGGATGGGGTCGCGGCCCAGGCCATGGGCGACAAGGCCGTGGAGGAAAGAGCGGCCGCGACGAAGGCGAGCTTGGCGGTGCGGATCATGCGCGAGGGTCTCCTGAACAACTGTTCTGGACCCTAGCACCGTCGATTTCGAGATAAACCTTACCGACCTGTCATTTGCCGGGAACCGGAACGCCGAATGACCGTTTAGAGCGTTCGTCTCGACTCCCCGCTCGCGGGTCGCGCGTGTGGGGCCCCAGATTGACTGAACCCTTGCTTCGTGACCGTCTCCGCGCGGCGACCGCCAAAGACCACGCGGCTCTGGACGCTGTCGCGCTGACCTTCGATATCGAGAGTCCCTCTGGGTACGGGCGGTTTCTCTCGGCCTCCGCCGTCGCTCTGACGCCCTTGGAGCTGGCGTTGGAGCGGGCCGGCGTCGGGGCTTGGCTGGGTGATTGGCCCGATCGCAGCCGGCGCGCGGCGCTGTCGAGCGATCTCGTCGCCCTAGGTCTGGCGCCTCCAGTCACTGCGGCCGAACCCACGCCGTCGCGAGGGTTCGGCGTGGGCCTCCTCTATGTTCTTGAGGGCTCGAGGCTGGGCGCGCGTTTTCTGGCCCGCCGCGTGCGGAGGTCGGCGCCCGGCTTGCCGACCGGCTACCTCGGCCATGGCGATGAGGCCGATCTCTGGCGCTCCTTCCTGGGGTGGTTGGAAGCGCAACCGAAAGTCGGCTTGCGGACAGACGAGGCCGTTGCGGGTGCGCGATATGGGTTTCAGTGCTTCTCGGCCGCGTTCGAGACCGCCGCCTCGCCTGGAGTCCTGAATGTACGAGCCGGCGTCCGTGTCCGGATTTGAGGTCGATCTGACCAACTGCGATCGCGAGCCGATCCATATGCTCGGCGCGATTCAGCCGTTCGGCTTCCTGCTCGCGGTCGACACCGACTGGCTGGTCGTCCATGCCTCGACCACCACGCTGCGTTTTCTGGGCCTGCCGGCGACGGATCTCATCGGTCGCCCCCTGACCCAGGTCATGAGCGGTCATGCGATCCACGCCATTCGCGGTCGGCTGCAGATCATGCGGGGAGCTGACGCGGTCGAGCGGATGTTTGGCCAGCCGTTGGTCGACGGCGGCGAGGACTTTGACCTGGCGCTGCATTATTCCGGCCGCATGCTGATCATCGAGGGCGAGCCCAGTCAGGCCGAAGCCCTTATCGAGGCGGCCTCGGCGGTGCGGTCCATGACGATGCGGATCGCCGCGCGCCCGGGTTTTGAGGACTTCTGCCACGAGGCCGCTCGCCAGGTCCGCGCGCTGACGGAGTTCGACCGGGTCATGGTCTACCGCTTCAACCATGACGGCGCGGGCGAGGTGATCGCCGAGTCGGTGCGGCCCGGCGTCGGCTCATTCCTGGGGCAGCGTTACCCCGCTTCCGATATACCGGTTCAGGCGCGCGCCCTGTACGAACGCAACTGGCTGCGGATCATCGCCGACGTGGATGCGGAGGTCTCGCCGATCACGCCGCAAATCAGCGTCACCGGCGAGCCCGTGGACCTCTCCATGAGCATGCTGCGGGCCGTCTCGCCGATCCATATCGAGTACCTGCGCAACATGGGCGTTGGAGCCTCGCTGTCGATCTCGATCCTGCGCGACGGCAAGTTGTGGGGGCTTTTCGCCTGCCACCATTATGCGCCCAAGCACATCAGCTATGAGCGCCGCACGGCGGCCGAACTGTTTGGTCAGCTGTTCTCGCTGACGCTTGAGAGCCGGGAACGGGAGATCGAGACGCGCCGCCACGCCGAGGCGCGCGCCTTGCACGATCGGATGATGGCGACGGTCGTGGGCGCGCCGCAGGGCGCGGATACGCTCAGTCCCTATCTCGACGACCTGTGCCGACTGGTCCATTGCGACGGCCTGGCGCTGTGGCTGGAAGGTCGACTGACCCTCCGGGACTCGACACCCGACGCCAGCAATGTCCACGCCCTGATCCGGCTGCTGCGCGAAAAGGACACCCATTCGGTCTTTGCGACCAACGAGATCGCCGCGCTGCTGCCGTCGGCCGCGTCGTGGGCCGGCAAGGCGGCCGGCATGATGGCGGCGCCGCTGTCGCGCTCGCCCCGCGACTATCTGATCTTCTTCCGCAAGGAGGAGGCCCAGACCGTCGTCTGGGCGGGTCAGCCCGCCAAGCTGGTTCAGGTCGGGCCGCTGGGCGAGCGGCTGACGCCGCGCAAGAGTTTCGAGGCCTGGGAGGAGACCGTACGCGGCCACAGCCGGCCCTGGACGCAGGTCGAGCGTTTCCTGGCCGAGAGCATGCGCGTCAGCCTGCTGGAGATCGTCTTCCGCCTGACCGACCTCGCCGACGAGGAGCGCCAACGCGCCAACCAGCGGCAGGAGCTGCTGATCGCCGAGCTGAACCACCGGGTCCGCAACATCCTCGGCTTGATCCGAGGGCTGATCAGCCAGAGCCGCGCGGGGGTCTCGACGGTCGAGCAATTCGCCGAAGTGGTGGGCGGACGCGTCCAGGCCCTGGCCCGGGCGCATGACCAGATCACCCGCTACCAATGGGGTCCGGGCGCGCTGAGCGACCTGATCACCGCCGAGGCGGAGGCCTATCTGAGCGCCAAGGCCGACCGTGTGCGCCTGACCGGCGCGCCCACGGCCCTCGCGCCGGACGCCTTCTCTCTCCTGTCCCTGGTCATCCATGAGCTGATGACGAACTCGGCCAAGTATGGGGCCCTGTGCGATCAGCGTGGCTATGTCGCGGTCGATTGGGAACGCGACGCGCGCGGCGACCTGATCATCGAGTGGCGCGAACGCGACGGTCCGCTGGTCAAGCCGCCCACGCGCCGGGGATTCGGCTCCACCATCATCGAATACTCCATTCCGCACGATCTGGATGGCGAGGTGACGCTCGATTACCGCCCCGAGGGATTCCAGGCCCGGATCCGTGTTCCCGCCCGCTATGTCACGACCGAGGGGGTCGAGGCGACGATCGCCAAGGCCAAGCGCGCGGAGACGCCCGTGCGCGCGCCGGAGCGGATGCTGGTGCTGGAAGACAACATGATCATCGCGCTCGATCTGGAGGACATGCTGATGCGCCTGGGGGTCAAGCAGGTGACGGTCGTCTCCAGCGTCGGTCAGGCCTTGGAGGCCTTGGCGGAAGACCTGCCGCCCTTCGCGATCCTGGACGTGAATCTCGGATCGGAAACCAGCTTCCCGGTGGCTCGGGCGCTGCAGGAGGCGGGTGTGCCGTTCGCGTTCGGCACCGGCTTTGGCGACAGCGCGGCCTTCCCGGATCGCTTCAAGGAAGCGCCGGTTCTGCAAAAGCCCTACAGCGCCGAGAGCGTCGCGGCGTTGTTCTAGGGCGCTTCGGTGATGAACCGGGCGCGCTGGTCCTCGGTCGGGACCACGCAATGCTCGCGCCGTCCAAACAGCCGATAGCGATTGCGGGCGATCGCGTCGTAGATCCGGTCCGTCAGGCCGCGCGGCAGGCGATCGATGATCGCGAGCCACCGCCAGGGACGGGACGCGCGACGCAGGATCGCCGCGAGCGCCGCCGTCTTGGTGAGCGCCTGGCCCTGGTCAAGGAAGATGAAGCTGTCGGGCGATTCTGGGTTCAGACCATGCCTTGCGGCCAGCGCCTGCCCATAAGGCGACTGCAGGGGCGTGAAGCGGATGGCGCCTTCGCGGTCGACCGCCAAAACCGCCTGAACCGCGCCGTTGCACAGGTTGCACACCCCATCGAACAGCATCAGGCCATCGGGCTCTTCGGGCGGGCGCGGTGTCATGGCTGCTCGCACTCGCGACGTAGAGCCCGCAGCGCCGCTGGCGCATCTCGCCGCATCATGCGCCCGACCAGATCAATGGGCAGGCCAAACGGCGCGCTGGCCCAGAAATCATAGTCCACCTGCGTCCGGCGGCCGCCATCGATCGGCGTCAGCCGCCAGGTTCCGTCGCAGGCTCGGATATCGCCCCGGATGCAAGTGAAGCGGATCAGCCGGTTCGGCTCCAGCGTCACCCGCGAGGTCGAGCGAACCGCCGGCAGAAAGAAGCTGAACAGCACCACATGTTCGCGGATCTCGCCCGTCGCGTCCTTGGAAACCACCTTGCAACGGCGGACGCCCGGCATGATCCGGGCGGCGCGGTCGCAATCGAGCAGGGTGCGGTAGACAAGCTCGGGCGGCGCGGCGATCTCGGTGTGGGCGCGGACGACGCCATGCCCTTGATCGTCGAGCCGCATCGAGACGCCGACGCCGTCGCCGCGTTCGCCATCCTCCGCGCGCGCGGCCGACGAGGCCAAGGCGACAGAGAGGCTCAGGGCGAGGACGATCGGGCGCATCACGCCGAAGCTAACGCCTCGGCGCGACTTTCGTCAGGTCTCACGCGCCGGCGCGGTTCTGGACGAGATCGTCCACGACCGACGGATCGGCCAGGGTCGAGGTGTCGCCCAGGCTCTCCAGTTCGTTCTCGGCGATCTTGCGCAGGATGCGGCGCATGATCTTGCCCGAGCGGGTCTTTGGCAGGCCCGGCGCCCATTGGATGACGTCCGGGGTCGCGATCGGACCGATCTCGCGGCGAACCCAGTCGGTCAGTTCCTTGCGCAGCGCCTCGCTGGGCGCCACGCCGGCGTTCAGGGTGACGTAGCAATAGATGCCCTGACCCTTGATGTTATGCGGATAGCCGACGACCGCCGCCTCGGCGACGCGCGGGTGAGCGACGAGGGCGCTTTCGACCTCGGCCGTGCCCAGGCGGTGGCCCGAGACGTTCAGCACGTCATCCACGCGGCCCGTGATCCAGTAGTACCCGTCCGCGTCGCGGCGGCAGCCGTCGCCGGTGAAGTACTTGCCCGGGTAGGTCGAGAAATAGGTCTCGAAGAAGCGGCGGTGGTCGCCATAGACGGTGCGCATCTGACCCGGCCAGCTGTCGGTGATCACGAGGTTGCCCTCGGTCGCGCCCTCCAGGACGCCGCCCTCGGCGTCGACCAGTTCCGGCTTCACGCCCGGCATGGGGCCGCAGGCCGAGCCGGGCTTAAGGGCGTCGGCGCCCGGTAGCGGCGTCATCAGCGTTCCGCCGGTCTCGGTCTGCCACCAGGTGTCGACGATCGGACAGCGGCTCTCGCCGACCACGCGGTGGTACCAGAGCCAGGCTTCCGGATTGATCGGCTCGCCCACGCTGCCCAGCAGGCGCAGCGACGCCCGGGACGTACGCTCCACCGGCGCCTCGCCCTCGCGCATCAGGGCGCGCAAGGCCGTCGGGGCGGTGTAGAAGATCTCGACCTTGTGCTTGTCGATCACCTGCCAGAAGCGGCTGTTGCAGGGATAGTTCGGCACGCCCTCGAACATCACGCTGGTCGCGCCGTTCGCGAGCGGACCATAGACGATGTAGGTGTGGCCGGTGACCCAGCCCACATCGGCCGTGCACCAGTAGATCTCGCCGGGGCGGTAGTCGAACACCACCTCGTGGGTCCAGCTGGCCCAGACCAGATAGCCGCCGGTCGTATGCAGCACGCCCTTGGGCTTCCCAGTCGAGCCCGAGGTGTAGAGGATGAACAGCGGGTCTTCCGCGTTCATAGGCTCCGGCGTGCAGTGGATAGAGGCCTTCGCGGCCGCGTGCTCGTAGATGACGTCGCGGCCCGGCGTCAGCGGCACGCTGGCGCCCGTGCGAGTGACGACCAGAACCTTCTCCACGCCCGGGCAGTGCGCCAGGGCGGTGTCGACATTGGTCTTGAGAGGAATGCGCTTGCCGCCGCGCACGCCCTCGTCGGCCGTGATCACCAGCTTGGAGTCGCAGTCATTGATGCGGCCGGCGAGGCTGTCGGGCGAGAAGCCGGCGAACACCACCGAATGGACCGCGCCGATCCGCGCGCAGGCCAGCATGGCGAAAGCGGCCTCGGGGATCATCGGCAGATAGATGGTCACCCGGTCGCCCTTGGTGACGCCCTGGGCCTTGAACACGTTGGCCATGCGGCAAACCTGTTCGTGCAGTTCGGCATAGGTGATCTTGCGCGAGGCGGCTGGGTCGTCGCCTTCCCAGATCAGCGCCACATCATTGGCGCGATGACGCAGGTGGCGGTCGATGCAGTTGGCCGACACGTTGAGGACGCCGTCCTCGTACCAGCGGATGCGGAAGTCCTCCTCGTTGAAGGAGACGTCCTTGATCTTGGTGGGCGCCGTGATCCAGTCGAGGCGACTGGCCATGTCCTTCCAGTAGCCGTGCGGATCCTCGTCGGCGCGTCGCCGCGCGGCCGCCAGGGCGTCTGCGTTAAGATGGGCGCGCTCGCCCCAGGCCTTCGGAACCGGAAACAGCATGCTGTCGCTCACCCACCGCACTCCCTAATATTATTGCCGCCGGAATAGGCGAAGCCAAGCGTCGGGCGCAAGAAGACCATTATGGTTTCTCACGCCCGGGCAGGCCGGCTCGAAATCGAAGTCGGATCAGAAGAAGCCGAGGGCTTTTGCGCTGTAGCTGACCAGCAGGTTCTTGGTCTGCTGATAGTGGTCCAGCATCATCTTGTGGGTCTCGCGGCCCACGCCCGACTGCTTGTAGCCGCCAAAGGCCGCGTGCGCGGGATAGGCGTGGTAGCAGTTGGTCCACACCCGGCCCGCCTCGATGCCTCGGCCAAAGCGGTAGCAGCGGTTGGCGTCGCGGCTCCACACCCCAGCGCCCAGGCCGAAAGCGGTGTCGTTGGCGATCGCGAGCGCTTCTTCCTCGGTCTTGAAGGTCGTCACGGCGAGGACCGGGCCGAAGATCTCTTCTTGGAAGATCCGCATCTTGTTGTGGCCCTCAAAGACCGTCGGCTCGACATAGTAGCCGTCGGCCAGCTGGCCCGGCAGGACCTTGCGGTGGCCGCCGGCCAGAAGCTTGGCGCCTTCCTGCCGGCCGATGTCCATGTAGCCCAGGATCTTGTTCAGCTGTTCCTCGGACGCCTGGGCGCCGATCATGGTCGCGGGGTCGAGCGGGCTCCCCTGGACCACGGCGTTCACGCGCTTGAGGGCGCGCTCCATGAACCGCTCATAGATCGACTCCTGCACCAGCGCCCGGCTTGGGCAGGTGCAGACCTCGCCCTGGTTCAGGGCGAACATGGTGAAGCCTTCCAGCGCCTTGTCGAAGTAGTCGTCGTCCTCGCGCATGACGTCGTCGAAGAAGATGTTCGGCGACTTGCCGCCCAGCTCCAGGGTGACCGGGATCAGGTTCTGGCTGGCGTACTGCATGATCAGCCGGCCGGTCGAGGTTTCCCCGGTGAAGGCGATCTTGGCGATGCGCGGACTGGAAGCCAGCGGCTTGCCCGCCTCGATCCCGAAGCCGTTGACGATGTTGAGCACGCCGGCGGGCAGCAGATCGCCGATCAGCTCGGCCCAGACCATGATCGAGGCGGGGGTCTGTTCAGCCGGCTTCAGCACTACGCAGTTGCCGGCCGCCAGGGCTGGGGCGAGCTTCCAGCAGGCCATCAGCAGCGGGAAGTTCCACGGAATGATCTGGCCCACCACGCCCAGGGGCTCGTGGAAGTGATAGGCGATGGTGTCGTGATCGATCTCGGAGATCGAACCTTCCTGGCTGCGCAGGCAGCCGGCGAAATAGCGGAAGTGGTCGATGGCCAGCGGAATATCGGCGGCCATGGTTTCGCGGATAGGCTTGCCGTTGTCCCAGGTCTCGGCCGTAGCGAGGAGCTCAAGGTTCTCTTCCATACGGTCGGCGATGCGCAGCAGGATGCGAGAACGATCGGCCGGGCTCGTCTTGGCCCACGCGGCCTTGGCGGCGTGGGCCGCGTCCAGGGCGCGCTCGATATCCACGTCTTGTGAGCGGGCGATCTCGCAGATCTTCTTGCCGTGGATCGGCGAGCTGTTGTCGAAGTAGCGTCCGTCGGCCGGCTCCATCCACTGGCCGCCGATGAAATTGTCATAGCGAGCCTTGAACGGCGGGCGCGCCAGGGACTCGATGAATTCGGGTTTGGTCATGGTTTCCTCCATGCCGCCTTCTCGGCGGGCTTCTGGAGGGAGTGTGCGGCCCTGTTCCTCGTTCAGCGAAGCGGGCGCGCGGCGCGGCGAGGAGGATGTGTCTCAGATCTGAGACAGGTTCAGTGGAATTCGCGACCGCGTTCCAGGCCAAGCCGCCTGAGTTTGCGGTTCAGCGTCGCGCGCGACAGGCCCAGGAGGTTGGCGGCCGCCGAGACATTGCCGCCGGCCTGGGTCAGGGCGCGGCGGACGGCGGCGCGCTCGGCGTCATCCAAGCCGGCCGAACGGTCGGGCGAAGCGAGCCCGCGCCGCAACATCTCGTCGGTCAATCGCAGCGCCTGTCGCGCCGCGCGGGTGGCCCCGATCACGAGGTCGTCGCCATCGACCGCCAGCATCGGAACGGAGGCCCGCTCCGCGCCCGTTTCCGGCAGCAAGACGATCCGGGCGTTCGGGAAGGCTTCCCGGAAGGCCTTGGCCTCGATCCTTCGGGCCGCGTCGGTGACGATGCGCTCGACCATGCCGGTCAAGGCTTCGAGTCCCGGACGACAAGAGGAGACATCGAGCGCCCCCGCGACGCGGCCAGCCGGATCGAACAAGGGGGCGACGGTGCAGGAGAGGCCGATATTGCGGGTGTGGAAGTGTTGGTCCCGATGGACCGTCAGCACGCGCTGTTCGGTCAGGCAGGTGCCAATTCCGTTGGTCCCCTCGCGCGCCTCGCTCCAGACCGCGCCCTGCCAGAGGCCCCAGCGGCGAAAGACCGTGTCGTCGCCCTCCGCGCCCCGGCGATCGACCGGGACGCCATCGGCGTCGGTCAGCAGAACACAGCAGCCGGCGTCGCCCACCGCCTGGAAGAGGGCGTCGAGATTGTCCTGGGCCGCGGCGAGCAGCGGACCCATGCGTTCCTGCGCCAGACGCAGCTCAGCGCCCGTGAGGGTCTCGGGCGGCTTTCGGTTCTCCGGATCCAGGTGATGCTGGGTCAGGCAGCGTCGCCACGAGGCGGCGATCGGCGACAGGGCCGGCGCGGCGCCGTCGCGCAGCACCGAAAGAACCCTTTCGGCATGGCCGTTGGCCATAGCGTTTCCTCCGCGGACGAGTGTCCCCCCATCCAGACCTTCAGCATGACGCAACGTCAGTCGATGACGCAATACGGGATTTTACGTGTGGTCACCTCGCTTTGAGCTTAAACGACGCGAGGTTTCTCAGGAGTTTCCCATGCTGCTCGCACTGTCCACCTGGGCCGAGATCGAGGCCTATCTGAAGACGAACCAGACGGTGGTGGTGCCGATCGGTTCGAATGAGCAGCATGGCCCGACGGGGCTTTTGGGCACCGACTGGCTGTGTCCCGAGATCATCGCGCACGAGGCCCACAAGCGCGCCGACAAAGTGCTGGTCGCGCCGACCTTTAACATCGGCATGGCCCAGCATCATCTGGCCTTTCCGGGCACCATCTTCCTGCGGCCCTCGACCTTCATTGCCGCGATCGGCGACTGGGTGCGCTCGCTGGGCGCCCACGGCTTCAAGCGGATCTATTTCCTGAACGGCCACGGCGGCAATGTCGCCTCGATCGAGGCGGCCTTCTCCGAGATCTACGCGGAGTACAGCTTCCGCAGGGAGCGCGCGCCGTTCGCGCTGAAGCTGAAGAACTGGTGGGATCTGGCTGGCGTCAACGCCCTGGCCAACAGCCAGTTTCCGACCGGCCACGGCAGCCACGCCACCCCGTCCGAGATCGCCGTGACCCAGTGGGCCTATCCCGAGACGATCAAGACCGCCGCCTATGAGCCTAGGATCGCGCCGACGGGACCGATCCGCGAGGCGCTCGACTTCCGCGCGCGCTACGCCGACGGCCGCATGGGCTCGGATCCGGCCCAGGCCACGCCCGAGAAGGGCGGGGCGCTGGTCGACCTGGCCGCCAGGTCGCTGATCGAGGACCTCGAAGCCTTCTCGGCCGAGGTCACGCCCGCCTAGAGCCTGTCTGGTTTAGATGGAGCCAACTAGCCAGACAAACAGGCTCTAATTCACACGCTTAGAGCGCGTTCGGGCGGTTCAGCGGCTTACACTTAAACCTAACGCGCTCTAGGCGTTCGCGGGCCGTCGCGCCAGGACCGGCTGGCCATGGCGCGCGGCCATCACCTCGCCGATCACCGCCACCGCCACCTCGAACGGCGCCTTGCCGCCGAGGTCGAGGCCTATCGGCGCGCGCAGCTTGGCGAGGTCGCGGTCAGAAAGGCCCTCGGACCTGAGGCGCGCGAGGCGCTCCGGAAGCCGACGCCGGGCGCCGAGCAGGCCCACATAGGGCGCTTCCGAGGGCAGGGCCGCCTTCAGCGCGGCATGATCCTGCTCAGGCTCGTGACCGCAGACCGCAACCGCCGTCCAGGCGTCCAGGCCGATCTCAGCCAAGGCAGTCTCGACGCTGTCGCGACGATAGGCAACGCCGGCCAGCGGCGGCGGCGACGAAGGCCCTTTCGGCCTGATCAGGGTGGTCTCGAAGCCCGATTGCGCCCCCAGGCTCGCGACCGCCAGGGCCGTGGGATCGGAGCCAACGACAATCAGGCGCGGCTGAGGATCGTAAGCGCGCTCGAAGGAGCCCGGCCAAGGGGCTTGCGGCTCCTCCGCGCAGAGACGGCGCGCGCCGTCGCTGACCCAGAAGGCGGGAATGCGTCGCTGGGAAAGGTCGAGAAGCGCCCGTACGGCCGCGTCGTCGGGCGGGATCCGTTCGACCAGGATTTCGATCCGCGCGCCGCACAGCAGGCGGATATCCGGCCAGGGGCTGCCCTCGCCGTAGACCAGGCGCCGAACCCGGCCGTCCACGAGGCATGCTCGAGCATGGTCTTCGACGTCAGCCTCGATGCAGCCGCCGGACAGAAAGCCGGAAACGATTTGCGCGCCGAACACCATCTGCGTTCCAACCGGACGAGGGCCGCCGCCGCCCAGCGAAACGATCGTCGCCAGAGCCGCGGGGCCTCGCGAAAGCGCTTCGGACAGGGCCGGACGGGCGTCCTCGACCATGCCGTGCATCGGCCAATCCGCGTCGGAGCGATGGTTCATCATTGGGACCAACTTTAACCCCTCGGCAAGGTTCCAGAAACCTGATGTTCAAACCTTGGCGCGTAGCGTTGGTCTTCGATTAGTGATTTCCCGCACGGATGGCATGTCCATTTCGGTCTCAAAATTGGGTCTCGCGGCCGCGCAGTTCGGCCTCGACGGCAGCGGTTCCGCGCCTCGCGGCCGCTCGCCCGAAGTCGAGACCCGCGAGATTCTGAACATCGCCGCCCGCGCGCGTCTGTCCGTGTTGGACGCCTCGGGCCTGTTCGGCCGCGCTGAAACCATCCTGGGCGAGCTCCTGCCGCGTCCGACGCCGTTCCGCGTCACCCTGGCCGCTGGTCGCGCCGATCGCGGCCCGGACTATGTCGAGGCCGAGGCCCGGGCCACGCTCCGTCGCCTGGGCGTCGAGCGCGCGGACGCCATCATCGTTCATTCGCCGTCGGAATTGTTCGGCGCGCATGGTCCGGCGCTCTGGGAGCGTCTCCAGCGCCTGAAGGATCAAGGCGTTTTCGCCAAGATCGGCGTCGCGGCCCATGCCTCGGACGATCCCGTCGGCGTCGCCAAGCGCTTCAAGCCCGACATCCTGCAAGCCCCCGCCAGCCTGCTCGACCAGCGCCTGCTGGCCGACGGCTCGCTGCAGCGCATCGCTGGCATGGGGATCGAGGTCCATCTGCGCTCGATCTTCCTGAACGGCCTGCTGTTCCTGCCGCCGGATCGCGTGCCGGCCCAGTTGAAGGGCGCCTCGGGGCGTCTTTCGCGCGTCCGCCGCATGATCGCCGAAGGCCGCTCGGACCCGCTCCAGGCGGCGCTGGGTTTCGCGCTTTCGCGTCCGGAGGGCTCAGCGGTCCTGGTCGGCGTGAACTCGGCCGCCGAACTGTCGGCGGTGGTGGCCGCGGCCTCCAGCCCGCCGCCGGATTTGGATTGGGACGAGATGGCGATCGACGATCCGGTCGCGCTCGACCCGCGACGTTGGGTCGCCTGACAGATGTCTCGCCGACGGGCCGGTTCCTCTGGCGCGTCCCTAGAATCAACTTGGACAATGATCTGGCCGAAGATCGCAGGCGCGATCTCCGGCTGAAGAGCGTCAACGCCTATTAACCCTAAGGTTCACTCGGATTTTAAGACTTCCAGCCTAGCTTGATCCCAACTGAGGGAGAGATGCGACATGATCCTCGCCGTGCTGCAGGCCCGGATGGGCTCCACTCGACTGCCGGGCAAGTCGATGGCTACGCTTCGCGGCGAGCCGATGATCATCCGTCAGCTGGAGCGCCTGCGCGGCGCGCGTTGCCTCTCGAAAATCATCGTCGCCACCAGCGCCGACACCGTCGATGACGCTCTAGCCGGCTTCCTGGTGTCGCGCGGCTACACGGTCCACCGCGGGGCGGGCGCGGACATCCTGGCGCGTATCGCCCGCTGCGCCGACACGATCAGTTCGGTCAGCCACGTGGTTCGCCTGAAGGGCGACGCGCCGTTCGTGGATCCCGGGGTCATTGACGAGGCCATCCGCCTGGCCCTGGCCAGCGGCGCCGACTACACGTCCAACCGCGTCCAGCGCACCTATCCGGCCGGTCTTGAGGTCGAGGTGATCAAGGCTGGCGCGCTTCAAGCCGCGGCCGCCGAGGAGCGCGATCCGATGGCGCGCATCTCGCCCACCGCCGCGATCCGCAATCAGCCCGGCCGCTGGAGCCAGGCGCACCTGACCGCGCCGCGCGACTGGTCGCGCCTCGACTGGCGGGTCAAGACGGCCGCGGACCTCGCCTTTGCGCGCTCGGTCTACGACGCCTTGCATCCCGTCGATCCGGGCTTCCGGATGAACGACGTGCTGGACCTGATCGGCAGCCGCCAGGACATCGCCCGCTTCGCGGCGTGACCGGTTCCCCGGCCAAGACCGGGGAACCGAAAAGCCAGGCCTAGTTCCAGGCGCCGTAGGGGTCGATCGACGTCTTGCCCAACGCCTCGGCGACGGCCGGGTGAGTCAGCTGGCCCTTCAGCACGTTGAGGCCGCGCGCCAGGTGAACGTTCGACTTCAGCGCGTCGAGGCCCTTGTCGGCCAGCGCCAGACCGAACGGCAGGGTCGCGTTGCCCAGGGCCTCGGACGAGGTGCGCGGCGCGGCGCCGGGCATGTTGGCCACGCAGTAGTGCACGACGCCGTCGACCACGTAGGTCGGCTCGGCGTGGGTCGTGGGTTTGCTGGTTTCGAAGCAGCCGCCTTGGTCGATCGAGACGTCGACCAGCACCGAGCCGGGCTTCATCTGCTTCAGGTGTTCGCGGCGCACCAGCTTGGGCGCGGCCGCGCCGGCCGTCAGCACCGCGCCGATCACCACGTCGGCCTTGAGGATCTCTTCCTCGACGGCGGCGAAGGTCGAATAGCGGGTCAGGATGCGGCCCTGGTAGAGGTCGTCCAGCTCGCGCATGCGCGGGATCGAGCGCTCCAGCACCACCACCTCGGCGCCGAGACCCGCGGCCATGCGGGCGGCGTTGCTGCCGACCACGCCGCCGCCCAGAACGGCCACGCGCGCTGGCGGCACGCCGGGCACGCCGCTGAGCAGAAGACCCATGCCGCCGTTGTGCTTGAGCAGAGTCTCGGCCGCCGAGAAGACCGCGATCCGGCCGGCGACTTCCGACATCGGCGCCAGCAGCGGCAGGCCGCCGCGCGCGTCGGTGACGGTCTCATAGGCGATGGCCGCGCACCCGCTGTTCAGCAGGCCTTCCGTCTGGGCCGGATCGGGCGCCAGGTGCAGGTAGGTGAAGAGGATGTGGCGCGGTTCGAGCTTCTCCCACTCGACCTTCTGCGGTTCCTTGACCTTCACGATCATGTCCGCGCCCGCGAACACCGCCGCGGCGTCGGGGGCGATGGTCGCGCCCGCCTTGACATAGGCCTCGTCGGCATAGCCGGCGCCGAGGCCGGCGCCCGACTGGACCAGCACGGTATGGCCGTGGCCGACATATTCCCGGACGGCCGTCGGCGTCAGGCCGACCCGGTGCTCGCCCGGTTTGATCTCTGTTGGGACGCCAACCCGCATGATGCTTCCTCCAAAAGCGCTTTCCTGGAATTCTGCTCTTCGGACGGCGCAGTTTCCTTGGTGATTTCGTGCTTCGGTGCTAAATTTGTGCAGGATTCCTGCGTCAAACGGGCCAAACATGACGAAACCCGCCGCCAATCTCGATGGTTTCGACCGGAAGCTCCTCAACCTCCTGCAGAGGCGAGGGAGAGCCAGCTATGTGGAAATGGGCGAGGCGGTGAATCTTTCCGAGTCCGCCTGCCTGCGCCGGGTCCGGGCCCTGGAAGAATCCGGGGTGATCAGCCGATACGCCGCCGTGATCGACGAGCGCGCGGTCGGCCTGCCGCTCAGCGTCTTCGTGACCGTGACGCTGTCGTCACAGGCGGAGTCGGCGCTGAGCGCGTTCGAAAAGGCCATCGCGAGCGTGCGCGAGGTCGCCGAGTGCTATCTGATGACCGGCGGATCGGACTATCTGCTGCGGCTGGTGGTTCGGGACGTGGACGACCTTGAACGGGTCCACGCGCAGGAGCTTACCCGTATTCCTGGGGTTGTCCGCGTGAGCTCGAGCATCGCGATGCGCACGGTGGTCAAGCGCGTTGAATTGCCGCTGTAGAGCGCGGTTAACGTTCCTTAGAGTCGTTGTGGTCTAGCTGTTCTCCGACATTGATCGACGTCGGGGGACGAGATGGTTTCGAGACGATTGCTGCTGGGCGCGCTCATCGGCGCGGCGGCGCCGGCCCTGGCCTTCGCCGAGGGCGAAGGCGGCTCGCCCAGCCTCCTGACCAAGAAGGGCCGTCGCACGTCGCGGGCGCTCAAGCATCAGACGACCGACAAGGCCGCGTTGGACAAGGCGCTCTCGACCGTCAAGCCGATGGAGCCGCCGCCCGCGCCGCCGGCTCCCGCCGACATGGCCATCAGCCCTGACGAGGCCTTGGGCCGCCTGAAGCAGGGCAACGCCATCTTCGCCAGGGGCGGCGCCAACATCTCCCTGCCGTCCATGGCCCGCGTGGCCGAACTGTCCAAGGGCCAGAAGCCGTTCGCGGTGATCATCGGATGCTCGGATAGCCGCGCCGCGCCGGAACTGATCTTTGACTGCAATCTGGGCGAACTCTTCGTCGTCCGCGTCGCCGGCTCGACTGTCAGCCGCGAAGGCCTCGGCTCGATCGTCTATGCCGTCGAGCACCTGGGCGCGCCGCTGATCGTCGTGCTGGGGCACACCAAGTGCGGCGCCGTGGGCGCGGCGGTGGACGTCGCCACCAAGCACGCCGAGCTGCATGGCGCCTTGCATGAAATGGTGCTGCCGATCCTGCCGGCGGTGATCGAGGCCGAGGAGCAGCATCCGGCCGACCTGCAGGACGCCGCGATCCGCCAGAACGTTCGCGACATCGCGCGCCGCCTGAAGGTGTCTGACGGCACGCTTGCCGAGCGGCTGGAGGAGGGGCGCCTGAAGATCGTCTCGGCCTGCTACGATCTCAGCACGGGCGCGGTCGCCTTCGACGCCTGACGTTGAAGGCGGCGGACCTAGCCGTCGATCGACTCCGCCACGACGCGCTCATAGTCGGCCAGGCTGGCGATGCCGATGTCGAGGTCGGTGACCAGCCCGTCGTGCAGCGAATAGACCCAGCCGTGCACAGCGAGCTGTTGGCCGCGAGCCCAGGCGTCTTGCACGAAGACGTCGGCGGCGACGTTGCGCACCTGGCGGGCGACGTTCAGCTCGGTCAGGCGGTCGAGCATGGCGCGCTTTTCCGGAATCTGAGCCAGCTCGTGCTTGTGCTCCGCGCAGACCTCACGGATCGGATGCAGCCAGTGGTCGACGAGGCCGCGGCGCTGTCCGTCGATCGCCGCCGCCACGCCGCCGCAGCCGTAGTGACCCACGACCATGATGTGCTTGACCTTCAAGACGTCGACCGCGAACTGCAGCACGCTGAGATAATTGGCGTCCTGCGGCGGGGCCAGATTGGCGACGTTGCGGTGGACGAACAGCTCGCCCGGGTCCAGGCCGACGATTTCGTTGGCGGGCACGCGGCTGTCGCTGCAGCCGATCCAGAGATATTCCGGGCTCTGCTGACCTTCGAGGCGCTTGAAGAAGTCGGGATCGACCTGAGTCTTGCTCTTTGACCAGGCGGCGTTCTTGGCTTTCAGATCCTCAAGCATCTAGCGCTCCGGATGGTGGTCGGGGTGTGCGGCCGCGATGGCCGGGTGCAGCGCCGCGCGGGCGGCTGCGGCTTGGATCGCTGGGAACGGCGAGAGGTCGACGTTGAAACGCCCGGCGTTGAACACTTGCGGCGTCAGGAGACAATCCACGAGACCCGGCGTGTCGCCGAAGGCGAAAGCGCCGCCGTGACGGGCGACGAGCGGCTCCAACGCGGAAAAGCCGTCCGAGATCCACCGGGTCACCCAAGCGTTGCGCTGATCTTCGTCGATCTCCAGGGCGGTCAGCGCCCGCAGGATCCGCAGGTTGTTCAACGGATGAATATCGCAGGCGATGATCTCGGCCATGGCTCGCACCGTGGCGCGGTCGAACGGATCGGTCGGCAGCAGGCGCGGCTCCGGAAAAGCTTCGTCCAGCCATTCCAGGATCGCCAGGCTCTGGGTCAGAGGGCGTCCATCGACTTCCAGCGTGGGCACCAGCGCCTGGGCGTTGAGGCTGCGATAGTCCTCGGTTTGGTGGGCGTTCGCCACTAGGTCGACAGGGCGCAGTTCGAAAGCCAGGCCTTTGAGATTGAGGCCGATACGCACCCGATAGGGCGCGCTGGCGCGCTTGGCGCTGTGCAGGACGAGCTTCATGGCGGCCTCAGACCAGGGTGAATTCCAGCCGGCCGACGCCGTCGATCTCGCCGACCACCCTGTCGCCGCGGACGATGGCGGCGACGCCTTCTGGCGTGCCGGTGAAGATCAGGTCGCCCGCCGCCAGGGTCCAGAGCGCGCTGGCTTTGGCGATGACCTCGCCGACATTCCAGATCATGTCTCCGATCTGACCCCGTTGGCGCTCGGCGCCATTGACCGAGAGCGTGATGGCCGCTTCCGGCGCGGGCTCGCCCATGACTCGGAGAGCGCTGATCGGGGCGCTGGCGTCGAAGGCCTTGCCCGCTTCCCAGGGCTGGCCCTTGGCCTTGGCCGCGCCCTGCAGGTCGCGGCGCGTCAGGTCCACGCCGACCGCATAGCCGAAGACGCAGGTCAGCGCCTGTTCGGGCGTGAGGTCCGCGCCGCCGGCCTTCAGCGCCACGACGAGCTCGATCTCGTGGTGCAGGTCGCTGGTGGCGGGCGGATAGGGGATTTCACCGCGCAGCGGCGCGACCGCGTCTGCGGGCTTGGCGAAGAAGAAGGGCGGATCGCGCTCGTCGCCGCCCATCTCGCGCCGGTGCGCGGCGTAGTTGCGGCCGACACAAAGGATCCGGCGAACCGGAAAGACGGCGTCCGATCCCTCCACCGGGACCGTCGGAAGGGCATGCGGGGGAAAGGCGTAAGTCGTCATGGCGCTTCCTGTAGACCCAAACCGCCCTCGCAAAAACCCTCGTCGCACGTTCGGAGGCGCCAGGCCGAAAGCGAGGGCTTTCCAAAATCCCTGGGTTGAACGCCTTGCCTAAACGTTCTTTCACTTGCCCCTATCCGCGCCGCCGAGTCATGACGGTGTGGGGATATTTGGGCGGCATTCGGGGGCGACGGAACGTTCATGCTGATCATCGAGAACTTGACCCACGTCTACGGCAACGGCGTCAAAGCCTTGGACGAGGTCAATCTGACGATCCCGCGCGGGATGTATGGCCTTCTGGGGCCGAACGGCGCGGGCAAGTCGACCTTGATGCGCACGATCGCCACCTTGCAGGCGCCGACCTCCGGCCACATCCGTTTCGGTGACATCGACGTGCTGAAGACGCCAGAGCTGCTGCGTCGCACGCTCGGCTACCTGCCGCAGGACTTTGGCGTCTATCCGCGCGTCTCGGCCTACGACATGCTGGACCACATGGCGGTGCTGAAGGGGATCGCCAACGCCAAGGACCGCAAGGAGACGGTCGAGCACCTGCTGAACCAGGTGAACCTCTGGACTGTGCGCAAGAAGGCGATCGCTGGCTTTTCCGGCGGCATGCGCCAGCGGTTCGGCATCGCCCAGGCCCTGATCGGCGATCCGCGCCTGATCATCGTCGACGAGCCCACGGCGGGCCTCGACCCCGAAGAACGCAACCGCTTCCTGAACCTGCTGGCCGAGATCGGCGAGAACGTCGTGGTGATCCTTTCCACCCACATCGTCGAGGACGTTTCCGATCTTTGCCCGGCCATGGCCATCATCTGCGATGGCCGCATCGTCAGCGAAGGCGCGCCGGCGGACCTGGTGGCCAAGCTGAAGGGCCGCATCTGGAAGAAGATCATCGACAAGAGCGACCTCGAGGCGGCCAAGGCCCGCTACAAAGTGATTTCCACCCGTCTGCTGGCGGGCCGCACCGTCATCCACATCCTGTCCGACGACAATCCGGGCGATGGCTTCGCGCCGGTCGAAGGGGGCCTGGAGGATGTCTACTTCTCCACCCTCTCGACCACGCGGCGGGCGGCCTGACGGAGGGCGGCCGATGTTTCGCAAGATCGCGGGTTTCGAGCTCCGCTACCAGCTGAAGTCGCCCGTCTTCTGGGTGGTGGCGACCATCTTCTTCCTGCTGACCTTCGGGGCGGCGACGATCGACCAAATCCGCATCGGCGGCGGCGGCAACATCCATAAGAACGCCCCGTTCGCGATCGCCCAGACGCATATCATCCTGTCGATCTTCTACATGTTCGTCACCACGGCCTTCGTGGCCAATGTGGTGGTTCGTGACGACGAGACAGGCTTTGGGCCGATCCTGCGGTCCACCCGCGTGCGCAAATTCGACTATCTGTACGGCCGTTTCGCCGGGGCCTTCCTGGCGGCCGCGATCTCGTTCCTGGTCGTGCCCCTCGCCATCTGGCTGGGCTCGTTCATGCCCTGGATCGATCCGGAGCGACTCGGGCCGAACGATCTCCACGCCTACCTCTTCTCGTACTTCGTCCTGGCCTTGCCGACGATCCTGCTGACCTCGGCGCTGTTCTTCGCCCTGGCCACGGTCACCCGGTCGATGATGTGGACCTATGTCGGCGTCATCGCCTTCCTCGTGCTCTGGATCGTCGCCGGCATCGCCCTGCGGCGGCCGGAATACGCCAAGATCGCGGCCTATTGGGAGCCGCTGGGGGCTTCGGCGTTCGGCCAGGCGACGCGGTACTGGACCGCCAGCGAGCGCAACAGTCTTGTGCCGCCCTTCACGGGCGCGCTGCTGTTCAATCGCGTCTTCGTGAGCGCCCTGGCGGTCGGGTTTCTGGGGCTGGCCCATGGCCTCTTCCGGTTCCAGTCGGCGGACCTGTCAGGCCAGCGCAAGGTCAAGGCGACCAAAGGGACGGCCAATGAGGCGCCGCCGTCGGCCCTCGCCGGACCTCTGCCCGCGCCCCGTTTCGATCGTCAGACCGCCTGGGCGCAATTGGTTGTTCGCACGCGGCTGGACATGGGCCAGGTGTTCAAAAGCCCGGCCTATTTCGTGCTGCTGTTCCTGGGCCTGGCCAACGCCATGGGTTCGCTGTGGTTCGCCACCGAGGCGGGGACCTATGGCGGCGTCATCTATCCCGTTACGCACGTGCTCATCGAGCCTCTGCTGGGCTCGTTCAGCCTGATCCCGGTCATCATCGCCATCTACTACTCGGGCGAACTGGTCTGGCGCGAACGCGAGCGCAAGACGCACGAGATCATCGACGCGACGCCCGTGCCCGATTGGGCGTTCGTCGTTCCCAAGACTCTGGCGATCAGCCTGGTCCTGATCTCGACGCTGCTGATCAGCGTCCTGGCGGCGGTGCTGAGCCAGGCCCTGCATGGCTACTTCAACTTCGAGTTCGAAAAGTACCTGCTCTGGTACCTGCTGCCGCAGTCGGTCGACTGGATTCTGCTGGCGGCGCTGGCCGTCTTCCTGCAGGCGCTCAGCCCGCATAAGTTCATCGGCTGGGGGCTGATGGTGATCTATCTGGTCACCACCATCACCTTCGTGAACCTGGGCTTCGAGCACAAGCTCTACAACTACGGCTCGGTCACATCGACGCCTTTCTCAGACATGAACGGCCAGGGCAAGTTCTGGATCGGGGCCTGGTGGCTGCGGGCCTATTGGAGCGCTTTCGCGCTGGTCTTGCTGGTGCTGGCGCACGCCCTGTGGCGCCGGGGGACCGAAAGCCGGCTTCTGCCGCGCCTGCGTCGCCTGCCCGCGCGCCTGAACGGCGGAGCGGGGATTCTGATGACCCTGTCGCTGGCCGTCTTCGCGGCCGCCGGCGGCTACATCTACCTGAACACCAACGTCTGGAACCCCTACCGCACCAAGATCGACAACGAGAAGTGGCAGGCGGATTACGAAAAAACTCTGCTACCCTTCGAGAACACGCCGCAGCCCAAGATCGTGGCGATGACGCTTGACGTCGACCTGCATCCGCACGCGCCCAGCGTCGAGACCAAGGGCTCGTATGTCCTGGAGAACAAGACCGGCGCGCCGCTGAAGGAGATCCACGTCCGCTTCGATCGCGACCTCCAGGTGAAGGGCCTGTCGATCGAGGGCGCGCGGCCCAAGAAGACCTTCGAGGCCTTCAACTACCGGATTTTCGCCTTCGACACGCCCATGCGCCCGGGCGAGCGCCGCAAGATGAGCTTCATCACGTTGCGCGCCCAGCGAGGCTTCCCAAACAGCGACCAAGAGCGCCGGGTCGTCGATAACGGCTCGTTCGTGAACAACATGGAGATCACGCCGCTGCTGGGCATGTCGCGCGAAGGCCTGCTGCAAGATCGCGCCAAGCGCCGCAAGTACGGCCTGCCGCCCGAACTTCGCATGGCCAAGCTGGGTGACGTCGCATCCCGCCAGTTCAACGGCCTGCGCAAGGACGCCGACTTCATCAGCTCCGATATCACCGTTTCGACCGAAGCTGACCAGACGCCGATCGCGCCGGGCTACAAGGTCTCGGATACGGTCAAGAACGGCCGCCGCATCGCCCGCTTCGTCACCGAGGCGCCGATCATGCCGTTCGTTTCGATCCAGTCGGCGCGCTATCAGGTGTCGCGCGAGACCTACAAGGGCGTCGAACTGGCGGTCTATTACGACGCCCAGCATCCCTGGAACATCGACCGGATGAAGACCGCGATGAAGCGGTCGCTGGACTACTTCCAGGCCAATTTCAGCCCCTACCAGTTCCGCCAGCTGCGCTTCCAGGAGTTCCCGGACTACGCCCAGTTCGCCCAGTCCTTCGCCAACACCATCCCGTGGTCCGAAGGGCTGTTCTTCATCTCCGACTACCGCGATCCGTCCAAGATCGACATGGTCACCTATGTCGGGGCGCACGAGATCGGCCACCAATGGTGGGCTCACCAGGTGATCGGCGCGGATCAGCAGGGCGGCGCCATGCTGAGCGAGACCTTCGCCCAGTACTCGGCCCTGATGGTCATGAAGCACGCCTATGGCGAGGACCAGATCCGCAAGTTCCTGAAGTTCGAACTCGACAGCTACTTGCGCGCGCGAGGCGGCGACGTGATCGACGAGCAGCCCTTGGCCAAGGTGGAGACCCAGCCTTACGTCTACTATCGCAAGGGCTCGCTGGTCATGTATCGCCTGCAGAACGAGCTCGGCGAAGAGGTCGTCAATCGCGCCCTGCGCAAGCTGATCGCCCAATACGCCTTCAAGGGCGCGCCGTATCCGATCACCACCGACTTCCTGACCTATCTTCGGGCCGAGGCGCCAGCGGACAAGCAGGCGCTGATCACCGACCTGTTCGAGAAGATCACGCTCTACGATCTGAAGGCCAAGACCGCCTCGGTGAAAGCGAGACCTGACGGCAAGTTCGACGTCACGATCACCGTGGACGCTCAGAAGAAGTATGCCGACGGTAAGGGTAAGGAGACCGCCGCGTCGCTGAACGAGACGATGGACATCGGTGTCTTCACCGCCAAGCCCGGCGACAAGGGCTTCGACGCCAAGGATGTGCTGGTCTACGAGCGTCGTCCGATCCGTTCGGGCGTGCAGACCTTCACCTTTACGGTGGCCAGGAAGCCGAAGTTCGCGGGGATCGACCCGTACAACACGGTGATCGACCGCAACGGCGACGACAACACGGTCGCGGTCGGCAACTGAGGCGAAAAAGCCCGCCGTCCCACTGGGGCGGCGGGCCATGTCTTCACGACGGCGCCAGCTTAGCGGTTGGCGTTGTCCTTGGCGACGTCTTCACCGGTGTCGAAGCCGTTCTTCAGGCCCTCGGCCATGTTCAGGTGCTCCTGGACCTTCGGGGCGGTCGCCGCGGCGAATGACTTCAGGGCGGGGGTGTCGCCGTCCTGAGCGTAGCGCTGCAGCAGGTTCAGGGCCGCCTGGTGGGCGTCGACCTGGCTGTCGGCGTACTTCTTGTCGAAGTCCTTGGCGTCGGCCTTGTTCAGGTCGTCCAGCTTGTCCTGCAGGTCTTGCGGCAGCATGGTCGGCGGGGTGAGCGACGCGCCCGAGGCGGCGATCGCGGCCTTGAGCTCCTCGGTCGTCTTCATGTGCGCCTTTTGCATATTGGCCGCGAACGTCTTGATCGACGGGTTGGTTGAGCGCTTGGCCGCGATCTTGGCGGCCTCGATCTCGAACATATCGCTGGCGCCGGCCTTGGCGACGAAGACGTCGGCCTTGGTTTCGTCCGAAGGGGTCGGGATGGTGGCGGCGGGGTTGGCGTCCGGCGTCGCGGCTTGCTCGGCCGGGGTGGCGGCGCCCTTGGTCTCGTCGGTCTTCTGGCCGCAAGCAGCGAGGCTCAGCGCCGCCACGGCGGCGCCGACAATCATCAGGTGACGGGTCATGGCTCTGTCTTTCCCTGGGTTCTTTTTTGTAGAGAGGGATCAAACTCCGGCGCCGCGGTTCGCCGTCGTGCCAAAAGAACATCACGGGGCCGTGATCGGTTCCCGTGGAGCTGGGGAACATGTCGATGATCGAAGGCCCGCTTTCCGGATTGCGCGTGATCGAGATGGGCTCGCTGATCGCCGGGCCCTTCTGCGGACAGGTGTTGGGCGACTTCGGCGCCGAGGTGATCAAGCTCGAGGATCCCAAGGTCGGCGATCCGATGCGCCAGTGGGGACGCTCCAAGCCCAAGGGGCTGTCGCCCTGGTGGCCGGTGATCGGCCGCAACAAGAAGTCCGTCACGATCGACCTGCGGACCGAGGAGGGGCGCGACATCGCCCGGACCTTGATCGCCAAGGCGGACGTGGTGGTCGAGAACTTCCGGCCGGGCACGCTCGAGAAGTGGGGCATGGGCTACGAGGCCTTGGCCAAGACCAATCCCGGCCTCGTCATGGCGCGCGTCTCCGGCTTTGGTCAGACCGGCCCCTATTCCAAGCGCGCCGGCTATGCGCTGGTCGGCGAAGCGATGGGCGGCCTGCGCCACATCACCGGCGAGCCCGATCGGCCGCCGGCCCGAGCGGGCATCTCGATCGGCGACAGCCTCTCTGGCCTCAACGCCGCGCTCGGCGTGATGATGGCCCTGCATGCCCGCCAGCGGACCGGCAAGGGACAGGTGGTCGACGCGGCGATCTACGAAAGCGTGCTGACGGTGATGGAGAACCTGATCACCGAGTACGATCTCACCGGCTATATCCGCGAGCGCTCTGGCGCGGTCTTGCCGGGTATAGCGCCGTCGAACGTCTATCCGACCCGATCCGGAGAGTTGGTGTTGATCGGCGCCAATCAGGACACGCTCTTCAAGCGGCTTTGCGACCTGATGGGCCGTCCGGACCTCGTTGAGGACCCGCGCTATCGCGATCACGCCGCCCGGGGCGCGCATCAGGCCGAACTCGACGCCCGCATCGCGGCCTGGACCGCCGATCAGGATATCGAAGACCTTCTGCCGAAGCTGGAGGCGGCGGGTCTTGCGACGGGGCGGATCTACAGGGCGCCGGATATGCTCGACGATCCGCAGTTCCAGGCTCGCCAGTCGATCGTCACCGTGCCCCATCCGGTGTTCGGCCAGGTGAAGATGCAGAACGCCTTTCCACGGTTGACGGAAACCCCCGGGGCCGTGCGCTGGCCGGGCCCCACGCTCGGCGAGCACACCGACGCCGTCCTGGCCGAGCTGGCGGGTCTGGACGCCCAGGGGCTGGCGGATCTGCGGGCGCGGAGCGTAATCTAGGACGCTTCAGAGCGGCTTGCGGAAATAGACCACTCGCTCGGTCTCCTCGAAACCGACGGCCTGGTGGAAGGCGTGGCTTTCGAGGTTGTCCGCCAAGGCGTCTGACGCCAGTTCGCTGCAGCCGCGGCGCCGCCCCCAATCGGCGACCGCGTCACACAGGGCTCGCCCGACCTGGGCGTTGCGGAACTCGGGGCGCACGTACAGACCCTCGACGAACACGACGGGCGAGGTGTCACAGCCGTTGACGTAGTCGTGACGCAGGGCCGCTTCGACGAAGCCTGCGAGGCGACCGTCAGGGGCTTCCGCCACGAAGGCGACAATGTCCTTTTCCGAGGCGAGCGCGTCGGCGACCTCCGCGCGGTGGTCGGCGACATCATCCTCCGGCCAGAGCTCGGCGCGGAGCGCGGTCCAATCGTCAAGGTCTCGCGGCGCGGCGGCGCGGATCAGCATGGCCTATGCCCGACCCGTGACCCCCGCCACGGCGCGGGCGATCTGGTGGACGTTGTACGGCTTGCGCACGATCGGGGCGTCGAATCCCATAGGCGCAGCCTTGTCGGCATAGCCGGTGGCGAACACGAAGGGGCGACCCATGCTGCGTAGGATTTCGGCCACGGGGGCGACCGACTGGCCGTTCAGGTCGGCGTCCAAGACCGCGACATCGAAGTCCTTCTCGACCATCGACAGGGCCTCGCCCAGCTCGGCGGCGCAGCCCACGACCTCGACGCCGGCGTCCTCCAGGCCCGCTTCGAGCTCCAGGGCCAGCAGCAGCGAATCCTCGACGATCAGAACCTTGAGTCCGGCGATCGCGCCCGGGCGCACGGTCTCGTCAGCGGCGACGACGGTCTCGACGATCCGTTCGGGCAGGGCGCTGACGGGTTCGACCGGAGGCGCGTCGGCCAGGGCCTCGGCCGCGCCGACGATCATGGCGGTGACGCCGCTGGAGCGATAATTGATCTTGGCCGAACCGCCCAGTTCGCGGCCGGCGACGTCCTCGATCAGCGTGGCGCCGAAGCCCTTGGTCACCGGCGCCGTCGCGGGCGGTCCGCCCGTCTCCAGCCACTCGAGGGCGAAACCGCCTTCCGGCGTGCGCCGCCAGACGACCTCCACCTTGCCATTCTCGGTCGACAGTGAGCCGTAGCGCACGGCGTTGACCGCTAGTTCATGCATCGCCAGCGACAGCGCCGCGGCGGCGCGCGGCGTCAGGAACAGCTCCGGGCCGTCCCAGCGGGTCTGGGTCGGCGCGAGACCGCCGAGCTCGGCGGCGGCGATCCGCGCCAGCGTCGCTCCACGCCAACGGGCGGCGCTCAGCAAGTCATGCGCCGAGCTCATCGACTTCAGGCGCGCGGCGAAGGTCTTGAGGAAGACGTCGAGCGAGGCCGACTTGCGCGCCGACTGGGCGGCGACCGACTGCACGACCGCCAGCAGGTTCTTGATCCGGTGATCCAGCTCGGCGACGAGCGCCTCGCGCTGCTGTTCCTCGGCCTTGCGCTCGCTGATGTCCTGGACGACGCCGATCAGATAGGTCGGTTCGTGGTCCGGCCCGAACAGCATGACGCCGGACCCATGGTACCAGACCGCCCGACCGTCCGCGTCGGGAAGGCGGCGATATTCCAGGCTGTAACGGCCGGTCTCGGCGAGCTGCTTGTTGATCGTCTCGCGGGCGATCTCGCGATCTTCTGGATGGATGTAGGGAAACAGCGCCGCGCCGTTCTCGGACGGGATCACGCCCGGGGCGATCCCCGCGACCTTCGCCAGGCGAGGGCTGATCTTGAAGACGTCGCGCTTGATGTCCCACTCGAACTCGCCAAGCGCCGCCGCGGTGATGGCGAGGTTTAGACGTTCGCCCTCCAGCGTTCTGTCGCCCTCGGGTTTCGCCGTCAGCACTTCGGCCGCTAGGTCCGCCAGATCCTCCAACGCCTGTAGGTCCTCAGCGGAGGGCAGGCCGTGCGCGCTGGGCCCCTCGACGACCAGCGCGCCCAGAATGTGGCCTTGGCCGTCGCGGATCGGCGCGGCCAGGTCGACGGCTCTTCCGGCCGAGACCACCTTGCCGGCGAGGTCGTTGGACCTGGGAGCTTCCGGGCCCGCATAGCCGACGAACGCCTTGCGCCAGACGCGGTCCTGGTCAACCAGCGCGACGGCCGCCTTCGGGGCGTCGAACAGCCGGGAGGCCAGGCGCGCGATCCGCAGGAGGCGCGGTTCATTCACCTCGCCGTCCAGAATTCCAAGCGCGCGCAAAGCCTTGAGGCGGGCGGTTTCCTGGCGGTCGTCGCTGACGATTGGGGCGTCGTCCATGATTCGACCTTAAACTTGGTTCGCGTTCGGCGCGAGCGCCTTTGAATCAGGGCCCTTAAGCAGGCGGATTCGAGTGGTGAAGCTTGGGGTCCTTGAGTATCGTGGAACCGCAGCGACGAATGCGACGTTGTCGGGACGCCGCTTCCCGCGTCCCGGTCGGTCGCGTCGCGAACAGGAGATGACCATGCCCGCCAATTCTCTGAATCCCGCCGCCAAGGAAGCCAACAAGGCCAAGGGCGCCACGCTGGAAGCCGTGGAACACGCCGAGCGTAGCTTTACAGAAGCCGCCAACGCCGCCCGTGTCTCGCTCACCGAAGCCGCCAAGCGCGTCGAAAAGTCGGTCGCGGAAGGCTTCGAAACCCTCCGCGCGCAGAGCCGCGCCTATACCGACACCGCCGGCCAGCAGATCGAGGAAGCCCAGCGCTACGTGTCCGAGCGCGTTCGTGAGCGCCCCATCGCCGCCACCCTCGCCGGCGTGGGCGTCGGTGTCCTGATCGGCCTGCTGATCGCCGGCGGCCGTAGCAATAACCGGTAATGTTCGAGAAAACCCTCATGACCCTGGCGGCCGCTGCGGCGATCGCCGCCGCCGCCGCCGTCAGCGTCGTTTCCGCCGCCTTCGCGCTGTATGCGGTCCTGCTGCCGCTGGTCGGCGCGGCCGGAGCCTCGGCGATCGTCGCCGCCGTAGCCGCCTTGATCGTCGCCATCGCCGGCATGATCGCCGCCCGCAAGGCCGAGAACCGTCGCGCCAGCCAACAGGAGATGCCGCAGGGCGGTTTCGATCTGACCGGCAAGGTGGTCGATATCGTGCGCGAGCGTCCGCTGCTGTCGCTAGGCATCGGTCTGGCCGCCGGCATCATCGCGCTGAAGAACCCGACGCTTACAGCGTCGCTGGCGAAGGCCTTCCTGGATCCCAAGCCGCCGCAGCGCTGAAGCACTGACGCGAGAACAGCATCGCCGCCGCCGGAGCCATCCAGCGGCGGCGACGTCTTGTCCGACGAGCGGAAACCCCAAGTTTCAAAGGGAATTTATCTCTAAAAATTGACCAAGATCATGCGTCTGGCGACTTACACTTTCGCGCCGGCGCCTCTAGATGCCTCGTCGCGTTCCCGCTCCTCCCTTCATGGGAACGCCTTCCCATGGAGTGAACATGTACAAGCTGCCGGACCTGCCCTACGCCTACGACGCGCTGGAGCCGACCATCTCCGCCAACACGCTCCACTTCCACCATGACAAGCACCACGCCGCCTATGTCACGGCCCTGAACGGCCTGCTGAACGGCGACGACAAGGGCTCGCTGGAAGCGGTGATCAAGTCGGCTGGTCCGGGCAAGGTGTTCAACAACGCCGCGCAGGCCTGGAACCACGCCTTCTTCTGGGACGGTATGAGCCCGACCAAGACCGCTCCGGGCGCCGAGCTCGCCGCGGCGATCGACAGCACGTTCGGCGGCCTGGCCGAGCTGAAGGAAAAGTTCGTCGCCGAAGGCGTCGGCCACTTCGGCTCGGGCTGGGTGTGGCTGGTTTCGGACGCCACGGGCGCGCTGAAGATCATCTCGACCCACGACGCTGAAAGCCCGGTGACCCAAGGCCTGACGGCGCTGCTGGTCGCGGACGTCTGGGAGCACGCCTACTACCTGGACTATCAGAACCTGCGGAAGGCTTTCCTGGAAGCCTTCTTCGACAACCTGGCCAACTGGACCCTGGCCGACAGCCAATACGCCGCCGCCAAGGCTGGCGCGCAAGGCTGGGCCTATCCGGCTCCGGAATAGGTCGACCCCGCCGGAACGTCCGGCGCTTCGGGCGCGTTGTCAGGAAGCGAGGCCATAAGGTCTCGGAGACCTGACAACCCGCCCCGGCGATCCGCCGGGCCAATCCGGAGAGGCCAATGCTGAATTGGGCCCTGACCTTCCTGGTGATCGCCCTGATCGCCGCCCTGCTGGGCTTCACCAGCATCGCGGGCGCGGCGATGGGGATCGCCAAGATTCTGTTCTACGTCTTCCTGGTCCTGTTCCTGGTGTCGCTGGTCAGCCACCTGTTCAGGGGGCGACGCGCTCCCTAGCGGAGACGTTCATCGAGCTTTTGAACGGCGCGGCCTTCGGGGCGCGCCGTTTGCTTTTCAGCGCCGATCGAACGCCCAGGTGCGCCAGACCTCGAAGCGGCCGCGCTCATAGGCGAGGGCGGTCACCCGGACGCAACCGGGGTCCGCTTCGATCACATTGAAGCCCGGCGCGGCGCCGCGCTCGCGCAGGGAGAGGGTGCCGGAGCCCACTAGCTGGGCCTTGCCGTCGCCGAAGGGGAGCGCGGTCACAAACGGCAGGTGAATGTGACCCGACAGCACGATGTCGGCGCCGGCCGCGACGAAGCGGTTTGCGGCGTCGACGCCCCCGCGGACCCTCGCTGTCATCGGTCCGCCCAGGACCTCCATCAGCGGATGATGGCAGACCACCACCTTCAGATCGTCCGAGGGAGCCGCCTTCAGCGCTTCAACGACGCGGCGTATCTGGCTTCGCGAAACCGCGCCCTTGGACCAGTTCCAGCGCAGCTGGGCGGCCCGCGCCGTGTTGAGGGAGGCGATGGTGACGCCCGGCCCTCTCCAGTCCGCCCCATCATCTAAACCGAAACGATCCTTGAACCGTCGCCAGGGACGCGTGAACCGGACCCAGAGCTCGCCTGGTCCCACGAAGGGCGTGTCGTGATTGCCCGGGACGATGAGGGTGGGGCGTGGAAGGCTGTTGATCCACGCCGCGGCCGCATCGAATTCCGAGGTCTTTCCGTCCAGCGTAAGGTCGCCGGCGACGACGATCAGATCAGGCGCCTCTTCGCGGATCCGCTGCGTCGCGGCCTCCACGGCCTCGCGGTTCTCGCCGCCGAAGTGAATGTCCGAGACCTGGACCAGCTTCATGCGGGCGGAACCAGAGCGCGGAACGCCTTCGGGCGAAAGCGGATCGAGACCTTGGGATCAAAGCGCGCCGGCTCGCCGTCCAGGATCGCCGGAATGCGTCCGCCGGCCCAGACCCGGCCGGTCCGGCAACGGCCGACGGAGACCGAAGGGTCTTCGCGCCACTGGCCGCGGGCGGCGTTGAAGCCCAGGCGAAAGACGTCCAGCGCGCTCGAAGGGTCCAGGGCGGCGGCTTCCAGGGCTCGTTCTTCCGCGTCCAGGGCGGTCGAGACCAGCGGACACATCAGGGTCAGGGCTTCGGCGCGCTGCTTGGGGCGTCCATCGAGCACAAAGCGCAGCCTGCCCGAAAACGCGCGCTGGACCGCTCGTCGGGCCCGGGCGACGGCCAGGTCAAAGCGGCCTTCGCGCGCGGCCTCCCGCGCCGTCGCCCACAAGGCGGGGCTGCCCAGGATGGCGGCGACGAAGAACAGGCGGCCGCCAACCTCGCCGCCCGAGATCATCCGCGCCTCGCCCGCCGCCAGGCAGTCGGCCATGACCGCCTGCCACGGCCGCTCGCCATAGAGGGCGTGGGGCAGCATGTTCATGGTCCCGCCAGGCAGGGGTGCGATCATCGGTCCCTCCGGCCCCGCCAGCTCGGCCGCGGCGCGCGCCGTGCCATCCCCCGCCAGGACCAAGACCGCGTCCGGCGCTCCGTCGATGACGTCCCGCAGGCAGATCGCCAGCTCATGGGTTTGAGGGGCGTGGACGCGCCCATTCACACCGTGCTCGGCCAGCATGCGCTCGGCGATGGCTGGCGCGTCCGGGCCAACCGACCCCGAGGCGGTGTTGACGACGATATCGATCCGCCGCACGGGCGCCCCCTGTCTCGCGAAACTCGCCGACCCAACGGCCCGGAAGCGGCCATGGTTCCGCTTCGCACGGAACCCTCCCGGACGGTGGCCGTTTGTCGGGCAGGGGACAAGCTCGGAACGGAGAGCCAAGATGAAGACGACCATGATCGCCCTGATGGGCGTGGGTGTGCTCGCCGCGGCGTGCACCTCGACCGGCAATGTGGAACGCAACGCCGCCGGCGGCGCGGCGCTCGGCGCGCTTGCGGGCGCGGTGATCGGCAACAATGTCGGCGGCGGCAGCGCCAGCACCGGCGCCGCCGTGGGCGCGGCCCTGGGCGGCACGGTCGGCGCGGTGAAGGGCTGTCGGGAAGACGGCGGCTGCGGCGCCAACTCGGTCAATCGCCGCCAGTATTATGACGAGCGCGCGGGGCGCTATTACTACTACGACTCCCGCAGCAGCCGTTACTATTGGGAAGACGGCAGCCCCCGCTACTAGGGCGGGGCGGCTTGGTTCATCGAAAGGCGATCGGTCCTGCCGGTCGCCTTTTTCGTGCTCGCGTGTCTGGAGGAGGGAACCATGAAGACGACGAACGCAGCCATTGTGATCGCCGCCGCGCTGTCGCTGGCGGCCTGCGCCGAGACTTCGGGGCCTTGGCGGAGCCTGAAGAAACCCGTCGCGGCGGCGGGCCCGACCTGCGCGGGCTTCGCATCATCGATCTATTTCGATCAGGACAGCGCCGTCCTGACGCCTGAAGCCAGAATGGTCCTGGCCAGCGCTCGCACGCAGGCTCGGGGCTGTCAGATCCGCGGCGTGAGGGTTGTCGGACTGGCCGATGCGGTGGGCGCGTCGGAGGCCAATCTGGCTCTTTCGAAGCGCCGGGCCGACACCGTGTCCCGCGCCTTGGCGGCGCATGGATTTGGCAGAGCTGATTTCGACCTCGCCGCCGTCGGCGACCTCGGCGCCGCTTCTTCGGGTGTCGCCGCGCCATTGCGCCGACGCGCTGACATCATCTTCGATCTGGCGCCGCCCACGCGCTGAACAGGACGAAGAAGGGCGGGCCGGATAGCCGGTCCGCCTGAGTTCGCATCAACAAAGGGGGGTGCGAAGGCGGCAGGCTGGCTTGCGCCAGCCTCAAGTCGGGGGGGCGTCGCCGCCTTCGCGAAGATGAAAACGGCGCGTGCCGGAATGAGTTCCCGTCAGGCGCGATTATTTTTTACATTCCCCGCGCGGCGGCTCCGCGGGAACAGCTGAGTAGGGGAGGCGTTGACCTTCCAGGCGGCGAAGAGGCCGTCGCATCTGGGGAGCTGCGTCATGATCCGGACCTATCAGGCCCAGCATGGCGGAACGGTTTTTGTGCAGACCCTGACCGAGAGTCAGCGCCGCACGCGCACTCGGCTCATGGCCCTGGCCGTGATCGCAGCCAGCGCGATCTCCGCCGCCACGGTGATGGGCTTCAATCATCGCGCGGCCGCTCTCGCCCGCCCCGATATCACCACGTCCTGGGCCCCCTAGGACTTTTCAGGAGGTAGGACACCATGCCCACCGACACCCATCATCAGGCCGAACAAACGTCGTCCGGTCCTCGCGTCAACGCCACGCGGGCGCGGCAAGGGCGTTTCGGTCGCCACATCTTCTGGATCCTCATCGTGTCGACCGTGCTCGCCGCCATGGCGCTGTTCGGCGCCTGGAGTTTCCGCGCCAAGGATCTAGCCTCCGTGGACGCCAACACCGGCGCCACGACTCCGGCCGAGGCGCGGTCGGGAACCACCCCCCAACAGCCCGCGCGTCAAAAGCCATAGTCTCCCGTCTATCGACCAAAGAAAAACGGCCTCCCGATCCGGGAGGCCGTTTTCATTTGGAAGCCTTAAGCCCTTAGGCCGCCTTGCGGGTCCGGCGCGGATGGAAGAACAGCGCCTGACCGATCGCCGCCTTCACCGTTTCCGGCTGGAAGGGCTTGGTGATCAGGAAGGTCGGTTCCGGACGCTCGCCGGTCAGCAGGCGTTCCGGGAAGGCGGTGATGAAGATCACCGGTACGTCGAGGCGACCCAGGATGTCCTTGACCGCGTCGATGCCCGACGAACCGTCCGCCAGCTGGATATCGGCCAGCACCAGGCCTGGCGTGCGTCGCGCGACCGCGTCCACGGCCTCGCCACGGGTGGCGGCGATGTCGGTGACGTCGTGGCCGAGCTCACGGACCAGGGCTTCGATGTCGGCGGCGATGACCGGCTCGTCCTCGATGATGAGGACCTCGGTCGCCAGTTCGGCGTCGATCTCGGCCTGGGCGTCGGCGATCAGCCGTTCGATTTCGCCGAAATCACAGTCCAGGATCTGGGCGGCCTCGGTCGGGGTGAAGCCTTCCAGAGCGGTCAGCAGGAACGCCTGACGCGAGCGCGGGGCGATGCGCATCAGCCGCTGAGACGCGTCGTCGGCCGACGAGATGCTCTCATCACGACGAGCCTCAAGCTGAGCGCCGGAGCTCAGCCAGATGGCGTGGAACACACGATAGAGCGCCACGCGCGGCGACAGGTCGGCGTCCAGCGAACGCTCGCCGGCCGCGAGGGCCTCCAGCGCGACGCGGACATAATGATCCCCGGTGGTCTGATCGCCGGTCAGGGCGCGAGCGTAACGGCGGATGTAAGGCAGATGCGGCGCCAGCCGAGCAAGAAGACTCATGACCCCTCCCGATGCGGTGTCTCGAAAACCGTAGAACGCACGGCAAAGCTGCGCCGTTCCGTCGAAGGCCGATAACGCCTCCTCAACTGACCGGTTCCGTCGGTCGAGGAATTTTGACATCTTATGCCCAAGCTTATGGAACCCGGTACGGAAAAGCACGTTGTTATCCGGCGGAAAGACATTCGGCCAAAGGGGGCGGACGCCGATGCACTTCGGTGTCGAGGACATGATCGAACACGTACCCATGGAAGACAAACGCAAGAGCGCCGCGGCGCTTGACGAGGCGCGCCTGCGCCAACAGGCCATCGGCGTGAAGCTGCGCCAGATGTTCGACGAGGTCGTCAACGAGCCCGTGCCGGACGAATTCCTCGACATCCTGCGCAAGGCAGAGCCGCCGACGGGAGGCCAATGACCATGGCCGAAGAAAAGGTGGGGCGTTCGCCGCCCGATCCCGCGCGCGACGCTCTGTTCAAGCGTGAGCTGGTGACCCTTATCCCGCATCTGCGCGCCTTCGCGCGGACTCTGACGGGGGATCCGACCGCCGCCGACGATCTGGCGCAGGACGCCATGATGAAGGCCTGGGACGCGCGCGCCAGCTTCCAGCTGGGCACGAACATGAAGGCGTGGACCTTCATGATCCTGCGCAACCAGTTCTATTCCGAAAAGCGCCGCAGCTGGCGCCAGAGCCAGCTCGACCAGGAAGCCGCGGAGCGGACCCTCGTAGCGGTGGATGACCCCGAAGCGCCCGTGGCGCTCGACGAGCTTCGCCTGGGCCTGGCCATGCTGCCCGCCGAGCAGCGTGAAGCCTTGATCCTGGTCGGCGCGGGCGGCTTCGCCTACGAGGAAGCCGCTGAGATCTGCGGCTGCGCGGTCGGCACGGTGAAGAGCCGGGTCAGTCGGGCCCGCCGCGCCTTGCAGGCGATCCTTGAAGCGGGCGCCTACGACCGCGATGGCGCGGCCGCTGGTGATGCGATGCACGCCATCCTGGCCGACGCGGAGCGGCTGAGCTCTCTGCGGTGAAAGCGCTCGCCGGCCGCGCCACGCAGGCCGTCACATCCATCCGCGTCCGTCTCGCCATAGCTCTGTGCGTCGCGCTGCTGCCCGTGCTGATTTTAGGCGGTCTGCAGTCCGTCTTCGCGTTTCGCGCGGAGGCGGACTCGCGTCGCCAGAGTCTGGAGCTGGCGGCGGGCCGCAGCGCGGCCGTCGCGCGCGCGCGGATCATGTCCGCGGGCGTGCTGCTGCAGACGCTGGGGCCGGGCACGGTCGGGCTGGAGTGCGCCCAGCGTCTGGCCGACATGCGCGCGAGACTGCCCGGCTACGCGAACTTGATCCGCTTCGACGCGCGCGGCCGCGTGGCCTGCGCCGCCGCCACGACGCCTTACGACCCGCAACGCGGCGCGCGCGCCTGGTTCCAATCCCTTCGGAGGGGCGCCAGCCTGGTGGTCGCCGCGGATCCTGGCGCGACTTACGCCAATGAACCGGCTGTCCTCGCCGCTGTCCGCTCGGGCTCGCCGGAGCGTTTCGAGGGCGCGATGGCCGCGGTGTTGACGCTGGACGATCTGAAGGTGGAGACGGCCAACCGCTTTCTGCCCGGCGGCGCCGAGGTGGCTCTGGCGGACTCTCGCGGGCGGGTGTTCGCCGCCACCAGTCCCGCCGCCTTCAGCGCCCCGCCCAGCGGCTGGCGCGCCGTCGCCAAGCAGCGTGGCGCGGCGCTCTGGAACGCACGTGACGCTCAGCGCCGCGATCGGACGTTCTCGGCCGCGCCTCTGGTCGATGACAATGTCTTCGTCATCCTCTCGGCGCCAGCGCCCCGACTGCTGTCCTGGGCCTGGATCAATCCCATCTCCCGTTTGCTTCTGCCGTTGCTGGCGTTCGTCCTGGGCCTGGCGGCGGTGTGGTTCACCGCCGAGCGGGGCGTGATCCGCTGGATTGTCTATCTGCAACGCGTCGCGGCCATCTACGCGCGTGGACGCTTTACGGTCAGGCCCTTGCAGGCCGAGCGTGCGCCGCCGGAAATCCGGGAGCTGGCCGCCACCCTCGACGCCATGGCCGGCGCCATCGTCGCCCGCGACGCCTCGCTGATGGACAGCCTGGCGGACAAGGACGCGCTGATGCGCGAGATCCATCACCGCGTGAAGAACAACCTGCAGATCATCACCTCGCTGCTCAACATGCAGCAACGCGCCCTGGCCGATCCGGCGGCGAAGGCGGCGATGAACGACACGCGCCAACGGATCACGGCCTTGGCCCAGATCTATCGCGCCCTCTATCAGGGGCCTGACCTGAAGCGGGTCGACCTGCGCCCCTTCCTGGAAGAGCTGACCGCCCAGCTTCTGGCGAACGACATGGGGACGTCCAGCCTGGTGCGGACCGAGGTCCACGCCGATCCCCTGGTGATCGACCCCGACCGTCTGGCGCCGATCGCCTTGTTCGCCGTCGAGGCGATCACCAACGCGCAGAAGCACGCCTTCGGCGCGACGGGAGGGACGCTTCGGGTCAGCTTCTATGTGCGGGGCGAAGAGGCCGAGCTGTCGATCAGCGACGACGGTCCGGGGGCGGCGGACAGCCTTGGCGGCGGCGTGGGTCGGACCCTGATGACCGCCTTCGCCCGTCAGCTGCGCGGCAAGGTCTCCTTCGAGACGCAGGAGCCTCGCGGTCTTACGGTTCGGCTGATCTTCCCGACGCCGCTCGCCGTGGGATCAGCGGCCTGAATCTAAGGGCCTCCACCGGAACCGAGCTTCGCCGCTGACGTTCTCTCCGGGCGATTACGTCACAGCCTTCCCATGATGCCCTGGGAGGCCAACAGCGGAGAAGAGCATGCGTAAACTGGTGATCCTGGCAGCCCTCGCCGCCAGCCTGTCGGTCGCGGCCTGTAATACGGTCGAAGGCGCCGGCAAGGACGTCTCGTCGGCCGGTCGCGCCGTCAGCGACACGGCCAAGGACGTCAAGAGCAACTGACGTTAGAGGTCTTCAAGACAGAGGCCCGCCGGCGACGGCGGGCCTTTTTCTTTCAGCGCGGCGCCAAGTGTTGCGACGTCGCAAACGAGAAGCGCTCGCGAGAGATACAGCTGAAAAGCAGCCGGTGAATTGTGGTCTCTCCGGGAGAGGGACCAAGTGATTGTCGAGCGGCGCTGTCTTCGTTCATAGCGGTTGGCGGTGCTCCAGCACGTACATCTGGCATCGCTTTCGCGTCGCGCCGAATGTTCGGGCCTACTACGAGCCTTGGCACGAGCAACTGGCCCGTGTGACGGCCGAGACGATCGGCGCCGAGACCCCCGACAATAGCGGCCTTAGGCATCCGGGCGGCGGCGAGCCCTATCTCAAGGAGTTCGAGGTCGTCCTGGACCCGGCCGGCGGCGTTCGGTGCTTTGACGCCAGCTTTGCCCTGGACCGCTACTGGATCGAGCCCGAGGCCAGCGATTTGGCGCAGCAAGCCTATGTCGAGAGCTTGATCGACGCCGCGCGAAGGCGGGGCGAGACGCCGGTGCTCGCCTGCTGCCGGACGCTCGGGCGCGCGGGGTGGCTGAAGAAGCGCTTTGGCGGCTTCCACATCGTGCTGGTGCGTGACCCTGTGCAACAGTGGCTTTCGTTCTATTCGTTGCGTCGCCGTCCGAGGCCGACCTATTTCGAGCTTTGCCACTATGTCCTGCTTTCGGAGATGGCCGCCTGGCGCGACGCCGCCAGACAGATTCTAGGCCGCGAGTTCGGCGGCGCCGGACCGCTGTCCCGGCGTCTGGCGACGGTGCGCCGGGCGTTCAAGCGCCGTCCGTCCAGCCTGTCTTTCCAGGCCTTCCTGGCGGTCTGGCTGGCGTCCCATCTGAAGGCGCTTCCGCACGCCGATCTGGTGATCGATGTGGATCGATTGGCGCGGGATCGGGCCTATGCGCGAGAAATCGAAGCCGCGATCGCCGCCGGCGGCGGATTGAAACCTGATTTCTCGGACTGCCGCGCGCCGCCGCCGCACGGGGAGGCTCCGCCCATCGCATGGCGCAAGGCCGCTCGCGCCGTGGTGGACGCCATGGGCCTGCATGAGGCCATCGTTGGGCCCGGCGCGCACCCGATCCTGTATCGTAAGCTCGCCCCTGCGCTCGCGGCCCTGCCGCCTACGCGAGCCAGCGTGCTGGCCCGGATCGGCGAGATGCTGGCCGGCGTCGCAGGCGGCGCCGCCCTCGCGCGTCTGCAGCCTAAGTCCCGAAGAGCTTGAAGACGTCTACGCCGCGGCGGCCGTCCCAATCGTCGGATCGCGCAGATAGAGGCCCGCGCCGCCGGGCGCGGCGACCAGGATGTCGTCGAGACCCGTGACGTCGTCCTCGGGATCCAGCACCAGCACCCCATCCGCCGCGAGCCGTCCGGCAAGGCTGCGGACGACCTTGTGCCGCAGCGCCGGCACCATGTTGCGCAAGACGTTGCGCAGCAGGATCACGTCGAACGCGCCGAGCGCCGAGAGATCGGACAGCAGGTTGATCCGCCGCCAGCGCACCATCTGTCTGATGCGCGGCGAGATCGTCCAGGTGTCGTCCTGGTTCTCGAAATACTTGACCAGCATGCGGATCGGCAGGCCGCGCTGGACTTCGAACTGGGTGTAGAGGCCGCTCTGAGCCTTCTCCAGGCACCGTTCGGAAAGGTCCGAGCCGAAGAATTCGAACCGCGCGCCCGGCGCTAAGCCCGTCGCCTCGGCGGCGGCCATGGCGACCGAATAGACCTCCTGGCCGGTGGCGCAGGCCGCGCTCCAGATCCGCAGCGGCGTATCCCGACGGTGAGAGAGTGACGGCAGCACGCCTTCGCGAAGCGCCGTGAAGGCTTCTCGTCCGCGGAAGAAGGTCGTCTCGGTCCGGCAAAGCGACTCGACGACCGCCCAGATCAACCGCTCCTCCCGCTTCGCCCGCAGTTCGTCGATCAGGGCTTCGATGCTCTCGAAGCCCTCGCGTCGCGCCAGAGGGGTGAGGCGGCTCTCGATCAGGTAGGGCTTTTCAACCTCGACCCGTACGCCGGCGCGGGCGCGCCCCAGCGCGGCCAGAAGCTCGATGTGCTCGGGGGTCACAGCAGACCCGCCTCGGCGAACTTCGCCAGGATGATGTCGCCGTCAAACGGCTTCATGATGTACTCGTCCGCGCCGGCGTCCAGGGCCTCGCGGATGCGGTCGATGCTGTTCTCGACAGTGCAGAAGATGACCTTGGGCGCGTCGCCGCCTCGCTCCTTGCGCAGCAGGCGTAGGAATTCGAGGCCGTTCATCACCGGCATGTTCCAGTCGAGAAGCACGGCGTCAGGCATGGCCGCGCGACACCAGGCCAGAGCTTCCATGCCGTCGGAAGCCTCGGCGATGTCGAAGCCGATGTCCTCGAGGACTCGGCGGGCGACCTTGCGGATCACCCGGCTGTCGTCGACCACCAGGCAGGTCTTCACGGCGTGCTCCAATCCAGACGACCAGGATGAAGGCTTCTGGTTAAGGAGCGGTTTGCCGAATTTCCGAGCGCTATGAAGGCGCTAGGCGGGCACCCAGGCCGCGATCGAGGCGCGATCCTCGCCCACTTCGCAGGCGATCTGTCCGCCAGCCGCGCGCACCAGGGCGTTCAGATAGGCCGCCTGGACCCATGGACCGCCCAGGCCCTCGGCCAGGGGCTCGCCTTTCAGCCCGGCCAGAATCTCGGGCCGCAAACGCGCGCGCGGGCCGACCGCCTCGGCAATGATCGAGAAACGCCCATCGGCGCTCACGCCCTTCACGGTGGCGACGCCGCCGGCCGGCAAGGCGCTGGCGGCGATCTGGGCGATGTTAAGCACCGCTCGGGCGGACGGCTTGTTCATCGCCTGGGGCTCGATCGCCCAGTTGAGGGTCGGGCGCACATGGGCGAAGACGCCTTGCGCCAGCTTCTCCAGCTCGCGGCTGTCGAAATTCTCGGCCGAGGCCGAGGCGCCGAAGGCCACGCGGGTGAATTGCAGCAGGTCCGCCAGCTTGCGGGCCGACGAGGCGATCAGGTTCATGGCGTCGTCGCGCATGTCCTGGGCGGCGGGGTCTTCCAGCAGGTCCAGGCCCGAGACGATGGCGCTGGCCGGGCTGATGAAGTCGTGGCACAGGCGCGCGGCCAGCATGGCGGCGAAGTCGGGGCCCTGCACGTCCGTTTGCGCAGGCGCCGGATTCGCGGGAACGGTCTCGGGGACGATATCGGTCATAGCGGCGAAGTCTGCCGTGATTTGAGGCTTTGGCAAACTGCCCCAAGCCTCTAGAGGAGGGCCGTTATGGATCCGTTTCTTGAGCCAGGCGCCCTGGTGCGCCATCCCGACCAGCCCGACTGGGGCCTGGGTCAGGTTCAGTCCGTGATCGGACATCGGATCACCGTCAATTTCGAAGAGGCGGGCAAGCAAACGATTGACGGCCGGCGCGTCCGGCTGGAATTCGTCGGCGACGACCCTCGGGGACAGGCATGAGCGAGACGACCCAAACACTGGCTGATTGGGGCCGCGCCCTGGCCCGGATCACCGAGGAGGCGGCGACGATCATCCTGCCGTTCTGGCGAACCGAGCTGGCCGTGGCCCAGAAGGCGGACGAGAGCCCAGTCACCGAGGCCGACCGCGCGGGCGAGCGCCTGATCCTTCAACGCCTGGCCGAAGCGTTTCCGGGCGTTACGGTGATCTCCGAGGAGCACGCCAGCGAGTTCGGGACCCCCGACGCCGTCGGATCGCGCTTCTTCCTGGTGGATCCTGTCGACGGCACCAAGGCCTTCGTGCGCGGCGACCCGAACTTCACGGTCAATATTGGCTTGATCGAGAACGGCCTGCCGGTCGCCGGCGCCGTCTGCGCCCCGGCCACCGGCGAGGTATGGTACACGACGGCCGAGGGCGCGATGAAGCGCAACGGTCCTGACGCGCCAGAAGCTCCGGCCCGCGTACGGCCTTGGCCGACCGGTAGCGCCCTGGGCCTGATCAGTCACACCATGCGCGAGGAAAAGGCCGCCGAGCTGGCGGCTGAGTACGGCTTCGATCTCCGCACGGCCATGGATTCGTCGATCAAGATGTGTCGCATCGCCGAGGGCTCGGCCGACATTTATCCGCGCCACGGCCCGACCTCCGAATGGGACACCGCCGCCGCTCACGCGGTGCTGGTCGCCGCCGGCGGAACCTTCACTCAGCCGGACGGCTCGCCGTTCACCTATGGCAAGGCCGACCAAGCCTTCCGCAATGGCTGGTTCGTCGCGCGCGGCGGGGCGGCTTGAACCAAATCATCGGCCGTGCTGCTGTCCGGCGACGTTTTTTGCTCTGATCGGATGACCGCATGGCTCGTCGTCTCGCCCTGATCACCGGCGCCTCCGCTGGCATCGGCGCCGCTTCGGCCCGCATCTACGCCAGCCACGGCTATGACGTGGTGCTGACCGCGCGCCGCGCCGACCGACTTGAGGCCCTGGCCGCCGAGATCAAGCTCCGTTCGGGCGTCGAGGCCTACGCCGTCGCCGCCGACCTCGCCGAGCCGGCGGGCGTCGACACGGTGCTGGCCGCCATCGCCGAGCAAGGGCGAGTGGTCGATGCTCTGGTCAACAACGCCGGTTACGGCTTGCCCGGCACCTACGCGACGACGAGCTGGGCCGACCAGGCGACCTTCCTGCAGGTGATGCTGACCTCGGTCTGCGAGATGACCCACAAGGTGCTGCCGGGCATGGTCGAGCGCCGGTTCGGCCGGATCACCAATGTCGCTTCGCTGGCCGGCCTGGTTCCCGGCGCGGCGGGCCATACGCTTTACGCCGCGACCAAGGGCTTCCTGGTGAAGTTCTCCCAGAGCCTGCATCTGGAGAACCTGTCGAATGGCGTGCATGTCAGCGCGCTGTGCCCCGGCTTCACCTATTCGGAATTCCACGACGTCAACGGCACCCGAGCCCAGGTCAGCCAGGGCGTGCCGGACTGGATGTGGCTGGGCGCGGACGAGGTCGCGGCGGCGGGGTACGAAGCCGCCGAGGCCAACCGTCCGATCTGCGTGCCAGGCTCGCCCAACAAGGCCATCGCCGCCGTGGCCAAGGTTCTGCCCGACGACTGGGCCCTGGCGCTGATGGCCAACCAGGGCGGCCGTTTCCGCAAGGTCTGACGTCCCGCGACGTCCGGGCCTTTTGGAAAACCCGGCCGGACCTGCTATATGTCCGCCTCGACCCCGAAGATCCGGACACCCCCTTGAGCGTCACCCTCGACCTGTCGCGCGTCTCGTCCGACGCCGCGCCCGCCACCGCCGTCACCAAGCCGTTGGTCAATCTGTCGGGCCTCACGCGCCCGCAGCTGGTCGCCGCCCTGGTCGAGAGCGGCGTGGTCGAGCACGGCAAGGCCAAGATGCGAGCGACCCAGATCTTCCGCTGGATGCACCATCGCGGCGTCACCGACTTCGCGGCCATGAGCGACGTCGCCAAGGAGACCCGCGCGCGCCTGGCCGAGACCTTCACGATCGCCCGGCCCGAAATCGTCGAACGCCAGGTCAGCCAGGACGGCACCCGCAAGTGGCTGATCCGCATGGCGCCGGGCATCGAGGTCGAAAGCGTCTACATCCCCGGCGTCGGTCGCGCGGGCGCTCTGTGTGTCTCCAGTCAGGTCGGCTGCACGCTCAATTGCAGCTTCTGCCACACCGGCACTCAGCCCCTGGTCCGCAACCTCACCGCGGCCGAGATCGTCGCCCAGGTCCAGGTCGCCAAGGACGATCTCGCCGAATGGCCGTCGGACAAGGAAGACCGCGTCCTCTCGAACATCGTGTTCATGGGCATGGGCGAGCCGCTCTACAACCTGGGCCAGGTCGCGGACGCCATCGAGATCATCAGCGACAACGAGGGCATCGGCATCTCGCGCCGCCGGATCACGGTCTCGACCTCGGGCGTCGTGCCGATGCTGGAGAAGCTGGGCGAGACGACCCAGGCCATGCTGGCGATCAGCCTGCACGCCACCAACGACGCCTTGCGCGACGTGCTGGTGCCGCTGAACAAGAAATATCCGATCGCCGAGCTGATGGCCGGCATCCGCGCCTATCCCGGCCTGTCGAACGCCCGCCGGGTCACCTTCGAGTACGTGATGCTGAAGGGCGTCAACGACAGCCCCGAGGAGGCCCGCGCCCTGGTCAAGCTGATCAAGGGCATCCCGGCCAAGATCAACCTGATCCCGTTCAACCCTTGGCCCGGCAGCGACTATCAGTGCTCGGACTGGGCGACGATCGAGGCCTTCGCCGCGATCCTGAACAAGGCCGGCTATTCCTCGCCGATCCGCACCCCGCGCGGCCGCGATATCCTGGCCGCCTGCGGCCAGCTGAAGAGCGAGAGCGAGAAGGTCCGCGCCAGCGCCCTGCGCAAGCTGTCGCTGGCGGCGATGGCCGGCGTGCTGAGCGAGGATGACGACGAGGCGGCCTAGACCTTCTCGTTCTCCTCGACCGTTCTCTTCAGTCGGCTGAGCATGCTCGCCGCATAGGCCGCGTAGGGACCGATCCAGCGCTCGTGGATGGCGTGGATCGGCAGGGCGTCCAGGTGGTTCCATCGTTCGCGCCCGCGCCGCTCGGCCACGACCAGGCCGGCCTCTTCGAGAACGCCCAGGTGCTGCATGACCGTGCAGCGATCGAGTTCCGGAAACCGCGCGCACAGCATGCCGGTCGTCAGCGACTCGGCCTTTAGCAGATCCAAGATTTGCCGCCGCGCCCGGTGGCCCAAGGCCTTGAAGATCAGGTCGGCTTCGTCCTCGCTTGACATGTTATAATATTATAACACATTGTCGCGTCCTTCAAGGATGGAGGGGCTCCATGTCCCACGAATTCACCGTCAGCGGCCGGATCGCCAGGCCGGTCGCGGAGGTCTTTGAGGCCGTCGTCGATCCCAAGACGCTCTCCGGCTATTTCACGACCGGCGGCGCCCAGGGGCGGCTTGAGGCCGGCGCGACCGTGACCTGGGATTTCCACGACTTCCCCGGCGCCTTCCCGGTCGAGGTGATCGAGGTCGTCCAGAACGAGAAAATCGTCCTTCGCTGGGGCGCCTCGGAGCCCGGCGCGACCTACAAGACGACGGTCACCATGACCTTCGCCGACACCGGAGACGGGCGCACCCTCGTCAAGATTCACGAGGCGGGCTGGAGCGAAACCCGCGCGGGGGAGAAGGCCGCGTTCGGCAATTGCGAAGGCTGGACCGGCATGCTCTGCGCTCTGAAGGTCTTCATCGAGCACGGCCTCAATCTGAGAGAGGGCTTCTATAAGTAATTCGGTCGCACACGCGCCCCCTACGCAAGCCTTGGCCTGCCGTGTTAGTCAGGAAGCCGCACCTTTCCGGGGGTAGTCCGCGTCCATGCCTTCCCAGCTTCAATCGCCCGAGGTCCAGGCCTTCGCCACCGGGTTTCCGATCACCCTCCTGCATGCGGGCGTGACCTTGATCATGCTGATCCTGGGCACGACGCTCTATGCGCTGATGACGCCGCACAAGGAGATCACGCTGATCCGCGAGGGTAACTCCGCGGCCGCCCTGTCGCTGGGCGGGGTGATGGTGGGTCTCGCCGTTCCTCTGGCGGTGTCGCTGAGCGCGGCGACGTCGGTGGTCGAGATCGTCATCTGGGGCGCGGCGACCACGGCTGTGCAGCTGCTCGTTTTCCGTTGCACCGACATGGTCCTGAAAGGGTTGCCCGAACGCATTCAGGACGGCGAGATCTCGGCCGCGGCCCTGCTGGTCGGCGCCAAACTCGCCACGGCCTTGATCCTAGCCGCCGCCGTGGCCGGCTGAGCGGACGCGGAGCGTCCCCATGCATTTCCCCAAGCTCCCCGATTGGCTGGTCTATGCGGTGGTGGTCAGCGCCCTGCTGGTCGTCGCCGTCGGCCGGCAGGAGCGATCCGATGCGCCGCCGCCGCCGCCGCCGGTGCCTGGCGAGGAGGGGCTGCCGTTGGGGCCGTCCTCGCCGTTCGATCCGTCCATCGTGGTGCAGGTGCCCGAGCGGCCAGAGCCGGGATCCGGCACCGCCTTCTCGATCGGCGACGACGGCGCCTGGCTGACCGCGCGCCACGTGGTCGATGGCTGCAAGCAGGCCGCGATCGTGGTCGCCGACGGGCGCGGGGTCGCGGCCAGGGTCCATGTCGACCCGCGCGCCGACGCGGCGCTTTTGACCACCGAGGGCGGCGCGCCCGCCGTACCGCTCGGCATCGATCAGCCGCTACGTCGGGGCGCGCGGGCCTATCATCCTGGCTTCCCGCAGGGCCATCCGGGCGAGGCGGCTTCGCGATTGCTGGGGCGCGAGAACCTGGTGGTCCATGGCCGCGGCGCGCGCACCGAGCCGGTTCTGGTCTGGGCCGAGGTTGGCCGCACCGACACCCTGAAGGGCACGCTGTCGGGTCTGTCCGGCGCGCCCGCGCTGGACGCGGCGGGCCGGGTGATCGGGGTCACCGTCGCCGAAGCCCCGCGTCGCGGGCGTATCTACACGACCGCGCCCGAGACCCTGAAGACGCTGTTGGGGCCCCGTCGCCATCCGTCGCCTTCGGAATTCGCGCCGAGCGAGCCGATCACCACCGAGAACTACGGCCGCGTGGCCGACGGCCTGCGCCGCGACCTGCGCGTGGCCCAGGTGGTGTGCCTGGCGGTCTAGGCTTCGGCGAGGCTTTCGTTTGGCTTCTGGCGCGCCGCGACCATGAACGACAGCACGATCGCCACCAGACCGATCAACGCCGTATAGATGAAGAAGGCCGTGTACCCCGCCGCCATGGCCTGGGCGCTGACGCCGAGCTTGGCTCCGGCGGCGGTGAAGCTCTCCGGCGGCAGGCGCGTGAACAGGCCTTTCAGCACGGCGATCGGACCGCCATGCTCGGCCGCCTGGGCGGAGGCCTCGACGATGCGGCCGGACTGCGAGGCGACCAGCTTGCCGGGCAGGGCGTAGAGCGACGAGAACAGCGCGTATTGGGTCGCGGTGAAGCCCGCCGAGGTCAGGCTCGACATGTAGGCGATCAGGGCCGTGCCCGCGACGCCGCCGGCGATGTTGTCGAGGCAGATCGCCGTGAACAGCATCGGCACGCTGTGACCGCTCATGGCCAGCAGGGCGAACATCAGGTTGCTGATCGGCTGGGCGAAGGCGCCGATGACCAGCGCCTTCATCAGGCCCAGGCGCGCCACGACCACGCCGCCCAGGAAGACGCCGATCATGGAGGCGATGATGCCGAACACTTTGCGGATCTCGGCGATCTCGGTCAGCGAGAAGCCCATGTCCCGATAGAACGGGTTCATGATGTTCAGCACGAAGTCGGAGACGCGATAGACGCAGATCGCCGCCAGGATCAGGCCGGCGACGCCTTCGAAGCGCGTCAGGAATTCCTTCAGCGGCGAGCCGAGCGCGGTCGACAGGTAGACGCCGGGCTTGGTCTGGACCTTTGGGATCGGCGAAGCGGCGACAGCCACCACCGCGAGGCCAGCGAGGATGCCGGCCAGCTGCAGCCAGATGCCGTTCGGCTTGGCCGTCCAGGCGTCGGCCAGGATCTCGCCCCCGACGAACTTCGACAGCAGGCTGGCGTCGCCGGACAGGCCCGAGCCGATCAGCAGAGCGCCGACGAGCAGGACAGCCAAGCGCACGAGCCATTCGCCGAGCTCCAGCGGCTTGGACTGGGTCACGCCGTCGGTGTGGATGGGACGGATCGCATGAGCGGCTTCACGCGGCGCCAGAAGCGTCGCGAGCACGCCAATCAGCATGGCGACCGCCATGAACAGGTAGGAGATGTTCCAGTTGAAGCGTTCAGCCAGCAGCAGCGGAACAGCGCCCGCCATGATCATGGCGCCGCGATAGCCCCACTGTACCGCCACCGCCATCTGGCCCTGGCGCTCGGTGTCGACCACTTCGATGCGCCACGCGTCGATGACGATGTCCTGCGTCGCCGTGGCGAAACCCGTCACCACCGCGGCCAGCGCCATCAGTCCGAGATTGGCTGCGGGATTGATGCCGGAGATCGCCAGCAGGCCCAGGATGATCGTGGCCTGGCAAGCGAGCATCCAGGCTCGCCGGTGTCCGACAAGGCGATGCAGCACGGGCACCTTGGCCCGGTCGATCAACGGGGCCCAAAGAAACTTGAAGGAAAAGGACAGCGTCGCGAGGCTGAAGAAGCCGATCACCGCCAGCGACAGGCCAGCGTCGCGCAGCCACAGCGACAGCGTGTCGAAGATCAGCATGTAGGGCAGGCCGGACGCGAACCCCAGACCCAGCATCACCAGGCTGCGACGCTCGCCGAAGAAGGCGAGGGTTTGCAGCAGGCTTTTCTTCTCGGGCTTGGTCTTGGCGCCCTCGGTCTGCTCGGTCATGCGGCGGAATCCCCGGCGAGGGAACCGCCCCCGCTTCAGCCGGCGACCTTGGATCGCGTCGCGCTTTTCGTCCAGCCGGCGACGCCAGACGTGGTCCAGCGGGTCAGCACGTCTCGCAGCGCCTCCTGGGTCAGCGGCTTGACCAGGAAGTCGTCCATGCCGGCGGCCAAGCAGGCGCGCTTGTCCTCGTCGAAGGCGTCCGCCGTCAGCGCGGCGATCGGGGCGGCGACGCCTTTGGCGCGCAGGGCGCGGGCGGCGTCGACCCCCGACATGCCAGGCATGCGCAGATCCATCAGGATCAGGTCGTAGGAGCCCGCCACGGCGGCCGCGATCGCCTGCTCGCCGTCGGCGACGCGGTCGACCTTGCAGCCCTCGCGCTCCAGCAGGGTGCGGGCCAGCAACGCGTTGATCGGGTTGTCTTCGGCCAGCAGCACCCGCACCCCATGAGCCACGGCGCCGGCGATACGGTCGTCGTCGTGATGTGCGTTGGGACCGGGCGCGGCCTCGGCGGTGTCGGCCTGCAGCACCTGGGCGACCAGAGAGGCGGCTCGCAGCGGCTTGATCAGATAGCCGCTGAAGCCGGCGGCCTTCAGCGGATCGATGCGATCGCGCTGCTCGGGTGTGAGCAGGACCACGGCCTTGCGGCCCGCCGGCGCCTTGAACGCGCCGCGAGATCCGAAAAGGGCGGCGTCGATCAGCAGGACGGCGTCGGCGGGCGCGCCGGTCAGGGCGGCGTTGACATCGACGGCGGTGAAGGCTCGGCCGCCTGCCGCTTCGATCTGGCGGGCGGTGGCGATGCGGACAATGGCGTTGGGCGAGGCGATCGCCACGTTCCGACCGGACAGCGGCGCCTCGCGGGGGGCGGGCGTGGCCGTCTCGAAGGGGGCTTCGAACCAGAACTCGGCGCCGTGTCCCACTTCGCCGCCGACGCCGACCTCGCCGCCCATGGCCGAGGCCAGGCGCGAGACGATGGCGAGGCCCAGGCCCGCGCCGCCGAGCTGGGTGCTATGGGTGATGTCGGTCTGGACGAACGCCTCGAAGATGCGAGTCCGGGCTTCGGGCGCGACGCCCGGCCCGGTGTCGGCCACCGAGAAGCGCACCCGACCGTTCTCACCGGCCGAGGCCGAGAGCAGCACGCCGCCGGCTTCCGTGAACTTCACGGCGTTGCCCGCGAAATTGAGCAGGATCTGGCGTAGACGGCCTTCGTCGGCCCGGATCACCGGCAGAGGGGCCGTCAGGGCCCAAGCGATTTCCACGCCCTTTTCGTGCGCACGGGGGCTCATCAGTTCGGCGACTTGCCGCAGCAGGCTCTCGATATCGACCGGCGCAAGGCTCAGTTCGATGGAGGCCGCGCCCAGGCGCGCGAAATGCAGGACGTCATTGACCAACGAAAGCAGATGGTCGCCGCTCTCGCGCAGGGCGGTGACATAGGACCGCTGCTCGGCCGTCAGCTTGGTGTTCTCGAGCAGGCGCGCCATGCCCAGCACGCCATTCAACGGCGTGCGGAATTCATGGCTCAGGGTGGCCAGCTGCTCGGGCGTGACGCCGGGTCGCCCACTCGTCGCTTTGGGGTCGCTCATGAGACGCGACCTTAGCTGGAGCCCATTAACGGGTGGTCAACCCTGTAGGGCCTCCTCGCCGACGCTCGTCGTGCGCCGATGGGCCAGCGCCTCGGCGATATGGACGCGCCGAACCCCGTCCGAGCCTTCCAGATCTGCGATCGTGCGGGCCAGGCGCAAGACGCGGGTCCAGCCTCTGGCGCTGATGCGCCCCGCCTCCGCCGCGCGCGCCAACAGGGCCCTGCCAGGCTCGTCCAGGGCGGTGATCCGCTCAAGAAAGGCGCCCTCCGCGCGGCCATTCAACGCTTCGCCGCCATCCAGGTCAGCGGCCCGCTCCGCCTGCAGGCGACGGGCGCGGGCGACCCGGGCGGCGACCTCGGCCGTACCTTCTGAGGGCGGCGGCAAGGAAAGATCGGCCGCCGTCACGGCCGGCATGTCGACCGCCAGGTCGATCCGGTCCATTAGCGGGCCCGAGACACGGCCCTGGTAGTCCTTCTGACACCGGGGGGCCTTGCCACAGGCGCCCCGTCCCGCGCCGCCGTGACCGCAACGGCAGGGGTTCATCGCCGCGACCAGCTGAACCCTGGCGGGATAGCGGATATGGGCGTTGGCGCGAGCCACCATCACCTCGCCGGTCTCCAAGGGCGCGCGAAGGCTGTCGAGCGCCTGCACGCCGAACTCCGGCAACTCGTCCAGGAACAGGACGCCGTTATGCGCGAGAGACACCTCGCCCGGCTTGGCGCGATGGCCGCCGCCGGTGTGATTTCTCGGAGATAATGAGATGAAATGCCGGTTTGTTCTCCTCGCAGGCGGCACAGAGCCCAGAAGAATTTTTCAAAGAAGGCGAGACTCGTTCGTCTTTTTCCGTAGATATTGCGACATGATTGGAGGTCGCCGATGACCCGAACTATCCCGCCTAGCCATCGGTCGATCACCGGCTCACTGCCGACGCGATATCCTCCTCGGCAGCTTCATTACGAATCCAAGCTTGAACGGGATTTCCTGATTCTCCTGGAAATAGATCCAGGCATCGAGACCGTGGTAACGCAGCCGATCACCATTGATTTGGTCGTGGATGGCCGTCGACGGCGATACACGCCCGACGTCCTTGCCGTCTGGTGGGATGACGTAGCCATCCCGCATGGCAGGTCCAGGGTTGTTTTCGAAGTTAAGCCCTACGCCATCTTGAAGCGCGATTACGCGGGCTTGGCCCCGAAGTACCGGGCGGCGAGGAGCTATTTCGCCGCGAAGGGAGTCGGTTTCCGCGTGATCACCGACCGCAGTATCTATTGCGCCAGGCAAAGCAACGCCGCCCTGATCGGCCCAGCGATGCGCCGGCCTCTTTCACAAGACATCATTTCCACGGCTCGCGCGATCCTGACCTACCCCGGAGTGGAGAGCCGCTCGTTCGGGGAGGTGAAGAGGCTACTCATCGCCGATGGGCTGCTGCGTGACACCGCCCAGCAGGCGCTGCTGCACATGTTGGGCGTCGGATATCTGGCGGCGGATCTTGATGCGCCAATTAGCGATGACATGCGAATGAAGTGGTGGGCGGATGTAGCTGCTGAGGAGGGGGCGATTGAAACCGGCTAACTTCAGCGTCGGTGAGGAGGTCACGATCAGCGGACGCGCCGCCCGTTTCGTGAAAATCCTCGATTTTGACCTGTTCCTTGTCCGATTTGAGAACGGCGACACCCGTGCGGTGACATCGGGTGATGTCGATCGGGTGGACGCCGTAACCCGCTCAAAGCGGCACTTCGACGATTGCAGTCCCGCTGAAATCGAACTGGCCTATAGATGGCGGGAGGTTTTGGGCCCGCTCCTGGATCAGACAGTCGAGCGCGGTGAACGCGACGCGATTATTGCCGCTGCCGCGAAGACCTTGGCCGTAAGCAGGGCGACGATCTACAGGCGCCTGGAACAGTGGAACGGCGACCCTGTGAGCTTGTTGCCGGGCAAGAGATCGGGCGGTCGCGGCCGGAGCAGACTTGGTGATGAACGGGTCGCCTTGCTCAGCTATCTGATCGACAAGGAGTACCTCAATCGCAAGCAGCGCAACGTCAAAGAGTTCTACGACAATTTCGTGCTGCCTGCCTTCGCGGATGCCAAGCTGCCTTTTCCGGGCATCCCGACCGTCTACCGCCACATCGACGCTCTTGACCCAATCCTGGTGATTGAGCGCCGCGTCGGCAAGCGGGCGGCTCGCGATGCGAAAGCCAAGATGATGGGGAAGTTCCCCTTTGGCACGGCGCCTCTTTCCTGCGTGCAGATCGACTACTGGCCCTATGACGTAGAGATCGTAGACGACGTCTACCGCATTCCAATCGGGCGGCCGTGGCTTGCCATGGTCATCGACACCCATACCTGCATGCCCACGGGTTACGTCCTGACGCTAGACGACCCTTCAGCCAGCGTCGCCGGTGCCGCGATCTTCCATTCAATCACCCGCAAGGAGCCCTGGCTGAAGGTAATCGGCGTCGACATGATTTGGCCGGTCTGGGGCCTGCCCCTGATCGTGATGGCCGATAACGCCAAGGAGTTTCGCGGCACTGTCCGCCGTCAGCGCCTTTGAGACAGATTGAGGGTTCCGTTTAGAGGAGG
>NZ_LSJA01000284.1 GCF_001556515.1 Caulobacter sp. CCH9-E1 | reverse complement strand
AAGCCGACTGGAGACCCGCCTGAACTCAACACGGTTGCTCCCCCGCTGGGGGAGGATTTTAGGAACCCAGCTCCTTCGATCGCGCGACCGCCGCTGCCAGAGCCTTGGGCAGCAGGTCGCCGAAGCCGCCCTCGCCCATCAGCACGGCCAGCGCCTCCGCCGTGGTGCCGCCGGGCGAGGTGACTTGCTTGCGCAGTTCCGCCGGCTCCTCGCCGCTCTGCTCCATCAGGGCGGCCGCGCCGATGATGGTGGCGCGGGCCAGGCGGGCGCTTTGGGCGGGATCCAGCCCCTGGGCCGCGCCGGCGGCCTCCAGGGCCTCGATGAAGGCGTAGAGATAGGCCGGGGCCGAGCCCGACACGGCGGTGGCCGCGTGCATGAGGTCTTCGTTCGGCAGCACCGCGACGGCCGCGACCGGCTCGAACAGCGCCTTGGCGCGGGCCAGGGCCTCGGGGTCGTCGGCATAGAGGCTGGCCGCGCCGCGTCCGATGGCGACGGCGGTGGTCGGCATCACCCGCGCCACGCGCCGGCCGCCGAAGGCTTCGGAAATATCCGCGGCGCGGACGCCTGCGGCGATCGAGACGATCACGGCGTCGGGGGCGAGGTGCGGGACCACGTCCTTGACCGCCTCGCGCCAGATCTGCGGCTTCACGGCCATCAGCACGGTCTTGGCCGCGCCCAGCGCCTCCAGCGGCGGATTGAGGATCGCGCCCCGGACGGCGGCCGGCTCGATGTTCGGATCACGGACGATCAGGTCGCTGGCGACGAAGGCCCCGGCCTCGCGCCAGCCCTGGATCAGCGCGCCGCCCATGCGTCCGGCGCCCAAGAGAAGGATGGGGGTCATGAGCGTCACCTCGATCTACCCTTCTCCCCTTGCGGGAGAAGGTGGCCTGCGAAGCAGGGCGGATGAGGGATTTCGCGGCGGCGCGGACGAGGCGGTCGCCGCGCGACCCCTCATCCGTCGCTTCGCGACACCTTCTCCCGCAAGGGGAGAAGG
>NZ_LSJA01000283.1 GCF_001556515.1 Caulobacter sp. CCH9-E1 | reverse complement strand
TGCATGAGCCGCTTCGTTGAAGGTGTTGATCGCCGACAGCCGACGCTGCTTCCCGGTGGCGCGCCTAGAGCTCCGAGGCTTGGGAGGCTGAGCCGGGGGCGGCTTTGCGTAGCGATGTCGCGACCAAAGCGACACAGACGATCGCAGCAAGGATGATCCCGAAGCCGAAGGTCGGGGCGAAGCCGAGGGCGGCGGCCAAGGCCGTGGCCGCCGCGCTGGTCGCCATTTCGCCGGCGTCGCGCGCGCTCTGCACGACGGTCATGTCCGTCCCGGCCTGGCCCGCGTTCGCCGCAAAGCCCATAGCCAGCGTCATGGCCGCGACGGAAGCCGCGCCGCCTCCGAACGAGCCGAGAAGCACCGCAAGGGCGGGCCACGCGCCTTGAAGCGGCAGGATGTTCGCCGCCATCAACGTCCACCCCAGGGCGCTCAGGCCGGAACTGGCCACGCCGATCGGCAGGACGGTCCGAACGCCAAAGCGACCCGTCAGCCAGCCGCCGCCACCACAACCCAGCACGATCGTTACCATGCCGCCCGCCATGCCAAGGCGCCCCACCGACTCCAGCGGCCAGCCGCGATCGACGAGAAAGAGCTTGGAGGCGCCGAAGGCGGCGCTGGCGGTCATCGCCGTGGCCAAGCCGATCGCCAGCACGCCGAGCGCGCCTGGACGGGCCAGGAAGCGCCGCAGGCTGGCGCGGGGCTTAGCCGCCGTCCCCGTCTCGACGGCCGCGGGCTCGCGCCAGATGGCGGCCAGGATCAAGGCCGTCACGGCGACGGCGGCCATGGCCAACAGCGCGGTCCGTTGGCCTACCAGCCCGGTCAGTATCAGGCATCCCGATCCGCCAACGAAAAACCCGACCATCGTGCCGGCGACTTGTATGGTGTTGGCGTGGACCAGCATCAGGCCTTCGAGCTGCTCGGCGGCCAAGCCGTCGGTGGCGGTGTCCTGGGTGGCGCTGGCCAGGGCCGCGATGCCCAGCAGGGCGATCGCCGGGCCGGCGGTCGTGGTCGAGACGCCCAGCATCGCGGCCGCCACGAGGCAGAGGGCCACGATCGCCTGCATCGGCAAGATCCAGCTGCGCCGCTTTCCACAGCGCCGCGACCAGTGATTGTCGACCAGCGGCCCCCACAGGAATTTGACGATCCACGGCACGCCGACCAGCGGCAGTAGGCTGAGGGACACCAGCGACGCGCCGTCTCGCAACAGCAGAGCCGGCAGCGCCTCCATCGCCACGCCCAGCGGGATGCCCTGGGTGAGGTAGAGCCCGCCCAGAATGATGAGCAGTCGACAGGACTGGGAGGCGGGGCGGGGCGTCATGACGAAGCTTTCATGGAGGAGAACAGGCGACGGCGCAGCCAGAGCCACGGGCCGGTGAAGGTAAGGACGAGGGTCGCTATGGCCGCGAGGCCGTAAAGGACTACGGTCGCGGCGCTGCCCCACAGGCCCGTGTGCAAAGCCTTGGCCGCGATCATGATCGTCGTGATCGGCGGCGCGGGGGGGCCAGGACGCCGGACGCCGGTGCAGCCGTCGAACGTCAGGCTGGACGACTTGGCCCAGGGCGGGGCGCGACGGTCCAGGATCATGACCGTCGTCGGCCGCCCGCCCGCGCCCGGCATGACGCCCTGAATCTCGCCGCCGGGCCGGGCGGCCAGGGCTTGCTCGAGCATCGGCGCGATGGGCGCGGGCGCGCAGGCGAGTGGCGGAGCCGGGCGCGAGTCCCGCCCACCGCCGCCGCCGCCTTTCATGGTCAGCAACAGGAAGCCAGACGTCGACCACAGGAGCACGAACGCTAGGGCCGCGAGGCCGGTCCAGTGGTGAAGCGTCCGGATGCGCAGCGGGCCCCGCAGCGGAGACTGGGTCAGGATCCGCCAGCGTCGGCGCATGATGGTAAAGCCCGAGACGGCCAGCATCACGAGGCCGATCGCCGTGGCGAGAATGACCAGGCGGCCGGCTTGGGCGAGCGCCAGGCTGTTGTGGATCGACAGCAGGATCTCCTGGAGGCTGGAGCCTGACGGACGGATTCGCAGCACACGGCCATGCGATGGATCGAACTCGGCGACCAGGGTGCGTCCGTCAGGGATGCGCAATCGCACGCCCCAAGCGTGGCGCGCGTCGGGACCCGGCAGGACGAGACCGACCTTGGCGCCGGGCGCCTCGGCCTTGGCGCTGGCCAGGGCGCGATCGAACGCCGCCAGATCGGTGACCGGATGCGGCAGGGAGGCGGTGGCGCCCAGGCCCGCGCCCCGGCAGACGAGCAGCGCCAGACCGGTGATCGCCAGGACCAGGAACGGTGCGACCAGGGCAAGACCGATCCAGCGATGGACGCTCCAGAGAAGGGCGCGCAGGGTCACGCGTCGGGAGCCTTGGCGTAGGGGCGCATCCGCGTGCCGCCGGCGGGCGTGATGAACATCAGGATCGACGGTTCGCGAAGCAGCAGGCGATGCCAGGCGCCGCGCGCCACGACACAGCTTTGGCCGCCACTTAGCGCGATGCGCTGTTCGCCTTCCGGCGCGTCGAGCACCAGGTCGATGGCCCCCTCGACCAGGTGCAGCAGCTCATCGCCCTCCGGGTGCATCTCCCAGACCTGGGGGTGCAGGTCCTCGCCGCGCCGCGGTTGGCTGAAGCCGACCACGCGCTCGCCCTGCGCGGTGTTGATGGCCCGCCAGCTCTCGGCTGACCGCGGCAGGATCTCGACCAGACCGCCGGCGGTGAGCCGCAAGAGGCTGGCGAGAGGATCGAAAGCCGTGGCGCGCATGGGCTAGAACCGCGCCCGCAGCGAGGCGACGACACTGCGCGGCTCGCCGTACCAGTTGTTCCAGCTCGTTCCGCCGATGCTGGCGAAGTAGCGCTTGCCGGTCAGGTTGTTGACGTTGACGCCCAGATCGATCCGAGGCGTCAGGGCGTAGTCGACGCGCATATTGGCGACCGCGTAGCTGGTCTGGGTCATGCGGATCGCGCCCTGCAGCGCATAGAAGCTGCTCTGCCAGTTGACGCCGCCGCCGACGCCAAGACGACCCGCCAGGATCGGCGGGCGGTAGTGCGACCAGACCTTCACCATGTGGCGGGGCGTGAAGGTCGAGAAGGGCTGGCCTTCGTTGGCGCTGGCCGCGCCGCTGGCGACGCGGTCGCGCAGGTACTGGGTGTCGACGAAGGTGTAGCCGGCCTGGAGCGTCCAGTCGGCGGTCAGGCGGCCGTCGATCTGGGCGTCGAAGCCTTTGCTCTCGACCTTGCCTGAAGCGATGTAGGCGCAGGTCGCGCCGGTGACGCAGGGATGGTCCGGGTCGAGCTGGGCGCGATTGCTCTGGCGAATGCGGAAGGCGGCCAGCGAGGCGTTCAGCCTGCCGCCGAACCACTCGCCCTTCACCCCGCCCTCGAGATTGCCGCCGATCATCGGGTCGATGACCTTGCCTTCGAAGGTGAGGTTGCTCTGCGGGGTGAAGATCGAAGCATAGCTGGCGTAAAGGCTGAACGGTCCGCCGGCCCGCCAGACCAGGCCGCCATAGGGCGTGACCTCACCCTTGACCCGGTAGTTGCCCGTTGGGGTCAGAGGACCGCCGACGATGGCGCGGCGCTCGGTGGTGGTCTCCCACCAGCTGACCCGGGCGCCGCCTATCGCCGTCAGGCGGTCGGTGAGTTTCAGGCGCAGGACGCCATAGCCGCCGTACTGCCTGGTGTGGGTGTTCTGGTCGCCGGCATAGTTCATGGTCGCCGGCTCCGCAGAGATCACCGGGATCCGGGCGAAGACGTCGACCGCTTGGCCCAGGCCCGGGAGGCTGTAGGAGGTCTGGTCGGTGCGGCCGTCCCAGTAGTTGGCGCCGATCAGGATCTGATGGCGGCGGCCCAGCAGATCGAAGCCGCCAGCCAGATAGGCGTCCAGGTCGGTTTCCTTGTTGTCGAAGTCGTAGGCGCCGCCATAGAGGATCGGCCCCTTGCCGGTCGCCCGGTTCACCGCGCCAAAGGCGCTGGCGTACTTCAGCTGGCTGTCGCCATCGATGTGGCTGACGGCGGCCTTGAACTCCCAGTCCTGGCCGAACTGGTGCTTCAGCTCGACGAAGGCCTGGGTGTTGCGCCAGTCCCGCAACGACCAGGGCGCGCCAAGATAGCGCGAGCGCGGGATCGCCAGAGCCCCGCCGTCGCTGTAGCGCGGCGCGCCCATCGAGGTGGCGTCGTCGTCGACATCCTGCCACTTCAGGGTCGCGGCGATCACCGTGCGCGGCGCCAGGTTCCACTCCACGGTGCCATAGGCGAGGTATTTCCGCCGGTGGCCGCCGTCATAGAAGTAGTCGCGGTCCTCGGCGACGCTGACCAGGCGCGCGCGCAGGTCCCCGGACGCGGTCAGGGGCGCGCTGACATCGCCCTCGGCCCGGAAGTTGGCCCAGGAGCCGCCGCTGACCAGCATCTGGCCCTCCAGCATGCGCGATGGCCGCTTGCGCACGAGATTGATCGTGCCCGAAGGGCTGCCCGCGCCCTGAAGCAGGCCGCTGGCGCCGCGCAGGAGCTCGACGCTCTGGTAGATCGCCATGTCCTCGGTATTGACCGCCTCGTTCCAGCCCGAGGTTGGAATGCCATCGAAGTTCAGGGTGTCGATGACGAAGCCGCGGGCGTAGTAGGCCGTCCGCAACCGAGTGCCGGGCTGGACTGTCACCCCGGGTGCGTTGACCATCACGTCGTCCAGCGTCACCAGGTTTTGCTCGTCGAGGCGCGTGCGGTCGATGATGGTGATGGTCTGCGGCGTTTCCGAAAGCTTCAGTGGCAGCTTGGTGGCCAGCCCCGCACCGGTGTCGAACGCTGCGGTGACCACGACCTGCTCGACATCGGTCTCCTGAGCGTGGACGACGCCGGCGCAGAGGCCCGCGCCAGCGAGCGCGAGGAAAGATGCGCTCCGGAGAAAGCGAAGGCGGGTGAGCGTGATCATGGAAGAACCTTAATGCGAATAACTTGCAACAAGCGTTCTCTAGGACGCTTCACCGCCAAGGTTCTTCCGATCGCCGGAGCGGATTTTCAGATTTTCGAACTGCGTCGGGGATCGCGCCCGATCAGGGTGCGAGGCGTAAGACCGAAGCGGTGCTGAAAAACGGTCGTGAAGTGGGGAAGGGTGTAGCCGACGCCGTCGGCCGCATCGGTGACGCTGCAGCCGCTCTCGAGCAGGCGGCGACCCTCCTGGAGGCGCACCTCCCGCAGGTATTCGGCGACGCTCATCCCGAAGAGGCGGCGAAAGCCTGCGGTCAGCTTGCGGACATTGAGCCCGGCCTGGCGCGCCAGGCGATCCAGGGTCGGCGCCTCGCGATAGTGCTCGGCCAGCCAGGCGCGCATCTCGTGCAGGCGGCGCGTCTCCGCCGGTGAGGCCAGAGGCGCGTCGTTTGCGGGATGGTCCGGCAGGAACCGGTCCAGCGCCAGAGCCGCCAGCTCGAAACCCGTGCCGATGGCGTGGAGCTGGGCGGCCGGACCGCTGTAAGGCGAATGCAGCACACGCTCGGCCATGGCGGTCATGGCGCTGGGCGCTTCCTCCGAGATCATCGTCACCCTCGGAGCGCGGCAAGCGCGGTCGAGGTCGAACTCCATCTGGTCGGCCAGCAGGTCAGCCGACAGATGCAAAGTGAGGAACCTGAGCTCCACGCCGGCCGAGAACAAGTGATCCAAGCGCCAGCCGTGGCGGCTGGCGAACAGGCTGACCGACGGACCCTGCATGGCGCGCAAGGCTTGGCCTTCCACCTCAAGGTCGAACTTGCCTTCCAGCAGGATTGCCAGCTTCAATCCGGCTTCGAGGTCCTCGTGGGCCTGCTGGTTCGCCGTGAGGTCCAGGCGCCCCGCGGCGATCCGCAGGCCGTCGATCCGTGAGGTGATCAGAGCGGGCGAAGGCGCGTCCGGTCGTCGGTCTTTATGGGCCGTTGAAGCCGTCATGCAGGTGCGCCATAATTGAGAATGGTTCTCAATTATGGCGCTGAGCCGCCACGATCTCAAGAGCAGGTTGGCGTTCAAGCAAGCGAGCCGGCTCGCGGCGGCGGTCCTCACCGAGGTGACGGCCTGGCAAAAGCGACATCGGCCCATACGACAGCTGGCGCCAAGTTGATCACGCTTCGGTTCGCCTACGCCCTGGGCGCCAAGGCCGCCGCCGGCCATTCGGCCTATCCGGGCCTGCGCGTCCAGCGCGTCGTTTCCCCATCCAGCAAGGTCTGCGCCAAGCACCAACGGCCCCATCGGCCCCAGCAGTAGCGTCCCGTGCAGATCGACCCAGCCACTGGGTGGGGCTGGCGCGGTCCCTTCCTCCGAGGGGGGCTCTGAGGCGCGTCAGCACCGCCTTGCGGGCCCTGTCGCTAGACGCGACAGGACCCGCAACCGCTCGTGCGGACGGGGAAAACCGGACCGTCACATGTCCGTCGTACTACCCATATAAAAGCAATTAAGAATCATTTGCATATAATTCGAAACGCTTTTAGGACCGCCCCAGACCGTGATCGCACGGTCGCTATAATCGGGGTGTTGAACGTGTTTTCCTCCAAGCGTGGGCGTGCGCCCGTCTCCGCCATCCTACTGTCGCTGCTGGCCACCACTATGCTGAGCGGCCTAGCCTATGCCGCGGATGAGGAGACCAGCCCGGACAACACCTCCGTCAGCGGCGTGACCATCAAGGCCGCCAAGCAGACGTACAGCGCCGCCTCCAGCCAGGGCGCGACCAAGCTGCCGCTGTCGCTCCGGGAAACGCCGCAGTCGGTGACGGTCGTCACGCGCCAGCGGATGGACGACTTCGGCCTGAACTCGATCGCCAACGTGCTGGAGCAGACCACCGGCATCACGGTCGAGGAACTGGACAGCAGCCGGGTGAACTTCACTTCGCGCGGCTTCACCATCGCCAACTTCCAGCTGGATGGCGTGCCGACGACCTATTCCTCCGGTTCCAGCGTGATGTCCGACACCGTCGTCTACGACCGGGTCGAGGTGATGCGCGGGGCCACCGGCCTGGTCACCGGCTCAGGCGATCCCTCGGCGACGGTGAACCTAGTGCGCAAGCGCCCCACCCGGACGTTCAGCGCCTCGGCGGGCCTGACCGGCGGCAGCTGGAACCTGAAGCGCGCCGACATCGACATTTCCGGTCCACTGCTGGCCGACGGTCGCGTGCGCGGTCGGGTCGTCGGCCTGGCTCAGGAGCGCGATTCCTATCTCGATTTCTTCCACGAGAAGAAGAAGGCCGCCTATGGCGTGGTCGAAGCCGACGTGACGTCCACCACCGTGGCCCGGGTCGGCTACGACTACCAGAAGGTCACGCCCCGGGGCACGACCTGGGGCACCGCGCCGCTCTACTATCGCGACGGGACCCCGACCGACCTGCCGCGCTCCTACAACGTCGCGGCCAAGTGGAGCACCTGGGACCGCAATACCGCTAACTTTTTCGCGACCGTGGAACAGCGCTTGCCGGGCGACTGGCGGCTGACCGCATCGGTGAATCGCCGCACCACCAACTCGACGGCCAAGCTCTTCTACGGTTATGGCGGCTATCCCAGCCGCGTCGACGGCTCGGGTCTGACAGTGGCCGACTACTACAACGTCTACCAGGAGAAGGAGACGGGCTTCGACGTTTCGGCCGTGGGGCCGTTCATCCTGTTCGGCCGCAAGCACGAACTGGTCTTCGGCACCAATGGCTACGATCGCGACGGCGAGACGCTGAACGACAAGATCGACGCCGCCAACCGCCCCTACAGCCTGACCATCCCGAACTTCCGCACCTGGACGGGCGACATCCCCGAGCCGGTCCTGCTGAAATACGGCACGCGCGCTTCGGTGGCCCGCACCGACGAGACCGGGGTCTACGGCGCCGTGCGCCTAAACCCGACCGACAGCCTCAAGATCATCGTCGGCGCGCGCAAGTCGAACTGGGAAACCAGAACCGACCGCTACAGCTTGACGGGCGTCTACACCAACACAACGGGCGCCTATAAGGTCGACCGGCTGACGCCCTATGTCGGCGCGGTCTGGGACCTGACCAGCCAGATCTCGGCCTATGCCAGCTATTCGGACCTCTTCAAGCCGCAGAACTACAAGGACAAGGCCAACGAGCTGCTCGATCCGGTCGTCGGCTCCAACTACGAGGGCGGCCTGAAGGGTGAGTTCCTCGACAAGAAGCTCTACGGCGCGGTGTCGGTCTTCTACGTCAAGCAGGACAACCTGGCGGAGCTGGATCCCACGGTGCCCGACGGCTTCCTGCTGCCCGACGGCAGCAGCGCCTATCGCGGCGTCAGCGGCGCCGTCACCCGCGGCTTCGAGGCCGAGGTCACCGGCCAGATCACCGACGCCTGGCGGATCGTGGGCGGCTACACCTACGCCTATACCGAGAACGCCAAGGGCCTGCGGATCTCGACCCTGGATCCGCGCAACATCGCCCGGATCTATACGACCTACACCCTGGGCGGTGGTCCGCTGGCGGGCCTTACGGTCGGCGGCGGGATCAACTGGCAGAGCGGCATCTACACGACCGCCACCATCCCGACCTCAACCGCGACTACCAAGTCGACGACCGTCCGGCAGAGCGCCTATGCGCTAGCCAACCTGATGGCGCGCTACCGGATCAGCGAGCAGCTTAGCGTCTCGGCCAATGTCGATAACCTGTTCGACAAGAACTACTATCGGCGGGTCGGCTTCTATAACGGCGGCTATTTCGGCGAGCCCCGCCGGGTGAGTGTCGCCCTGCGCGCCAACTTCTAGGCGCGGCGGCGATGAACAAGGTCGTCATCACGCCCCAAGCTGGCGCGCCGCGCCAGCCTGGCAAGCCGCCGGTCACCTGGCGTCGCCGGCTCGACGTGGGATCGCGGATCGTGGCGGGCCTGGTGATGGGTTATGTCGTCGCCGCCCTCGCGGCGGCCGTGCTCGCGCGGCTGTTGCCGATGTCGAAGGTCGAGGCCACGACGACCGGCATGCTGGCCTCGTTCGCCGTCTACGCCGGGGCGGCCATCTGGGCGTTCGGCGATCCCAAAGCGTGGCGCGTGTGGGCGGGCCTCCTGGCGGCCAGCGCTCTCATGGCCGGCGCCCTGTGGCTGTCCATCGCCCTGGGAGGCCAGGCATGAACGGAGCGTTCCGCCAGTCCATGTCCTGGCTGCACACCTGGACCGGCCTGCTGTTCGGCTGGATCCTGCTGGCCATGTTCCTGACCGGGACGGCCAGCTACTTCCGGCCCGAGATCACCCGCTGGATGCAGCCGGAGACGGGCAAGCCGGCCAGCGTCTCCACGGCCGTCGCGGGGGCGGAGGCCTATCTGCGCAAGGTCGCCCCCAACGCCCGTAGCTGGTCGATCAGCGTGCCGGACGCGCGGCAGTCCACCGTGCTGGTCTCCTGGCGACCGCAGCCCAAGCCCGGCGAGGCCGATAAGCCGCGACGGCGCGGCGGACGGCTGGGCGAGCAGGCCGTGCTCGACGCCGGCAGCGGACAGATCGTGAAGCCACGGGAGACGAGGGGCGGGGAGTTCTTCTATCGCGTCCATTTCCAGATGCACTACATGCCGGTGATACTCGGTCGCTGGGTGGCCGGGCTGTGCGCCATGTTCATGCTGGTGGCGATCGTCTCGGGGGTCATCACCCACAAGCGTATCTTCAAGGACATCTTCACCTTCCGCCCGAAGAAGGCCGCTCAGCGCGCCTGGCTGGACGCTCATAACCTGACGGCGGTCCTGGCCCTGCCGTTCCACGCCATGATCACCTACACGGGGCTGGTGACGCTGATGAGCCTCTACATGCCGTGGGGGATGGTCGCCAACTACGGCAGTACCGAAGCCTATTTCGACGCGGTCTTCCCTCGCGCCGAGGCGGTCCGCCGGCAGGGGCCTGCGCCGCTGATCCCGCTAGGTCCGGTGATGGTCAAGGCGTCGGAGGTCTGGGGTGGGGGGCGTCCCTGGATCGTATCGGTGACCAACCCGGGCGACAGGAGCGCGCGCATCGAGGTCACCCGTCACTCCGGCGACCAGCTATCGAACCTGGGCGGCAGCCTGACCTTCGACGGCGTCACCGGCAGGCTGCTGACAAGGGAGCCGGATATGGGCCCTGGCCGCCGGACTGCAGCGGTAATGTATGGCCTGCACATGGGCCGCTACGCCGATCCCTTGCTGCGCTGGCTTTACTTCTCCTGCGGCCTGGCCGGCAGCGCCATGGTCGCAACGGGCCTCATCCTCTGGACAGCGGCGCGGCGCCAGAAGCTGCCCGATCCGGACAAACCTTACTTCGGGTTCAGGCTGGTCGAACGCCTGAACATCGGCACGGTCGCCGGCGTGCCGGCCGGCATGGCCGCGGTGCTGTGGGCCAACCGGCTGTTGCCGCTTGACCTCGCCGAGCGCGCGGCTTGGGAAGTGCATGGCTTCTTCATCGCCTGGGGCCTGTTCATCGCTTGGGCGGTGGTCCGACCGGCCCGCAAGGCGTGGGTGGAAACCCTGGCGGCGGCCGCGTTCCTAGTCGCGGCCCTGCCCGTGGTCAGCGCACTCACCAGCCGGCGCAACCTTGTCCGTAGCCTGGCGGACGGCGATTGGGCGATGGCGGCGTTCGATGTGACCTTGGTGGCGTTAGGCGCGACGCTGGCGTTCTGCGCGCTGAAGGCCAAGCGTTACAAGCCAGCGGTGAAGCCCAAGCGCAAGGCTGTCCAGCCCATGGAGGTCGCGGCGTGATCCACCTGGCTGTTCTCCTGCTGGCCTATGCCGGCTTCGTCGCTCTCTGCGCCTCGATGGCCAAGCACCAGGTTGAGACGCTGGGCCGGACGCTGATGCTGCGCGAGCAGCGGCTGTTGCGCGCTGCGGGCTGGGCGGGTCTTGCTGCGGCCTATGGCTGCGCGGTCGTCGCGGTCGGATGGCGCTTCGGCTCGGTCCTCTGGGTCGCTGCGATCATGGTCGCCGGTTTGGCGCTGACGCTAAACATGCCCTACCGCCCGCGCGGGGCGGCAAGGGCCGGCGGCGTCGCCGCGCTGACGGCGGTCGGCCTCCTGCTCTTAGTCAAAGTGCTTGTTCTTGCTTGAGTTGGCCATCGCCGCCGAGCGCGGAACGCCCGCTGTCTGGATGGGGGCAAGGTCTGCAATTGGCGCAGACCCGAACCTCGAAAATCGAAGGTGTCCATCGGGAAGGCCATCTCCGCCCCAAATCCTGAAGCTTGGGACGCTTCTTGCCCTTATCTCGCCGCGGCGTACGAACGGGGGCAATATCGTAGAAATAGTTCTCACGCATATCCAACAGTTGGCGCCAACTACGCTGGAGCGCGACGGAATGCGCCAGCGCCGCCGGCACCATTAACAATTTCCTGCTACGGACGCCCCGTCTTCGGATTGTGAGGGGCGGCGACCTTGCTCTGGTGGTGGACGCCTTTGAGGCGCGTCTGGTTCGCTCTGAAGCAAATTTCAGAGCCATCCCGCTGATTTCGAAGTCGCCAACGGCTCAAGATGCATGCGGCGCGGACATTTTGAGTGAAATGTCTGACAGCCCGCCTCGTCGGCGCGCCTGACCGGCCGATGATGGCTTCGAGGCGTCGACCTTGGGGATAACCGCCGCAGGCGGTGGGCGCGACAGCCTCGCATGAGGACCGCATGTCGAATTACCGGCTTTTGATGGCGGGCTGTTCCGCCCTTGTTTTGCTGGCGCACGCGCAAATCGCTTTCGCCGACGAGACCGCGACGCCGTCCGACACCGTCGACGAAATCGTGGTCAAGGCGCGCGACAAGGCGGGCCTGCTGGAGAAGCAGCCCAGCAACACCGTCTTCGGCATCGATAAGCCTCTGCTTGAGACGCCGCGCTCTGCCAGCTTCGTCAGCGACGTGACCCTCCAACGATACGGCATCGAGACGATCGACGGCCTGACCGCCGTCTCGCCGGGCACCTATACGGCCAGCTTCTATGGCGTGCCGGGCGCTCTGAACATTCGCGGCACCCTGGCCGAGAACTACTTCCGCGGCTTCAAGCGGATCGAGAACCGGGGCACCTATTCGACGCCGATCGGCGCGGCTGAGCAGATCCAGATCGTGCGGGGGCCGCCCACGCCGATCTACGGCTCGGGCAAGGTGGGCGGCATGCTCAATTTCATCCCGAAGTCGGGCAAGAACGAGGGCGGCTATCTGACCGAGCCCACCGGCGAGGTGACGCTGACCTATGGCTCGTACAACAAGAAAAACGCCACAGCCCAACTGGGTCTGCCGGCGAATTTCGGCGCCGTCACGGGTGGGGTCCATCTGTATGGCGAGGTCGAGGACTCCCATAGTTTCTACAAGGGGATCTATCCGCGCCGTCAGACCGGCGAGCTCTCGGCCGATTTCGACCTGGGCGCCGGCTGGACGACCGCCTTCGGGGGCATGCTCTACCACTCCAAGGGCGACGTGCAGACGCCGGGCTGGAACCGCCTGACCCAGGCCCTGATCGACAGCCAGACCTATATCACCGGGCGCGACACCTCGCTGAAGGACAGCGACGGCAACGGCCGCCTGACGCCGAACGAGATCGGCTTCTATCCCTACGCCAGCGCCATGTACCTGGCCTATTACGGCTTTCCGAGCAGCGACGCCCTGCACACGTTGGATGTCGGCGTGGGGACGACCAAGCTCAGCCCGCGCCAAGTCTATATCAGCGGCGCAGACTTCTCGAAGACCCGCACCAACACCCTCTACTACGACCTCGCCAAGGAGCTGACGCCGAGCAGCGCCATCAAGCTTCAGCTGTTCTATGACGACCAGGAGAACAAGCGCTTTGTGTCGTATGGCTATCCGGCCTGGTTCGACAGCTCGGTCTGGGAGGCGCGGCTCACCTACAACTTCGCCTACGACCTTGGAATCATCACCTCGAAGTCGTTCGTCGGCGCATCCTATCGCAGCTTCGACGGCCGCCGCCGTGAAAGCTACAACAGCGGCCTGATCGCGCTGGATCGCCGCGATATCGCGTTCGGAGCGACCCCGACCGACATCATCGGCAACCCCTTCAACGCCAACGACGGCGTGAAGTGGGAGAACGACAACAAGAGCGACTGGAAGCAGCGTGGCGTCTTCTTCACCACCGACATCATGGTGGGCGAGCGCCTGAACCTGATGCTGGGCGGCCGCTATGACGACTATGACGTCAAGTCGAACGACACCGGCTTCCTCAGCTACACCGTCGCTGGCCAGCAGAAGGCGGGCAAGGGGCAGGGGACCTACACCGCCAGCCTGACCTATAAGACGCCGGTCGGCATGATGCCCTACATCAGCTACGCCAAGGCTTCAGCCCTGGAGATGAGCCAGGCGGGCGACATTGCGCCAGGGCTTGTCGCGAATGGCGCCTGGTTGTCGGACAGCGATCTGGCCGAAGCAGGCGTGAAGTTTCAGCTCCTCAAGGGCACGCTGGTCGGGTCGCTGGCGGGCTATCGCCAGAACCGCACCCAGCTTCTCAACGGACCGCCGATCAGCATCCAGGGCACCCGCGCCAAGGGCGTCGAGCTGGAGGTCCGCTGGCTGGCCAGCGAGCATCTGAGCTTCACCTTCTCGGGCAACACCCAGCACACGACCGTCAAGGGGCCCGACACCTCGTTCCAGTACATCCCGGCCTACACCGCCGGTGTCTCGGGGCAACAGGGCTATGGCGGGACCTATGTGGTCTGGGCCTTCAACAGCCTCCCGGGCCGCGCCGGCGACTACGACTACACTCTGATCCCGAAGTCGGTGGTCAGCCTTTACGGCGCCTATACGAGCGACGATCATGATTGGGGCAAGGTCGGCGGCGCCTTGGGCGTCACGCACGTCACCAAGACCTCGGGCACTGTCCAGAGCGCCGTGACCTACCCGGCCTACTGGGTGGCCAGCGGCAGCGTCTATTACGAATACGGTCCGTACACGGCCACGCTCAACGTCGATAACCTGTTCGACAAGCTCTACTTCACGCCCGACGCTGACAGCTACGCCAACCTCGGCGCGCTGCCCAGCAAGGGCCGCGAGTGGCGCGTGACCCTGTCTCGAAAGTTCTAGTTCCTCGCGCGGCGCGCCCCGCGAGGGACGCGCCGCGAGCTTACACGGAGGCTCGATGGCGATGTCGACGATCCAATGGCGCTCCTGGACCCTCCTGGGCGCGTTGTCCCTTCTGCTCTTCCTGATCACGGCGTCGACCTTCTCGTCTCTCGGCGTGATCTTGCCGGCCATGATCAAGGACCAGCACTGGAGCTTCGCCTCGGCTTTTCTGGGCTTTACCCTGCTTGGCGCGTTCTGTGGCGGCTCGTCATGGCTGCCGGCGCTGCTGATCCGCAAGATCGGCGTGCGGGCCACGATCATCGCCGGCTCGGCCGTCATGATCACCGGGTTCCTTTGCCTGACCTTGGCGCGGGGACTGCCAGTCTATCTGACCGGTACGGCGCTGCTGGGCATCGGCTACCAGATGATGGCGTTGATCCCTGGCACTCACCTGCTGTCCATGCTGTTCAAGAAGCGCGCCCTGCCGTTCGGGGTCTATTTCACGATTGGTTCGCTCGGCGGTGTCGTCGGTCCCTGGATGGCTTTGGTCGGCATGGAGATGGCCGGCGGCGCCTGGCGGCCGTATTGGGCCTGGCAGGCTGCCGCGTCGGCGGTCGTCGGCGGTCTGGCCGCGGCTCTGGTCGGCGGTAAGGCTTGGCTGGAGCGTGCGGCGGTCGAAACCGACAAGGCCGTGGCCGAGGAGGCGGCTTCCCAGCCGGTCACCGCGCGCGTCTACCGCACTCAGGTCGACTGGACCGTGAGGGAGGCGATCCGCACGCCCCAATTCTATGTGATCGTCGCGGCCTATTTCGCGCACCTGCTCGGCGGCGTCACGGCGGTCAGCCTCGCGCCAAGCCATTTCGGCGAGATGGGGGTGGCTTCCACTGTCGCGGTGGCTGCGCTGAGCCTTGAGTCGCTGATGCAGGTCGCCGCGCGCATGAGTGGCGGCCTCCTGGGGGATCGCATCGACCCGCGCTGGCTGCTGGCCGGCGCGCAAGGAATGATGGCCGTCGGCCTGCTGGCGCTTGCTGGCGCCACGACATGGCCGATGATGGTGATCTTCGCGCTTGGGGTTGGGGTCGGCTTCGGCATGACCGTACTGGCCGTCAGCATCCTGCTGCTGAACTACTATGGCCGTCGGAACAATCTCGAGCTCTTCTCGATGGTTTGCCTGGTCGGCGCGGTGTCGGCGCTCGGTCCGGTCATCGGCGGTTTCATGCGGGATCGCCTCGGCGGCTTCGCGCCGACCTTCCAAGTATTCGCCGCCGTGATCGGCGTGATCTTCGTGGCCGCGCTGTTCATGCGCCCGCCGCGCAAGAGCGTCGAAGAGACCACGGTCGCGCCCGTTCCGGCTCCCGCGCCGGTCCTGCTGCGCGACGCCGCATAGACTTTCAGCGATCAGGAGAGAAGCCATGTTCCACCGTCCGTCGCAGCACAAGCAGTTTGGGGTTTTCCTGCCGGTCGCC
>NZ_LSJA01000282.1 GCF_001556515.1 Caulobacter sp. CCH9-E1 | reverse complement strand
CGTTGAGCTGCGCCGACACCTGATCGGAGACCTGGTAATAGAGGGCCGCGTCGACTCGGGTGAAGCCCGGCAGCGTGACGGTATTGTCGGTCGAAGCGAAGATGGCGCTGCGGTAGATCACGCCGAGGCCGAGGGCGAGACGCGGCGCCACGTCCACCCGGTTCCAGAGTGAGGCCGAATGCTTTGGGAGCTGCGCCAGGCGCGCGCCGGCGCGCACCGTGGCCGACTGCGTCTGGGTGATCTCACCGTCCTGATAGGCGTAACCGCCGACGAGGGTCCAGCCGGGCCTGACGACGCCCTCGGCGCCAAGCTCCACGCCCTTGCTGCGTTGACCCTTCACCAGCACCAGACGCGTCGGATCGCCCGGGTCAGTCGCGGCGACGTTCTCGCGGTCGAGTTGGTAGACGGCTGCGGTGAGGGAGAAATCGGGGCGAAGGTCCCACTTCACGCCGACCTCGCGGTTGATGAACCGTTCCGGATCCAGCGCCTGGTTGGACAGGGACAGCGAGCTCAACTGGTCGCCCGCACGAGGCAGGTAAGAGCGGCTGTAGCTGGCGTAGAGGGCGAGCGGTTCCACCAGCTTGAAGACCA
>NZ_LSJA01000281.1 GCF_001556515.1 Caulobacter sp. CCH9-E1 | reverse complement strand
GCCTTCGGCCTCCTCCCCCTCTGGGGGGAGGATTTTCCAATCCGTCCGCTCAGGGCCGCAAGCCGACCCAACCGCCGCGCCCCTAGATCGGCCGCCCGGTCATCTTCCAGAGCAGCGGGCGGAACACGCTCATCAGCATGATCGCCGGGGCCAGCAGGACGGCGGCCGCGAACAGCTGCAGGCTGTCGGCGCGCTTGATGAAGTAGCGGGTCAGGCCCACGCCCTTATGGAACTCGACCTTCACCGGGTGCTCGAGGCTGGTGTGCCCGAGGTGCACGACCTGGGCCTTGGGCTGGAACAGCACCTGGCCGCCGGCGCGGCGAGCGCGCCAGCACAGGTCGATGTCCTCGACGTGCAGGAAATAGCCCTCGTCAAAGCCGTTCAGGGCCTCGAAGTCCTGGCGGCGCATGGCGAAGCAGGCGCCGGAAATGGTCGGCATCGGCGCGGGGCCGGCCGGCAGCGGCTCGTGCTCGCGGTGGATCTCGAACGCCGCCAGCTTGCGATAGCGGCGCGTCAGCTGGCCGAAGCTGAGCACGGTGCTGATCGGGGTCACCTCGCCGCGGCGCCCGCCGCGTTGCTCGGAGCCGTCGACATTGAGCACCCGCGCGCCGACGATGGTCGGGGTCGGCTGGCCCTTGAAGGCCGTCACCAGCGCCGCGACGCAGCCCGGCTGCAGATTGGCGTCGGGATTGAGGAAGATGATGTGCTCGCCGCCCGCGGTGGTGGCGCCCATGTTCGCGCCGCGCGCGAAGCCGATATTGCCGTGACCCTGCTTGAGGATCACGCGCGGCTCGGTCAGGGCCAGGGAGCGCAGCAGGTCCTGCTCACGGGGGCAGGAGCCGTTGTCGACGATGACGAACTCGTCGACCAGCGGCTCGGCCAGAACATGCTTGATGCTTTCGGCCAGCGCTTCTCCCGTCCGGTAGACGACCATGACCACCGACACGTGCGGGCGGGCCGGGCGGGCGCCGGCGGTCAAGGTCGAGACGGACGGGAGAATGCTGTTCATCAGGCGGTCACCGTCTCCTGAACCGCCTTGGCGGCGCGGGCGCGCGCCACGTCAGGCGGCGTGGCGTCGGCGGTCAGCACGGCGATGGCTTCCTCGAGCGACAGAACGCTCTGCCCTTCGCCGCCCAGGCGACGCAAGGCCAGCTGCCTCGTCTCTGCTTCCTTACGTCCGACCACCGCGATCACTGGAACCTTGGCGAGGCTATGCTCGCGAATCTTATAGTTGATCTTCTCATTTCGCAGGTCCAGTTCCGCGCGCATACCTAGTTTCGTCAAAGTCTCCACGACCTCGCGAGCATAGTCGTCGGCGTCCGAGGTGATCGTGGCCACGACCACCTGAGTCGGCGCTAGCCAGACGGGCAGGGCGCCCGCGAAGTTCTCCAGCAGAATGCCGATGAAACGTTCGAACGACCCCAAAATCGCACGGTGAAGCATCACGGGACGCTTCTTCGAACCGTCCTCCGAAACGTATTCGGCGTCCAATCGTTCCGGCAGAACGAAATCAAGTTGCAAGGTGCCGCACTGCCAGACCCGGCCGATGGCGTCCTTCAGCGAGAATTCCAGCTTGGGGCCGTAGAAGGCGCCCTCGCCGGGCTGCAGCACCAGCGTCTCGCCCGCCGCCTCGGCGGCGGCCGACAGGGCGGCCTCGGCCTTGTCCCAGACCTCGTCGGTCCCGGCGCGCAATTCAGGACGCGTCGAGAACTTGGTGTCCGCCAGCGTCATGCCCAGGTCGTTATAGACGCTGCGCAACAGTTCGATGAACCGCGCGCTTTCCTCGGTGACCTGCTCTTCGCGGCAGAAGATGTGGGCGTCGTCCTGGGTGAAGGCGCGCACCCGCATGATGCCGTGCATGGCGCCCGACGGCTCGTAGCGGTGGCAGGCGCCGAACTCGGCCATGCGCAGCGGCAGCTCGCGATAGGACTTCTGGCCGACGTTGAAGATCTGGATGTGACCCGGGCAGTTCATCGGCTTGACGGCCAGGACCTCGCCCTCGGCGCTCTCGCACATGAACATGGCGTGGCCGAACTTCTCGGCGTGGCCCGACTTCTCCCACAGGCTCTTGTCGAGGATCTGCGGAGTCTTCACCTCCTTGTAGCCGGCCGCGTCCAGGCGACGGCGCATGTAGTCCTCGAGCACGCGGTAGAGCGCCCAGCCCTTCGGGTGCCAGAACACCATGCCCTTGCCCTCTTCCTGGATGTGGAAGAGGTCCATGGTCTTGCCCAGCTTGCGGTGATCGCGCTTCTCGGCTTCCTCGATGCGCTTCAGATAGGCTTCGAGATCGGCTTCCGAGGCCCACGAGGTGCCGTAGATGCGCTGCAGCTGGGCGTTGTTCTGGTCGCCGCGCCAGTAGGCGCCGGCCAGCTTGGTCAGCTTGAAGGCCTTGCCGACGTGCTTGGTCGAGGGCAAGTGCGGACCGCGGCACAGGTCCTTCCAGTTCCCCTGGCGATAGACCGTGATCGTGTCCGTCGGCGGCAGATCACGGATGATCTGAGCCTTGTACTGCTCGCCGATCTCGTCGAAGTGCTTGATGGCCTCTTCGCGGTCCCAGACCTCGCGCGAGATCTTCTCGTCGCGATCGACGATCTCCTTCATGCGCTTTTCGATCTTTTCCAGATCGTCCAGGCTGAACGGCTCGTCACGCGCGAAGTCGTAATAGAAACCGTCCTCGACGTTCGGGCCGATCGTGACCTGGGTGCCCGGAAACAGCTCTTGCACGGCCTCGGCCAGGACGTGGGCCGTGTCGTGGCGGATGGTGTCGAGGGCCTCGGGCGCATCGCGCGTCAGAATCTCGAACTTGCGCTCGCCAGTCAGCAGGTCGGGCGTCAGCGGACGGTCGAGGTCCAGCAGCTGGCCGTCCAGCTTGATCAGCAGGGCCTTCTTTTCCAGCGACTTGGAGATGGCGGCGGCGACGTCGCGGCCCGTGGCGCCGTCCGGATACTGTCGCGAGGAGCCGTCGGGGAAAACCAGATCGATCATTCTTCACATTTCCACTTGCGTGGCTGGTGTCGCGGCGGCGGCGGGTCGTAGCCCGAACCACCAAACGGATTGCAGCGGCAAATCCGTCGCAAGCCCAGCCAGGAGCCCTTGAGCGGGCCATGTTCCTTGAGAGCGGCGGCCGTGTACTCCGAACAGCTCGGCGTAAAGCGGCACTGACGCCCGATGAGAGGCGAGAGCGTCAACTTGTAGGCTCGAAGGCCCAAATCGACGGTGCGTTCGTAGAGGGTCATGCCGGCGCGCGTACTGCTGTTGAGCGGTTACACACCCCTGAAAGGGGTGCGATCAAGCCGCGCCGGCGGTGCTAGTTCGCGTTTCGGCGGCGCCTGTGGCCTTGCGGACAGCCTCGACCGTCGCCTCGAACGCCAGCAGCGTCGAGGCGTGACGAGCGGGATAGTCCTTGACCGGCTCCAGCACGGCGAGCTCCGCAAATCGGCCCGCGGGAGGCGAACCGTTCGCCTTCAGCATAGCCGCAAGCGAGTCCCGCGCCAACTCGATCTCGGAAAGATCAGCGCCGACGACGTTCTGGCCCAGGATCGCGGCGGCCGCCTGGCCCAGGGCGCAGGCGCTGACGTCCTGAGCGAAGTCGACGACCTTGCCGTCCTCGCCGACCACCACGTCGACCGTGATCTTGCTGCCGCAAAGCTTGGCGACCTTCTCGCTGCTGGCGTCGGGCGCGGGCAAGCGTCCGGCGCGCGGCATGTTGGCCACGAGGCTCAGGATCTTGGCGCTGTAGAGATCGTCGATCATCGCGCGCCTTAGATGGGAGCCCCGCCGCGCTCGGACCAGAGGGCCTCGGCGCGGTCGCGGACCGCCTCGCCCATCGCGGCGAAGGCGGCCTTCAGCTTGCGGCGCTCCTCGCGGCTGACCCAACGCACCAGCATGCCCATGAACAGCTCGCCGTTCGAGAAGGTCGCGTTGGCGGGGCCCATGTTCTCGATCTCGAGATAGCGGATCGCGGTGACGAGGCCGCCGACGCGGGTCGAGCGCCAGTGCAGCTGCTCATACGGCACCCAGTCCTGGACGATCGGCTGGATGACGCGCGGCGCCTCGCCGGGCAGGTGCTGTTCCAGCACCAGGGCGGTGCCGATCTTCATCTGCCCTTCGGCCTGGCGGTAGAGCGGGTTCCAGTGACGCCAGCTCTCGAACTCGGAGACGACCTCCCAGACGATCTCGGCGGGGGCCTGGACCCCGATGCGGTGTTCGACGGCGCGTTTCATGCGGGCTTCTTAATCTCTCACCAGGCCGCCATCCACCACCAGGTTCTGGCCGGTGACGGCGCGGCTCCAGGGGGAGGCGAAGAACAGGACCGCGTCGGCGAACTCGGCAGGCGTGGTGACGCGGCGCAGCGGGGTGCTCTGGGCGATCAGGTCGAAGATCGCCTCGGGCGTCGCGGCGCTGGCGTCGGTGACGCGCAGCAACCCGCCCGAGACCATGTTGACCGTGATCCCGCTCGGACCAAGGTCGCCCGCCGCCGTGCGGGTCAGCGACAGCAGGGCGGCCTTGGCGGCGGTGTAGTCGTGATAGGGCACGACCGGGTTCTGGAACAGGTTGGTGCCGATATTGACGATCCGTCCCCAGCCTGCCGCCTCCATCGCCGGCGCGGCGGCCTGGATCAGGTTCAACGACCCGCGCAAGGACACGTCCATCTGGCCCAGGAAGTCGTCCCAGCCGATCGTCTGGATTTTCTCGCGCGCATCGCCGTTGAAGCTGAAGTCGCCCAGGGCGTTGTTGACCACCGTCGTGACGTGATGGCCGAAGGCCTCGGCCGCGTCATTGACCAGCCGCCGCGCCTCCAGCGGATCGGAGACGTCGGCCTGGATGGCCACGGCGCGCTGGCCGAGCTCGGCGACCAGCGTCTTGGCCTGGGCTTCGCTGCGGCGGTAGTTCACCGCCACCTGGGCCCCGTTCTCGACAAAGGCGCGCGCGATGGCCGCCCCCAGCCCCCGGCCGGCGCCGGAGACCAGGACGACCTGCTTTTCGAAGGTCATCGCGCCTAGTCCTTCATCCGCCAGGTCGCGCCCGACGGGCCGTCCATGACCACCACGCCCAGGGCGTCCAGCTCGGCTCGGATCGCGTCGGCGGCCGGCCAGTCCTTGGCCGTGCGGGCGGCCACGCGCTGGGCCAGCAGGTCCTCGACCTTGGCCTTCAGCTCGTCGGAGGCGTCGCCTTCGAACCAGCTGTCCGGATCGGCCTGCAGGAAGCCCAGCAGGGCGCCGGCCTCCAGCAGGCGGGCCTTGTTGGCGGCGATGGCGACGGTGTCGCCGGCCGTCACGGCCTTTTCGATCAGGCTCGACACCTCGAAGAAGGCCGAGGTCGCCAGCGGGGTGTTCAGGTCGTCCATCAGGGCGGCGATCACCTCGGCCGGGGCCTCCATGGCCTGGTCGGGAGCGACGTCCTTGGCGCGACGCAGGGCGCCGTACAGCCGGTCCAGCGACTTCTTGGACTGCTCCAGAAGCTCCGGCGTCCAGTCCAGCGGCTGGCGGTAGTGCGCCGACAGCAGCGCCCAGCGGATCACCTCGCCCGGAACCGTCTTCAGCAGTTCGTGCGGGATGATCACATTGCCCAGGCTCTTGGACATCTTCTCCCCGCCCATGTCGAGGAAGCCGTTGTGCATCCAGTAGTTGGCCAGCACCGCCGTCTTGTGGGCGCAGCGGCTCTGGGCCACCTCGTTCTCGTGGTGCGGGAAGGTCAGGTCGATGCCGCCGGCGTGGATGTCGATGGTCTTGCCCAGCGCCTTGTCGATCATGGCCGAGCATTCGATGTGCCAGCCCGGACGGCCCGCGCCCCAGGGGCTTTCCCACTCGGGCTCGTTTTCCTTGGAGGGCTTCCACAGCACGAAGTCGGCCGGTTGGCGCTTGTAGGGCGCGACCTCGACGCGGGCGCCGGCGATCATCTCGTCCAGCGGCCGCCCCGACAGCTGGCCGTAGTCGGCGAAGCTCTGGGTGTCGAACAGCACGTGGCCCTCGGCGGCGTAGGCGCTGCCGTTGTCGACCAGCTGGCCGATCATCTCCAGGATAGCCCCGATGTGCTCGGTCGCCTTGGGCTCGAGGTTCGGCCGCAGGGCGCCCAGGGCGTCGGCGTCCTGGTGGTAGGCCGCCAGATAGCGCTCGGTGATCACGCTGATCGGCACGCCCTCGTCGGCGGCCTTCTTGTTGATCTTGTCGTCCACGTCCGTAACGTTGCGGGCATAGACCACCGCGTCCTCGCCATAGAGGTGGCGCAGCACGCGATACAGCACGTCGAACACCACCACCGGCCGGAAATTGCCGATATGGGCGTGGTTGTAGACCGTGGGTCCGCAGACATACATCGTCACCCGCTTGGGATCGGCGGGGACGAAGTCGCGCTTCTCGCGCGCCAGGGTGTCGTGGATCTTCAGGGTCATAGGGTCGCAGTGCTGTGACGTAAGGAGAGGTTGCTCCGGGACGGAGCCGGCTCCATATATCCTTCGGATACGGATTGGGCCACGCCCAACGATGCGTCCGCGGCGACGCTTCGACCGTAGCTGTGAAACGGGTGGCACGCGTCATTCCAGGACGACCGGCGTCCTGGCGCAACTCAGCCCGTGGAAAGAACCCTCTGACATGGACGCCCTAGCCCGCGAGCGAACCCTGATCGGCAGCGATGACGGTCTTGATCTTGAACCCGCCGAGCGCCCCTCCCGCGAGGAAGCCATGGCCGCCGTCCGGACCCTCCTGGCCTGGGCCGGCGACAATCCCGAGCGCGAGGGCCTGATCGACACGCCCAAGCGCGTGGTCGACGCCTTCGAGGAGTGGTTCGCCGGCTACCAGGGCGATCCGGCCAAGGAACTGTCGCGCACCTTCGAGGACGTGCAGGGCTATGACGACATGGTCATGCTGCGCGGCATCGACGTGCAGAGCCACTGCGAACACCACATGGCGCCGTTCCTGGGCAAGGCCTGGGTCGCCTACATGCCGACCGGCAAGGTCGTCGGCCTGTCGAAGCTGGCGCGCCTGGTCGAGATCTTCGCCAAGCGTCTCCAGACCCAGGAGACCATGACCATGCAGATCGCCGACGCGATCGAGGACCACCTCTCGGCCGCCGGCGTCGCCGTGCTGATCGACGCCGAGCACCAGTGCATGAGCACCCGCGGCGTCCACCACCACGACGTCTCGACGATCACCACCCAGTTCCGCGGCGTCTTCAAGACCGACAAGGTCCTGCAGCAGCGGTTCATGGATCTGGTGGTCAGGAAGTAGGAGCAAGATCCTCCCCCGTGTCACGGGGAGGTGGCCCAGAGGGCCGGAGGGGGCCAGCTTGGCCGACCTCTAGTTCGCCCCCTCCGTCGGCTCCGCCGACACCTCCCCCGCATCGCGGGGGAGGAACGTTACCCCCTACGCCGCCACCCGGATCCCCTGCCGGATCCGCGCCACGCAGGCGTCCACCGGACGATGCACCAGCGTCACCAACACGAAGCTGATCAGCATCAGCAGGTACCAGGCGCCCATCTTCTCGATCGGCACCATGCGCCAGCCGGCCGCCTGGCTTGGATAGATCCAGGCGCCGGCGAAGGTGCCGAGGTTCTCGGCGAACCAGATGAACAGAGAGACCAGCAGCGCGCCCATCAGCATGGGCATGCGGCGCGGCGTTTGATCAGGCGTGAACAGGAACCAGGTCCGGCCAAACAGCAGCGCCGACAGGGCGAAGAGCCCCAAGCGGATGTCGGTGACATAGTGGTGCGTAAAGAAGTTCAGATAGATCAGCACCGCCAGGATATGCGTGGTCCAGAACGGCGGATAGCGCTCGAAGGTGATGTCGAACAGCCGCCAGATGCGGGCGATATAGCTGCCGACGCAGGCGTACATGAAGCCGGTGAACAGCGGCACGCCGCCGATCCGCAAGAAGCTGGGCTCGGGATAGATCCACGAGCCGTGGGCGGTCTTGAACAGCTCCATGACCGTGCCGACGACGTGGAACATGAAGATGACCAGCGCCTCGTCCCAGCGCTCCAGCTTCAGCGCCAGCAGCGCGGCCTGGATGGCGACCGAGGCGATGACGAGAAAGTCGTAGCGGGCCAGCGGCGCGTGCTCGGGCCACAGCAGCTTGGTGCCGACCAGCAGCGCCAGCATCAGGCCGCCGAACAGGCAGGCCCAGGCCTGCTTCAGGCCAAACAGCAGGAACTCATAGGCGTAGCCATGCCAGCGCGAGCGCCGCGCCCAGGGCCGAGCCCAGACGTCCAGCGCCGCCACCGCCCCCTTGATCCGATCCTTGAGGTTCATCTCGCCCCCGCAAGCGCGGGGAAGCTAGCGCGCCCGCCCCGCCTGCGCCATATGTGGCGCCATGAGCACGCCCCTGTTCCCCCACGCCCACGACAAGCACGCCCTGGAGCGGGGCTCCGACCTCGCGCCGCGCTTCAACGCCGACGGCCTGGTTGTGGCGGTGGCTCAGCACGCCGACACCGGCGAGATCCTGATGCTGGCCTGGATGAACGACGAGGCGCTGAAGCTGACGGTCGACACTGGCATCGCCCACTATTTCAGCCGCTCGCGGGGCGAACTCTGGAAGAAGGGCGAGACCAGCGGCCAGCTGCAGGACGTCGTCGAGCTGCGCGTCGACTGCGACCAGGACGCGGTGCTGCTGAAGGTGCGTCCGCGCGGCGACGGCGGCGCCTGCCACGTCGGCTTCCGCTCGTGCTTCTACCGCGTGCTGGAGGACGGCAAGCTGGTCGAGCGCGAAAAGCCGCTCCATGACCACGACTGAGGCCCTCGTCGCCTTCTCGCTGGCGGCGGGGCTGCTGACCCTGACGCCCGGCCTCGACACGGCCCTCGTCATCCGGACGGCGGCGGCGGAGGGGCCTCGTCGCGCGACCGGCGCGGCGATCGGCGTCGGGCTTGGCTGTCTGATCTGGGGGGCGGCGGCCTCGTTCGGCGTCGGCGCGCTGCTGACCGCCTCGGAGATGGCCTACACGGGGCTGAAGTGGGTGGGCGCCCTGTTCCTGGCCTGGACCGGGATCAAGATGATCCTCAAGCCCCGCGACCAGTTCGAGCCGGGCGAGATGCGGCCGGTCGACGCGGGCCCGATCGCCGCCCTGCGCCGGGGGCTGCTGACCAACCTGCTCAATCCCAAGGTCGGGGTCTTCTACGTGTCGTTCCTGCCGCAGTTCATGCCGGCGGGCGTCGATCCGGCGCGCTTTGGCCTGCTGCTCACGACCATCCACGTGGTCGAAGGCCTGCTGTGGTTCGCCGCCCTGATCGCGGCGACCGTGCCGATCGCGGGTCTGCTGCGCGTGCCGGTCGTGGTGCGTTGGCTGGACCGGGTGACCGGGTGCGTCTTCGTCGCGTTCGGCCTGAAGCTGGCCCTGGAGCGGCGGTGAGCCTGCGCTAGATCCTCCCCCGCATCGCGGGGGAGGTGGCCCAGAGGGCCGGAGGGGGCCAGCTCGGCCAAGCCAGCGCTTGCCCCCTCAGTCGCTCCGCGACAGCTCCCCCGCATCGCGGGGGAGCATCT
>NZ_LSJA01000280.1 GCF_001556515.1 Caulobacter sp. CCH9-E1 | reverse complement strand
GATGGTGCCGATGTTGCAGTGCGGCTTAGTACGTTCGAACTTTTCCTTGGCCATCGTCTCTACCTTCGCGCCGGCGGCTGGTTGTTGGGAATAACTCTCGGGGAGCTGGAGCGGGTAGCGGGAATCGAACCCGCATCCTCAGCTTGGAAGGCTGCTGCACTACCATTGTGCTATACCCGCCAAGCTGCGGGGTCGCGATCGGCTCCCGGTCTCTGGCTCTGGAGCGCCCTCGCCTACCTCGAAAACTCGTCGCGCGCATGGTGGGGGAAGTAGGACTCGAACCTACGAAGGCTTACGCCAGGGGATTTACAGTCCCCCCCCTTTGCCACTCGGGACATTCCCCCAAGCACGCGATGGAGTTCCGAAGCCGGCGGCCTTTATCCGCTTCGACGAGCGACGGCAAGCCGTCAAACGCCGATGCGAAACAAAAGCTTCTTGGACCGGTGACGGACGATGCTAAGAGCAGCGCCGGCTGGCCGAGAAGCCCTCGGGGCCCCAAATCGGAGCGCGTCTTATAGTGTCCTCTCATTCCGAACGCAACGACCGGAAACGCCCTTCTGCACAAGGACGCGATTTTCGTTCCAAGCCCCGGAAACAAAACGACTTTTCCAGGGGGCAAGGCGACGCCAAGGACTGGATTTGGGGGACTCACGCCGTCGAGGCGGCGCTTTCGAACCCTCATCGACCGGCGCCGAAGCGGCTTCTGGCGACCCCGGATCGGGCCAAGCGACTCGCCCCCGACCTGCAGAAACTTTCCTGCCTGCAGGTGATGGAGGGCCAGGAGATCGCCAAGCACCTGCCGCAGGGCGCGGTGCACCAGGGCCTGGCGCTGAAGATCGACGAGCCCGAGTCGCTGTCGATCGCCGAACTGGCGGCCTCGGGCGAAGGCTTCCTGGTGATGCTGGACCAGATCACCGACCCGCAGAACATCGGCGCGATCTTCCGCTCGGCCGCCGCGTTCGGCGCCAAGGGCGTGATCCTGCAGGATCGCCACGCCCCCGCCCTGACCGGCGTCCTGGCCAAGACCGCCGTCGGCGCGGTGGACAAGGTCCCCTACGCGCGCGTGGTCAATCTTTCCCGCGCGCTCGAGGAGCTGGCCGAGCTGGGCTGGCGCGGCGTGGCCCTGGCCGGCGAGGCCGAGCAGACGCTGGACGAGGTGCTGGACGGCGGCCCCACCGTGCTGGTGCTCGGCTCGGAAGGCGAAGGCGTCCGGCGGCTGGTCGCCGAGCACTGCGACGTGCTGGGCAAGATCCCGATGCCCGGCGGCTTCGAAAGCCTCAACGTCTCGGCGGCCGCGGCGATCGCGCTCTATGAAGCGTCCAAGCCGCGCGTCAAGGCGGCGGTCTAGGGCCTCCGGCCATGCGGCGCCGCGCGACAGGTCTCGCCGCCCTGGCCTTGGCGGCGCTCATCGGCGGCCAGGCTGGCGTCGCGGGCGCCTCCACGGCCGAGACCCAGGCGCGCCTGGCCGAGGCGCGGCCGGTGGCGACTCAATCCCTCGCCCCGCCCCCTGAACCGGTCACCGCCGACCAGCCGCCCGCGCGCCAAGAGCCCCTGGCCGCGCCGCCAAAGCCCGATCTCCCACCGACCGAGGCGTCCGCGCCCCGGGCCGCGCCGAGACCCGCGCCGCGTCACGACGCCGGCTTGATCCTGCTGATCCCAGCCCTGATCGCGCTGGTCGCGCTCGTGCGATGGTTTGCACGGCGTCACCGACCGGCGTCGAAGCGCGTTTAGGTCCGGCGCGACGGTTTTGCGTCTTGCATCGCCCGGCGCGTCATCCCATTGAGAGCGCATGTTCGACACGTTGATGGCCCACTTGGATGGCTTTCAGGGACCGCTGACGGCCTTCCTGCAAGTCCTGATGATCGACCTTGTCCTGGCCGGCGACAACGCCGTGGCCGTGGGCCTCGCCGCGGGAGGCCTGCCGGTCAAGGACCGCAAGAAGGTCATCCTCTACGGCCTGGGCGCCGCGGTCGTGCTGCGGATCAGCTTCGCCCTGATCACCACCTGGCTGCTGGGCGTCATCGGCCTCCTGCTGGCCGGCGGCTTCCTGCTGCTGTGGGTCTGCTGGAAGATGTGGCGCGAACTGCGCGAACAGGCGTCGCACGACCAGGCCGACGCCGTCGCCATGGTCGATTCCGATCCCAACACCGAGCCGCGCGCCCGCCCCGCGAAGTCCTTCAAGCAAGCCTTCATCCAAGTGCTGATCGCGGACGTCTCGATGTCGCTGGATAACGTGCTGGCCGTGGCCGGCGCGGCCCGCGAGCACCCGGCCATCCTGGTCTTTGGCCTGCTGCTGTCGATCATCTTGATGGGCCTGGCCGCCAGCGCCATCGCCAACCTGCTGCACAAGCACCGCTGGATCGGCTTCGTGGGCCTGGCCATCGTGCTCTACGTCGCCCTGCACATGATCTGGGAAGGCCACCGCAGCGTGGTGATGGACCTCAACGAGACCGGCGCCTACAACGCCGCCGTCCCCGCGCCCCTCGACATCAGTCCCGAGGACGTGGCGCAGCACAACCGGCATAGGTAGCCGCCTCAGTGGCCGGGCAGCGGCGGCATGTCGAGCCGCCGAAGGTCCGCCATCTGGGCGTAGAGCCGCAGAATCGCGTGATGCCGCGCGGTGTCGCCTTTCTCCTCCACCGCCTCATGCAGGCGCATCAGGGCCAGGCGCAGTCGGGCGTTCGCCGCGTCCAGCGCCGCCAGCGACAGATCGTCCGTCCCGGCGAGCGCTTCGACCTCATAGTCGGCGGCCGCCTCGTCGAGCGCCGCCTGGATCGCCTCGTTCTCGGTCATCCTGGCGGCGACGCCGCGTTCCGCCTCCTGGGCGGCCAGCAGCGATAGCAGCGCCACCACCGCCACCTTGCCGGCCATGAACTCGCCCTGCTGCTCGGGCGGCGGCGGGTCGATCATGCACATGAAGTTGCCGACCAGGATGTCGGGCAAGTTGGGCGTCATGACAGGTTCTCCCACCGCATCAGGGCCGCGGCCAGGATCTCGTCGTGACGGCGGGCGGTGTACCAGCCCGAGATCGCCAGCACCGGGTCCCTGAAGCCGCCGTCGCGGTATTCCTTGGCCGCCGAGGTCCAGATCGCCTGGCCCTTGACGGCGTTGAACAGGCTCCACCAGGCCAGGGCCGTCTCGTCGATCGCGAGGCCGCTGGCTTTCTTCCAGATGGCCAGCGCCTCCTCGCGCGGCAGCATGCCCGCGACCTTGTCCGCCTCGAAGTGGCCCCACAGCGGATCGATCGCCCAGCCGAGATCCTCCAGCGGATCGCCCAGATGGACCATCTCCCAGTCGAGGATCGCCAGGATCTTGCCCGCGCCGTCATGCAGGAAGTTGCCGGTCCGGTAGTCGCCATGGACGACGCGGATGGCCTGGGCCGGCGGCGGCGGGCGGCGGCGCAGGGCGCGGATCGCGGCCCAGACGATCGGCTGGGGGTGTTGCTGGTCGGCCTCGATCACCCCCGCCCAATGGTCCAGCGCGATCTTCCAGCAGGCGTCCGGCGCGGGGGCCTCGGCGGCCCTGGCCAGCGGCAGGCTGCTGGGATCGGCGGCGGCGATGGTCCCCAGGATCGAGAAGAACTGCTCGCCGATGGCCCGGGCGTGGTCGCCGTACGGGACGACCGTGAACGGCGAGGCGGCCGTTCCGCCCTCGACCCGCTCCATGATGAAGAACGGTCGCTCCAGCTCCGCGCCCTCGGCCTCCATGGCCACCGGACGCGGCACGGGCAGCCGGTCGTGGAAGCTCTCGAACGCCAGATATTCCTGGTTGCGATCGGTCTCGATCAGGCTGCCCGGCGGATCGCGGCGCAGGATCAGCGGCCGCTCGCCCTTCGCCGTCCGGGCGCTGAACCGATAGGTCTCGCGGCTGGCCCCGCCGGGAATGCGCGAGAGGTCGACGACCGTGGCGGCCTCGCCCCACACGCGCGACAGATACGCCTCAAGGCGTTCGGCCAGGCTCATGGGGCCATGTCCAGGATCGAGGCGAAGCCGGACGGCGCGTGCGGGCCGATCGCCAGCTGCTCGAAGACCCCCCGCCCCTTCCGCGTCCGGCCCGCGCCATCGACATAGGTCACGTCGCTGAGGGCCTGGACGTGCAGGTGCTGGGGGACCGCGCGATCGAGGTCCGCCGTGACGAAGTCCTCGCGCTCGACCTTCAGCTTGCCCTGGTTCAGCCCGTGCCCCCACGTCGGGTGGGTATAGCCCAGCCCCAACATGAAGAACTCGCGCTTGGGCTCGACCGTCATCTTGCCGTCGGCGCCGAAATCCAGCGTGGCGGCGCGGGCGTGGCGCGTACCGTTCTTCCACTGGATCGCGTAAGAGGCCTCGGCGAAGCCGCCGAACTCAAGCTCGCGGCCGCCGTCCTCCAGCCACAGGGCGCGCCGATTCCAGGCGCGGCCCAGCTCGTCGTCATTGGTGTGGAAGAAGAGCCCGCCGTCCTCGAAATTGCAGGGGGCCCATAGCCAGAAGAACTGCGGGAGGACCGGCGGCGCCAGATCCTGCGAGTCTCGCGCGCCGACCGGGCGCACGCCCCAAGAGCGGTCGCGCGTGCCCACGAAACCGTCGAGGCTGGCGCGCACGCCGTCGACCTCGATCCAGCCGGAATAGCGACCGTTCTGGGTCAGGCGGGTATAGTCCATGAAGGCGCGCGGGCCGTTGCGGCGGACAAAACGCGGCTCCTCGATCGGAAAGGCGCGGCCCTCGAAGACGATCTCGGCGGCGATCCCCTGCTCGGGCGCGGTCACCGTCAGCTTGAGGCGCCGCAAGGGCTCGACCACGGTGATGGCGATCGGCCCGACGGTCAGGTCCATCCGCTCCATCTCAAGCCAGCGGCTGGCGTGCAGATTGACCTGCTTGCCGTCCTTCATCACGCAGAAGGCGGCGTCGGCGATGTTGAGATGCGGATAGACGCCGAAGGCCGCGGCGAAGAACAGATCGTCGCCGCCAGCGGGATCCGAGGCCGCGTAGCCGTTGAAGAAGTAGCGGTCGTAGAAGTTCCGATCCGTGCCGGCGTAGGCCACCGGCTCGGGCGTCTGATGGATCGGGTAATCGTCGCCCCAGGTGAGCGCCATGCCGTCCTCCCCTAGATCGCGCCGGGTCTCTGACGGACCGGCTTTACGTCCAGATGAACAACGTTAAGGTCGCGCCCGACGATTGCAACGTTTCCGGAGCGTCAAGGCGATGAGCGGGTGGACACCCAGGACCTGGACGGGTCTGGCGGCGGTGAGCGGACTGCTGGCGGTGGGCTTTGGCGCCTTCGCGGCCCACGGCGTTCACGATCCCAAGGCGGTCGCATGGCTTCACACAGGATCGCAATATCAGATGAGCCACGCCCTGGCGGTCTTCGCGGCGTTTGGCCTGCACCGGGCGGGCGCGCGGGGCATGGGCCTGGTCGCGGGCCTCTTCCTGTTCGGGACCCTGGTCTTCGCCGGCTCGCTCTACGCCATGGCCCTGGGCGCGCCGCGAATCCTCGGCGCGATCACGCCGATCGGCGGGCTGTCGTTCATGATCGGCTGGGCGCTGCTGGCCTGGCGCGGCTTCACCCTGCGCGATCAGGCCTGAACCTTCCGCCCGCCCGGCAGGGCCAGGAAGAAGATCGCCAGCGACGAACCGACTAGGCAGGCGAACATCACGGCGGCCACCGGGCGCGGCGTACCGTCATGCAGCAGGCCGCCCACCCAGGAGGCCAAGGCCCCGGCCCCGAACGAGGCCGAGCCCATCAGGGCCGAGATCGAACCGGCGCGGCGGGGATCGACGCTCAGCGCGCCGGCCATGGTGTTGCCGCCCATCAGGCCATAGACCGACAGCGCCGCGAACAGCAGCGGCAGCACCGTCCACTGGCCGCCCCAGCCGGTCCAGGCGGCCAGGGTCAGCAGCAAGGCCGCCACGATCGAGGCGATGCTGGCCTTGCGCAGCACCTGGTCGGGCGTCGAGCGCCGCAGCAGCCAGCGATTGACCTGACTGGCCCCGATGATGCCCACGGCGTTCAGCGCGAAGATCAGGTTGAAGGCCATCGGCGTGTGGCCGTAGGTCCCCATCACCAGGTCCGGCGCGGTCGAGATGTAGGTGAACAGCACCGCCCCGTTCAGGGCCCCGGCCAGGGCGTAGCCCACCAGCCGCTTCATGCTGAACAGCGCGACATAGGCGCGGAGCGGGTGCTCGGCGCGGGCGTGGGCCGCGGTCTCGGCCGAGCGCGATTCCGGCAGGCCAAGCAGCACCCAGCCGCCGATGATCACCGCGAAGCCGACCAGGGTCCAGAAGACGCCGCGCCAGCCGGCTACCAGCTGGACCACGCCCCCCAACTGCGGCGCCAGCACCGGCGCCAGACCCATGATCAGCATCATCAGCGACAAGACCCGGGCGGTGTCGGTCTGGCTGAAGCGGTCGCGGACCACCGCCCGGGCGACCACCGCCCCGGCGCAACCGCCCAGGGCCTGGACGAAGCGCGCCGCGATCAAGGTCTCGATATTGGGCGCCAGCGCGCAGACCGCCGAGGCCACGAAGAAAACCGCGATTCCGATCAGCAGCGGCGGGCGACGCCCCAGCCGATCCGAGGCGGGTCCGTAGATGAACTGTCCGATCGCCATGCCCGCGAAGAAGGCGGCGAGCGTCGCCTGGGTCTGCTCTGGTCCGGCATGCAAGGCGCGCCCGATCGACGGCAGGCTGGACAGATACATGTCGATCGACATCGGCGCGAAGGCCGTCAGCGCGCCGAGCAGCAGGACAAGTCGCCAAGGAACAGCGGCGGGCGGCGGGGGCGCATCAGTCATCGACGCTTTTTACGCGTGTTCGCGAGCGATGAAATACTCAATGGCGAATTCCCCCTCACGGCTTGCGCGCTTCTGACCGGCGCTTCAAGGTGAACACCAATCACATAAAGACGCCAAGGGAGACGCTGATCATGACACCCCTGCCCGCGCCCCAATTCGCCGACATCAACGGCGTCCGCCTGGCCTATTACGAGGCGGGACCGCGCGTCGGCGTTCCGATCGTCTTCTGCCACGGCTTTCCGGAACTGGCCTTCTCCTGGCGCCACCAGATCGCGGCCCTGGCCGCGGCGGGCCGCTGGGTGATCGCGCCCGACCAGCGCGGCTATGGCCTGACGGCTGGTCCCGAGGCGGTCGAGGCCTATGACATGGAGCACCTGACGGGCGATCTGGTCGGCCTGCTGGATCATCTCGGCGCGGAGAAGGCGATCTTCGTCGGGCACGACTGGGGCGGCATCGTCGTCTGGGCCATGCCGCTGCTGCATCCCGACCGTGTCGCCGGGGTCGTGGGCCTGAACACCCCTTTCATCCCGCGCCTTCCGTTCGACCCGATCGAGATGTTCCGCAACGCCTATGGCGAGGACATGTACATCGTCCACTTCCAGAAGCCGGGCGTCGCCGACGCCCAGCTGGGCGCGGACGTCGAAAAGACCCTGCGCTTCTTCATGCGCCGGCCCAAGGGCGCGCAGGAGGACTTCGCCTCGCGCCCGCCCGAGCGGCGGAGCCTGGCCCTGCAGGATGGCCTGGCGCACTACGACCCGGCCAGCGACGATAACCAGTTCCTGTCGCCGGACGAGCTCGCGGTCTTCGTCGAGGCGTTCAAGCGCACCGGCTTCACCGGCGGCATCAACTGGTACCGCAACTTCAGCCGCAACTGGCGCATGGCCGAGGGACTGCCGAACCGGATCGACGGGATACCCTGTCTGATGCTGATGGCCGAGCACGACGTCGTGCTGCCGCCCTCGATGGCCGACCGGATGGGCGACCAGATCGGCGACTTGGAGAAGGTGCTGATCGAGGGCAGCGGACACTGGACGCAGCAGGAAAAGCCCGCCGAGGTCAACGCCGCCCTGCTGGACTGGCTGGACCGGAAGTTTCCGCTGAGGGGCTGAGGCGGTTTGGCGCCCCGAGCGCCAATCCAATTCTCCGTCATTCCCGCCCCAAAATGGCGAGGACCGTCACAGACAAGCCGCTCGCCGGTTCCGAGAGCGGACATGGCGATCGTTCGTCCAGGGGGGCTGACGTTACCCCGCACGTATTGTAGAGCTTTCTTTATAATTGTGATTGGCATTTTTAATGCTATGGTTGCACCATCTCAACTAGGGGTCGTGCATGCCTTACCTCAGCGCGCCCGGCGGCGGCGGTGACTCGGTCGAAGTGGACTCGCTCACTATTACGGCAGCGATCAGTACCGGATTCGGAGCTGGCGGCGGCGGATCCAACAACCCGATGCAGGGTTGGCACATCGAGCGGCATCCATCTGACCCTGGCGACCCCTTCGTCGATATCTCGTTCAAACCCGACCCTCAAAATTGCAACGAAGCGCGCTTCTTGCTTGGTCAGGCAAAGCAAAAACAAACTGAATTCAACACGCTGAAGAATGTTTTCGACAACGACCACGCCGATATTGCTCAGAAGATCGCAGAGAAAACGATTGGCCTGGGGGCCTTGCTGGGTATCGGAGCCTCAATGGCTGTAATCTGGAACAAGGTGAAGGAAGTCCGCGCCGCAATCATGGCCGAACTTGGTATGGCGGGCTCTGCGGCGGTTGCGATTGGCGCACTGTCGGTCGGGATTGTATTGTATATTGATCGTGACCGCTGGGATGCGGTCGTTGCTCAGGCGCAAGCAGACAAAGATCGTCTCTGCGGATCAGGCTCAGCTTAGGCGGGGTGACTAGGATGTCGCTTAGCTTCAGAAAATACCCGCTGGCATGGGCCAATATCGCATTCATTCTCATCGGCTACGTGGTTTTCTACGGCATTTCCGTAGCAATGAAGCGTAGCCTTGAGGTTGTGGATCTTGTGAATATTTGGCCTGTCCACTTGGTTCTGTTCTTCAACATTGCGGTTGTCGCTGGCGTCATCAAGGTAGGGAAGCGGCCGTGAGACATGTCTGATGCGGCTGCGCTGTAAGGCGTGCAGCTGCGTTGGATTGCGATTTGGCCCCTAACTTCCAAATTGTCGTCACGCCTGTTCTTTGGCGTAGAGCTCGTCGATTGCGCTTGATGAGTTCGGAGTTTTTGAGCTTGAGCCACGCTTTGAGCAAGGCAAAGGTGGCGACGTCCTCCTTTTCGAAATAGCCGCCGGCGGAACAACAGTACGCATCTGGTTGGTGGCCGTAGCGACCTAGGCCCGGTTAGCGGACGTCATCAAGTTCTGCTCAGGGTCGCAAGCGCCCTTCGCGCGTCGACGCTATTCTCAGACGTTCAAATCGCCGTCGCGAGCCAACGTCCTTCTCGATAGGCGCCTGCCCTTCGGCGGAAATGACGGCGCTTAGGGGATGAACCGTGCGTCCCCGCCTAGCCGGCGTTCAGCAGCAGCTCGGCCCGGCGACGCATGGCGGCGGCCAATTGCAGCATGGCCAGGGCGGTGACCTCGTCGCGCTCGGCCGCGCGGATGGAATAGACATTGGCCATGGCGAACAAGGCTTCGACCCGATCGACGCCCTCGGCGCCGAACATCTCGCCGATCTGACGGTCAAGCTGCGCCAGCTGCCGAGGGTTAAGCATCTCGAGCAGTTCTTCGTCGGTGTAGTCTTCAGGCGCCGGCTGAATCATGGCCCCAGAATACAGCAGCTGTGGAAAGGCGCGAGCCCGCGCGATCCTCCGTTCACAGGCGAACGAAAACCACGTTAGGGTTAGCGGATGGATCGTCATGCTTCCGCCGCCGCCATGAGCTCTGTGGGTCGTCGCGGCCTGTTCCGCGAAGTCGAGCCGTTCTCGTTCGGCTGGATGCCGACCGGCGGCCCGCACGAGATCTATTACGAGGAATGCGGCAATCCGCGCGGCAAGCCCTGCGTGATCCTGCACGGCGGCCCGGGCGGCGCGGTCAATCCGACCATGCGGCGGTTCTTCGACCCGTCCAAATGGCGCATGGCGCTGTTCGACCAACGCGGCTGCGGCCGGTCGCGCCCGAACGCCAGCCTCGACGACAACACCACCTGGAGCCTGATCGCCGACATCGAGCGCCTGCGCGAGCACCTGGGCGTCGAGAAGTGGACCGTGTTCGGGGGCTCGTGGGGATCGACCCTGGCCTTGGCCTACGCCATCACCCACCCGGACCGAGTCGATGGTCTCGTCCTGCGCGGCATCTTCCTGCTGACCCAGAGGGAGCTGGGCTGGTTCTATCAGGACGGCGCCTCGATGCTGTTTCCGGACGCCTGGGAGCGGTTCCTGGCTCCCATTCCGGAAGAAGAGCGCGGAGACCTGATGGCGGCCTATCATCGCCGCCTCACCTCGACCGATCGTCGCGTCCAGGCGCAGGCCGCCGCGGCCTGGAGCCAGTGGGAGGGCGACACGATCTCGCTGCGCGGCCCGGAGGCGCGCCCGCCCAAGTTCAACGAAGAAGACTTCGCGATCGCCTTCGCGCGGATCGAATGCCACTTCTTCACGAACAAGGGCTTCTTCGACGAGGACGGCTGGATCCTGAAGAACATCGACAGGATCCGCCACATCCCCGGCTGGATCGTCCAGGGCCGTTTCGACGTGGTCACGCCGCTGGAAAGCGCCTGGAAGCTGCACAAGGCCTGGCCCGAGGCGCGCTTCGACATCATCTGGGACGCCGGCCACGCCTCGACGGAGCCCGGCGTCATCGACGGTCTGGTCCGGGCGACGGACGCGGCGCTGACGGTCTAGCAAATTCATCCGACCTCCCCGGCGAATGCCGGGGTCCAGATCGAACACACGAACGCCTGATCACTCGTCTCGACCTTGAGGCGCGCGCTCCCAAAACGCTCAGGATGAATCTGGGCCCCGGCATTCGCCGGGGAGGTCGGCCTATAAGGATTTAGACCAGCGAGCCCTTGCCGCTGGTGACCTCGGTGTAGCGGTGCACGCGCACGGCCTGAACCAGGCCGAAACCGATCATGACCGTGCCCATGACGGTGCCGCCGTACGACAGCATCGGCATCGGCACGCCGACGACGGGGGCCATGCCCATGACCATCGCCCCGTTGATCAGCACGTAGAGCGAGAAGGTCGCCGTCACGCCCGCCGCAGCCAGTCGGCCGAAGTGGCTATGGCTGATCGAAGCGATCCGCAGCGCCATGAAGATGGCCGCGCCATACAAGAAGAGCACGCCAAAGCAGCCCACGAAGCCGAACTCCTCGGCCAGGGTGGCGAAGATGAAGTCGGTCTGTTTCTCGGGCAGGAAGTTCAGCTGGCTCTGCGAGCCCAGGCCAAAGCCCTTGCCCAGGAGGCCGCCGGAGCCCAGGGCGATCTTGGACTGCAGGATGTGATAGCCGTCGCCGGACGGGTCCTGCTCCGGGTTCAGGAAGGTCAGGATTCGATTGCGCTGGTAGTCGTGCAGCCCGAACATGATGAAGGGCGGGATCGCCACGAGCGCGGCGCCCGCGCCGGCCGCCATCACCCGCCAGTCCAGGCCCGCCAGCACCATGATCGCGCCGCCGGTGGCGGCCAGCAGGATGCCGGTGCCCAGGTCAGGCTGCTTGGCGACCAGCAGGAACGGGACGACGATCATCGCGGCCGGGATGAGAAGACGCCAAGATAGCCGGGCGCTGTCGGCCGAGAGGCCGTGGTAGTATCGGGCCAGCGCCAGCACCAGGCCGATCTTCATTACCTCGGAGGGCTGGAAGCGCACCGGCCCCAGCTGCAGCCAACGCTGGGCGCCCAGCGAGATGTCGCCGACCAGATCAACGGCGACCAGCAGGACCAGGCCCACGGCGTAGACCGGATAGGCTATCGCGAACCACCAGCGCAGGTCGCACATGGCCAGAATGATCATGACGACGAAATAGACGCCAAAGCGCAGCAGGTGCTTGTCGGCCCAGGGCTCCCAGGAGGCGCCGGCGATCGAGAACAGCATCAGGCTGCCGACGCCGGCGATCAGGGCCAGCACCAGGCAGAAGGTCCAGTCGACCTCCATGAACTTGATGATCGGCCGGTCGCGTTCGCCGGGCCGGGTCAGGCCGCCGCTCAGGGTCATCGTGGCGCTCCCTGCGGAGGGGTTGGGGTCGTGGCGGCGGTCGCGTCGGGTGCGGGCGGCGGCGGCGTCTCGACGGGATCGTCGGGGGCGGCGCCCTCCATCACGTCATCGGGCGCGGCCTCGGGCAGAGGCGCCGGGCGTTCGATACGGGCCCGGATCTCGGGGTCCTTCAGCAGCGCCACCCGCATGACCTCGCGCGCGCGGGGCGCGCCGGCGGTGGCGCCGCCCATGCCGCCGTGCTCGACGATGACGGCGACCGCGTAGCGCGGATCATCGTAGGGCGCGAAGGCCACGAACAGGTTGTGGTCCTTCAGCCGCCAGATCGTGCCCGTCCCCTTGCGGTTGGCGACGCCGTCATAGCTACGGACCTGCGCCGTGCCGGTCTTGCCGGCCATCTGCACGTCGCCAAGCCCCAGCTGGCTTTGCCTGTAGGCGGTGCCGCGCACATCGTTGGCCACGGCGGCCATGCCGCCCCGGACATAGGCCAGGTGCTCGGCCGAGAACGGCAGGTCCGGCACTTCCGCGCCGCTGGGCTGCTCGACGCCGCCGACCGACTTGATCAGGCGCGGCACCAGGGCCTTCTTGGCGTTGGCCAGGCGCGAGGTCATCACCGCCAGCTGCAGGGCGTTGACCGTCAGGGCTCCCTGCCCGATCCCATAGCTGGGCGTCTCGCCCGGAAACCAGATCTGGTTGGCCGGATTCTTCTTGAAGGCCCGCTTCTTCCACGCCCGGTCGGGCACGTTGCCCTTCTTCTGGCCGGGGATGCCGATGTCGAACAGCTGGCCAAAGCCCATCGCCCGCGCGGCGTTGGCGATGGCGTCGGGGCCGATCTTGAGCGACGTCTGATAGAAGTAGATATCGCACGAGTTCTTGATGGCGTCGTGGAGGTTCTGGGGGCCGTGCCCCCCCGGCTCCCAGCAACGCCAGGTGCGGCCGCCGTAGTACCAGCGGCCAGGGCAGTTGATCCGGATCTCGGGATCGATCCCGGCCGTCAGCGCGGCCAGGCCCACGGTCGGCTTGAACGTCGAGCCAGGCGGGAACAGGCCGGTCATCGACTTGTCCAGCAAGGGCTTGCGCTCGTACTCGGCCAGCGCCTTGTACTCGGCGCCGGACAGGCCCTTGACGAAGCGGTTGGCGTCGAAGCTGGGCGCCGAGACCATGGCCAGCAGATCGCCGTTGCGGACGTCCATCACGACGATCGCGCCGCTCTCGTCGCCCATCACCTCCAGCGCGCGGTTCTGGATGTCGGCGTCGAGCGTGAGCCGGATTTCCTTGCCCGGCGTCGGAGGGATGTCGCCCTCCGGATCCAGCCGGACCACTCGGCCCTGGGCGTCGACCTCGGTCTTGGTGGCGCCGGCGCGGCCGCGTAGCTGTCGGTCGAAGGCCTTTTCGACCCCCTGCTTGCCGATCCGGAAGCCCGGGTGATGCAGCAGCTCCTGGTCCTGGGTCGCGTCGCCCTCGGCGGCCTTGAGGTCGCGGTCCGAGACCTTGGCGACATAGCCGATCACGTGGGCGAAGGCGCCGCCGAACGGATAGACCCGCACCTCGCCCATGTCGGCGGTGACGTTGGGCAGCTCCGGGGCGCGGATGTTCACGCGGGAGAACTCCTCCCACGACAGGTCCTCCATCACCACGACCGGCGCCCGGCGCGGGGCGCGATCCAGCTCCTTGAGCACGCGGGCGCGGCGCGAGCCGTCGATCGGCACCAGCTTGGACAGGTCGTCCATGACGGCCTCGGCGTCGAGATCCTTGTCCTTGTTGATCATCAGCCGGAAATTCGGCCGGTTGGACGCCAGCGAGACGCCGTTGCGGTCCAGGATCAGGCCGCGCGGCGGCGGCACCAGGCGGTAGTTGAACTGGTTGCCCGCCGAAAGCTTCTGGTAGCGCTGGGCCTCGACCAGCTGCAGTTGCGCCAGCCGGCCGCCCAGAGCCAGCAGGCCCGCGCCGGTCAGACCGCCCAGCAGGAACGCCCGCCGGTGAAAGACGCCCTGGCGCTCGTTGACCTCGGAGAAGAAGATTGAGGGCTCGCTCATGACCTCACCGGAACCGCACGTCGGCGTCCTCGAAGCGATCGATCAGGTGATAGGCGAACGGGAACAGCACCGTCGTGGCCAGGAACTGCCAGAACACGGCCAGAAGGCTGGGCATGGCCAGGCTGTCGAGCATGGTGAAAAGGTAGCCGGCCGCCATGCTGAGCGCGGTGATGGCCGCGAACCAGCCCCACAGGATCGGCTGGCTCTGCCCCGTCATCATGTTGCGGAACAGCAGCACGACCGCATAGCCCAGCAGCAGGGACAGGCCCCACAGCCCCGTCGGCCCGCCCCAGAAGACGTCGAGGAACAGGCCCAGAAGCAGGATCGCGAACGGCGCCAGGATCGAGGGACGGATCAGGGCCCAGGCGAAAGCTGGGACCATGGCGAAGACCGGCTCGGGCAGTTGCAGGCCCCACACGCGCAGCGGCGCGGATAACAGCACTGTCGCGCCGATGCAGGCGACCATCGGGACGCCCAGCCAGACCGTTGGGTTGAGAGGCCGCGCGCCGCTCATCGCGGCGGTTCCGTGGGCGTGGCCGGCTTGGCCGCCGCGGGCTTCGCGGGAGTGGTCTGAGCCGGCGCAGGCTTCACGGAGGGCGTGGGCGCGGTCGCGACGGGCTTCGGCGCGGTGGTCGTGGCCGCCGGCGCTTGCGGCGGCGCCTGAGGCGGCGGGGTCGGGTTCGACAGGATCGAGGCTTGCGGATCCTCTGTCGTCACCGGCGGCAGGCTGTGGGTCTCCAGCTGCTTCTGGTCGGCCAGCTGGGCGAAGTCCTTGAACAGCAGGATGCGGACGTAGTCGATCGACGACTGGTCGGCGAACAGCACCACGCGCCAGCGGCCATCCAGTCCCTTGACGGCCGCGCCGACCGGCAGGCCGCGCGGCACGACGCCGCCGTCGCCCGAGGTCACCACCCGGTCGCCCTGCTGGATCGGATCGACGCCGCGCAGGTACTCAAGCTTGGGATTGGGGCCGCCGTCGCCGGTCAGGATGGCGCGCGCGTTGGTGCGGTCGATCATCACCGGCGTGCGCGAGGCGATGTCGGTCAGCAGCAGCACCCGGCTGGCGCCCTTGGCCACGCCGACCACGCGACCGACCAGGCCACGCTCGTTCAGCACCGGATTGCCGACCTCGACGCCGCGCTCGGAGCCGGCGTCGGCCAGGCGGGTGTTGGCGAAGGGGCCCCGGCTGTCGCTGACGACGCGCGCGGCGGTCATCGGGATCGGCGGATCGGTGCGCAGGCCCAGCAGCGAGCGGAAGCGATCGTTCTGGTCTTGCAGCGCCAGCGCCCGATCCCGCCACTGCCGCATCTCGGCCATCTCGGCCTTCAGACGACGGTTCTCCGAGGCCGTGAAGAAGTAGCTGCGGACATAGTCGACGCCGAGGCCCGTCCAGCGGCCCGGCGCGGCGATGGCGCCGCTGACCGGCTTGGCCACGGTGTCCATCGTCTGGCGGGTGACGCCGTACGCCTGTTCCTGGAGGGTCTCGCGCCGGTCGGCCAGCAGGAAGGCCACGGCGATGACGGCCGCCACCACCAGGGCCACGGCGGCCGTCCAGGTAAGCGGCACTTTCAGGTCGCCGAGGGGACCTTCGCGAAAGGGCACGTACTGTTCTCCTGGCGCCCCCCGGCGCCGCTAGAGGAGCTGTAAGACTAGGCCAGGGTGGATTCCAGGACGCCCTTCATCCACTTCGGATGCTCCAGCACCTTGCCGCAGCCCAGGGCCACGCACGACAGGGGGTCGTCGGCCACGGTGACCGGCAGGCCGGTGTGGTCGCGGATCTCGGCGTCCAGGCCGCGCAGCAGCGCGCCGCCGCCGGTCAGCATGATGCCCTTGTCGGCGATGTCCGAGGCCAGTTCCGGCGGCGTGGCTTCCAGGGCGACCTTCACGGCCTCGACGATCTGCCCGACCGGCTCGGCCAGGGCGTCGGCGGCTTGCTTTTCCGAGATGCGGACCTCGCGCGGCACGCCCTGCATCAGGTCGCGGCCCTTGACGTCGATCGACAGCCCCTCGCCGTCGGCCGGCGCGCGGGCGGTGCCGATTTCCTTCTTGATGCGCTCGGCGGTGGTCTCGCCGATCAGCAGGTTATGATGGCGACGCATGTAGCTGATGATCGCCTCGTCCATCTTGTCGCCGCCGACGCGGACCGAGCGCGAATAGACGATGCCCGACAGCGACAGCACGGCCACCTCGGTGGTGCCGCCGCCGATGTCGACGACCATCGAGCCGGTCGGCTCGTGGATCGGCAGGCCCGCGCCGATCGCGGCGGCCATCGGCTCGTCGATCAGGCCAACGCGACGCGCCGAGGCGTTCAGGCAGCTGTCGTTGATGGCGCGGCGTTCCACGGCGGTGGCGCCCGACGGCACGCACACGATCACCTTCGGGTTCACGAAGCCCTTGCGGTTGTGAACCTTGCGGATGAAGTACTTGATCATCTCCTCGGCGACTTCGAAGTCGGCGATCACGCCGTCGCGCATCGGGCGGATGGCTTCCATGTGGCCCGGGGTGCGGCCCAGCATCTGCTTGGCCTCGATGCCCACGGCGTGGACGATCTTGCGGCCGCCGACATTGCGCAGCGCCACCACCGACGGCTCGTTCAGGACGATCCCCTTGCCCTTCATGTAGATGAGGGTGTTGGCCGTTCCGAGGTCGATGGCGATGTCGTTCGAGATCACGCCGAAGAGGGAAGAGAACATTGAAAGCCCTGACTGAGGGGTAGGAGGGGCGTTGGCGACTGTCAGATCGAGGTGGTAGGCAGAGGCAGGTCGGAGAAGCGGAACCCGTTCCGTCCGGACATCCGGCAGAAGAGGCGACGAAGGAAAACGGCTCCTACTTCAAATCCATGCGAGGACAACATGATTCCCGCAACTTGGGGACTTCGACCCGGTCGGCGCGCCCTGAATACCGGGCGGAAGCGCCGCCGCCTGGCCGCGCCATCGTCCTGATCGCCAAAACGCATCGACGACAGCCCGTTTGCCCTGCGAAAGCGTTGATTTCAAGGTCTATTCGGCGCGTGTTTGGCGGGTTTTCCGGCCAAGTCGTCCTGGCGCCCGATCGTGGCGAAATCTAGCCCACGGCCGCCATCACGACCCCGACCGCCGTCACCACGCCGGCCAGCAGTTGCAGCGGGGTCAGACGTTCCTTGAACAGACGACGTCCGGCGATGGCGGCGATCGGCATCTCGACCACCCCGACCGCCCTCACCGGCCCCACCGGCGACAGCGCCATGGCCGTGAACCACAGGCCCGAGGCCGCCGCGCCGCAGAAGCCGGCGCCCAGCGACTGGCGCCAGGCGGCGATGACCGCCTTGAGCGACTCCGGATTGCGCCAGGCCAGGTAGCTCGTCAGGCCCACGGTCTGGATCGCCTGCACGACCATGACGGTCACGAAGGCCGAGACGGCCGGATGGGCCGGTTCGAAAGCCAGGCTGGCTTGCCGGAAACAGTTGGCGCTGAGCGCGAAGACCGCGCCCGAGCCCAGCCCCGCCAGCGCCGCTCCCTTGCGCATGACGACCTCGCCGCGCGGCCAGGTCAGGATCGCCAGGCCGACGCTGGCGATCAAGCCGCCGGCCCAGGTGACTGGCCCGACATGATCGCCGAAGAACAACGCGCCCCAGACCAGGGCGAACGGCAAGCCGCTCTGCTGCATGGCCGTGCCGAGGGCGAAGGTCGAGCGGTGCATGGCGGTCAGCAGCGCCGCCGTCGCGGCGATCTGCAAGCCCGCTCCGGCGAAGCAGGCCAGCCAGAAGATCGGCGTTGGATGCGCGCTGGCGCCGGGCGTCAGCAGCCATCCCGCCGCCGCGAACACCGTGGCGAACGGCAGGCCGAACAGGAACCGCACCAGGGTCGCGCCCCAGGGCCCCGCCCCGCCCATGATCGAGCGCTGCGCGGCGTTGCGCGCGACCTGCAAGGCGGCCGCGGCGACGGTAATGGGAATCCAGATCATGTCTCAACCTTTACGCCGCGCTTAGGCGGTCGCGTCGCTTTCGCATGGAGCCTTTACGCGAGCCGGGCGCAAGACGGGGCGCCCACGTCGCCGACACGCAGACGATGGCCTTGATGAGGTTCAACCATGCCGCCCCGCCCGCTTCGCCCCCTGAAGCAAGCCGCCCAGTTCCTGCTGGGCGTGCCCACCGAGGGGATCAATCCCGCCCTGGACCGGATGCTCGAGCTCGCCCAGGCCACGCCGCTGTGCTTCGTGGCCGTGGCCGGTCCCGGCGGGGGCGACGCGATGTGCCAGCTATGGCGCCGCGGCTACCAGCGCGTCGAGGCCGCCCGCCGGGCCACCTGCGGCGCGGCGGACGAGCGCAGCGACGTGCTGCTGGTGATGGACTGCGCCACAGCCCACGACGCGCGCGCGGTCATCGCCGCGACCTACACGATGCTGCGCCCCGGCGGGACGCTGGTCGTGGACGCGAGCGCGCTGCTGGACGAGACGCCCCGCAGGGCGCTCGCCGACAGTTTGCGGGAACTGGGTCTGGACGTTCAGCCCCAGGCGCACCTGGGGGCTGAGATCCTGGCGACGCGGCCGTTCAGTAGAGAGCGTACGGCAGCTTGATCCTGGAGCGCGATGGCCGCCAAAACCGGCGACCACTTTTGGCTATCGCGCTCTAGAACCCGCTGGCGATCGCCGCTTCGGGCCGGCTCTTCTCCTTGCGGGCGAAGAGGTTGTTGAGGGCGTTGACATAGGCCTTGGCCGAGGCGGTCAAGGTGTCGGTGTCGGCGGCCGCGCCGGTGGCGATGCGGCCGTCTTCCTCCAGACGCACCGAGACCTGGGCCTGGGCGTCCGTGCCCTCGGTCACCGCGTGCACCTGGAAGAGGCGCAGGGCGGCGCTGTGCGGCACGATCTTGTGGATGGCGTTGAACACCGCGTCGACCGGACCGTCGCCCGTCGCTTCGGCCGTGCTCGAGACGCCATCGACGTCCAGGGTCAGCTCGGCCGACTGCCCGTCGGTGCCGGCCACCACGCGCAGGCGCGAGACGCGGATCTTCTCCGAGCCGCGGGCCAGGGCATCGTCGACCAGGGCGATGATGTCGTCGTCGTAGACGTGCTTCTTGCGGTCGGCCAGGTCCTTGAAGCGGCCAAAGGCTTCCTTCAGCGCGTTCTCGCCCAGCTCGTAGCCCAGGTCCTTCAGCTTGGCGCGGAAGGCGTGGCTGCCCGAGTGCTTGCCCATGACCAGGCTCGACGGGGCCTGGCCCACCGACTCCGGCGTCATGATCTCGTAGGTCTCGCGGTTCTTGAGCATGCCGTCCTGGTGGATGCCGCTCTCGTGCGCGAAGGCGTTCTTGCCGACGATGGCCTTATTGTACTGCACCGGGAAGCCGGTGATGGCCGAAACGTAGCGGCTGGCGCGGGTGATGTGGGTGGTGTCGATGCCCGTGCGGAACGGCAGGCGGTCGCCGCGCACCTTCAGGGCCATGACGATCTCTTCCAGCGCGGCGTTGCCGGCGCGCTCGCCCAGGCCGTTGATGGCGCATTCCACTTGGCGCGCGCCGCCCTGAACGCCGGCCAGGCTGTTGGCCACGGCCAGGCCCAGGTCGTTATGACAATGCGTCGAGAAGACTGCCTTGTCGGCGCCCTCGACGTTCTCGACCATCCACTTGAACAGGTCGGCGTATTCCGACGGATAGGTGTAGCCGACGGTGTCGGGCAGGTTGATCGTCGTGGCGCCGGCCTTGATGGCGGTCTCGACCGCGCGGCGCAGGAACTGGCGGTCGCTGCGGGTGGCGTCCTCGGCCGACCACTCGACGTCGTCGCGCAGGTTGCGGGCGTGGCTGACCGAGCGGGCGATCACGTCGATGACCTGATCCGGCTCCATCTGCAGCTTGTGCTTCATGTGCAGGTCGGAGGTGGCGATCACCACGTGGATGCGGCCGCGCTGGGTCGGCTTCAGGGCCTCGGCGCAGCGATCGATGTCGACCTGGTGGGCGCGGCACAGGCCGGCGATGGTCGAGTTCTTGACGATCTTGGCCACTTCGCGGACGGCCTCGAAGTCGCCGTTCGAGGCGATCGGGAAGCCGGCCTCGATGATGTCGACCCCCATCTCCTCGAGGATCTTGGCCAGCTCCAACTTCTCTTCCAGCGACATCGAGGCGCCGGGCGACTGCTCGCCGTCGCGCATGGTGGTGTCGAAGATGACGACGTTGTCGCGCTTGTCGGAAGCGCTGCCAATAGCGGCGGGCGGTACGGAGGTCATGGAAGTACTCGTCGAAAGGGGTGTGTGGCGTGCGGGCTGCGGGTCAAAAATCCCCTGTGCGCCCGGCCACGACGATGCGCGGCCCCTAGAGCGCCCAGGGGCTGGTAAGCCGAAGCGAAAGCAGGTCGCGCGCGACAGTCATGAGCGACTTTCTACACAGGCGCCTTGAATCGAGCAAGCAATTTGCGCCTAGCGCGCAATCCGTCGCACATGGAGCAATATTATTGCCGAAGGACGCATCAACAGAAAGAAATATCCCGACTTGCGCGGCAGCAAGGTCAAAGCCGCTCGCCAGATCGCCTTCGCGGGCATGGTTCTTGCCAAATCCTAGCGGCGCGATCGGAGATGCGTCTACTCGGAAGCGGTTTCTTCCGCCGCCTCGCGCTTCTTCAACCAATTGCGGCTGACCAGGCCCATGCCCAGCCAGATGACGATCGCCAGCACGATCATCAGGATGTGCTGCTTGCCGCCGCCCTTCATGGCCTGGACGATCGAATTGCCGGCGAAGGCGGTCAGGGCGATCTTGGGCACGATGCCGATGGCGGTGCCCGCCGCGAAGTCGCGCAGCCGCATCGGCGTCACGCCCGCGGCCATGTTGACAACGATGAACGGCGCCGAGGGCACCAGGCGCACGATCAGGCTGGCCATGAAGCCGTTCTTGCCGATCATCCGCATGAACTTGTTGACGCCCTCGGTCGCGAACTCGCGCAGGATCTTGGCGCCGTAGACGCGGCCCAGCCAGAAGCCGACCAGCGACGAGACCAGGGTGCCGATCCAGCTATAGGCGAAGCCCGTCCAAGGGCCGAACGCGACGACCGCCGCGGCGATCAGCACGAACTGCGGCACGCCGAGAAAGGCCATGACCGCGAAGGCCGCCACCGCCGCCGGCAAGGCCCAGGGCCCAGTGGCCGCGCCCAGCCAGTGCTCGACCGCCGCCTCGCCGTTGACGCCCAGCAGCTGCGCGCCGAACAGGAAGACGACTCCGACCCCGCCGAACAGGACGAACGAGACCGCCACCATGCGCCAGGCGCGGGCGTCCATATTGGTCACGAAGTCGATGAAACGGCGGATCACGCGCCCTGCCTCGCCCATGGCTCGCGCCGGGTCAAGCGTGACCGCTGGAAGAGCCCGCGAAACCGCCCTCTCCCGCGTTGCGCCGCAGCGAACGGGAGCGTAAAGACCGCCGCAATCCTGAAACGGTCCTTCCAGTCGGACCAGGCAAGCACAGGGGAGTCCTGCAAGATGTCGCTCGAGTCCGCCGCCCTGCGGCGCATCGCACCGTCGGCCACCATCGCCATCAGCGCCAAGGCGCGCGCGCTGAAAGCCGCCGGTCGTGACGTAATCGCCCTTTCCGCGGGCGAGCCCGACTTCGACACGCCGGACAATATCAAGAACGCCGCCATCGAGGCCATCAAGGCCGGCAAGACCAAGTACACCGACCCGGACGGCATGCCCGAACTGAAGGCCGCCATCTGCGCCAAGTTCAAGCGCGAGAACGGCCTGGAGTACAAGCCGAGCCAGATCCACGTCGCCCCGGGCGGCAAGCCGGTGATCTACAACGCCCTGGTCGCCACCTTGAACCCCGGCGACGAGGTGATCATCCCCGCGCCGTACTGGGTGTCGTACCCCGACATGGTTCTCCTGGCGGGCGGCGCGCCGGTGGCCGTCGAGACCACGGCCGAGAGCGGCTTCAAGATCACCCCGGCCGCCCTGGAAGCGGCGATCACGCCCAAGACCAAGTGGCTGATCATCAACAGCCCCTCGAACCCGTCGGGCGGCGCCTACACCCGCGCCGAACTGCAGGCGATCGCCGACGTGCTGCTCAAGCATCCGCAGGTCTGGGTGCTGACCGACGACATGTACGAGCACCTGGTGTTCGACGACTTCGAGTTCACCACCATCGCCCAGGTCGAGCCCAAGCTCTACGACCGCACCCTGACGATGAACGGCGTCTCCAAGGGCTATTCGATGACCGGCTGGCGCATCGGCTACGCCGGCGGTCCCGAGCCGCTGATCAAGGCCATGGGCAAGATGATCAGCCAGACGACGTCGAACCCCTGCTCGATCTCGCAGTGGGCGGCGGTCGAGGCGCTGAACGGTCCGCAGGACTTCATCAAGCCGAACGCCAAGCTGTTCCAGGAGCGCCGCGACCTCGTCGTGTCGATGCTGAATCAGGCCACCGGCCTGCACTGCCCGACCCCGGAAGGCGCGTTCTACGTCTATCCGTCGTGCGCCGGCCTGATCGGCAAGACCGCGCCCTCTGGCAAGGTCATCGAGAGCGACGAGGACTTCGCGACCGAGCTGCTGGAGTCGGAAGGCGTCGCCGTCGTGCACGGCGCGGCGTTCGGCCTCTCGCCGTTCTTCCGCATCAGCTACGCGACCAGCAACGACGTGCTGGAAGACGCCTGCTCGCGCATCCAGCGCTTCTGCGCGGCGGTGAAGTAGGCGCTCGATCGTTCCTCCCCCGCGATGCGGGGGAGGTGGCCCAGAGGGCCGGAGGGGGCTAGCTCGGACTAAGCACAGCACTTGCCCCCTCAGTCGCTCCGCGACAGCTCCCCCGCATCGCGGGGGAGCAT
>NZ_LSJA01000279.1 GCF_001556515.1 Caulobacter sp. CCH9-E1 | reverse complement strand
GGTTCACCCTGACCGAGGCGATCGAAAACCTGCGCAAGCGCAAGTTCGAGATCGATACCTTGATGCTGGTGGCCGCCGCCGGGGCCGCGGCCCTGGGGCAATGGGCGGAAGGCGCGCTTCTCCTCTTCCTATTCAGCATGGGTCATTCCCTGGAGCATTACGCCATGGGCCGGGCCCGCCGGGCGATCGAAGCCCTGGCCAAGCTGGCCCCCGAGCGGGCCACGGTTCGCCGCGACGGCAAGACAGAGGACGTCGCCGTCGAGGCCCTGGAGATCGGCGACATCATCCTGGTGCGGCCCAACGAGCGCATCGCCGCCGACGGCGTCGTCGTAGCCGGCGACAGCAGCGTCAACCAGGCCCCGGTCACCGGCGAAAGCGTGCCGGTCGACAAGCGCGCCAGCGCCGATCGCGACCTCGACTTCGCCAAGGCCAGCGCCGAGTACCGGGTCTTCGCCGGCACCATCAATGGCGCGGGCGCGCTCGACATCCGCGTGGCCCGCAAGG
>NZ_LSJA01000278.1 GCF_001556515.1 Caulobacter sp. CCH9-E1 | reverse complement strand
CCCCGCCGGTGAACAGGGGCGAACCGTTCAGGACGATGCCGAACCGGCTGCCGCCGTCCTGGGCCGGGCGCATCTTCGACAACAGGTGCAGCAGGAACAGCAGGGACCCGTCCGACACGCGCGGCAGGCCGGGACCGAAGCGGCCGGCGAAACCCTGCTGCTCGTGCTCGGCGCGGACGACCTTCTCGACCTTCTTCCACTCCACGCCGAACGGCGGGTTGGACAGCATGTAGTCGAACTTGCGCCCATGGTGGCCGTCGTCGGACAGGGTGTTGCCGGCGACGATGGCGCCGACGTCCTGGCCCTTGATCAGCATGTCGGCCTTGCAGATGGCGTAGGACTCGTCGTTCAGCTCCTGGCCGAACATGGTCAGCCGCGCGCCGGGATTGTGCTGGGTCAGGCGCTCCTCGGCGACCGACAGCATGCCGCCGGTGCCGGCCGTCGGGTCATAGATGGTGCGGACCACGCCGGGCTTGGACAGGGCGTCGTCGTCCTCGACGAACAGCAGGGACACCATCAGGCCGATCACCTCGCGAGGCGTGAAGTGCTCCCCCGCGGTCTCGTTGGACAGCTCGGCGAACTTGCGGATCAGCTCCTCGAACGCCAGGCCCATCTGGTGGTTGTCGACCTTGTCGGGGTGCAGGTCGATGCGGGCGAACTTCTCGGTGACCTGGTAAAGCAGCCCCGCCTTGGCCAGCTTGTCGACCTGGGCGAAGAAGGAGAACCGTTCGAAGATGTCCCGCACGGCCGGCGAGAAGGCCTGGATGTAGGCGTAGAGGTTCGAGGCGATGTTGTCGGGGTCGCCGACCAGCCGCGCCATGTCCAGCTTGGACGTGTTGTAGAAGCTCTGCTTGGCCGCCCGCAGCAGGAACGGCTCGACGCCGACCTCGCCCCGCTTGGCCAGCTCCTCCAGCACCGCCGGCTTGGTCGCTTCCAGCACGCAGTCCAGACGACGCAGCACCGTGAACGGCAGGATGACCTTGCCGTAGTCGGACTGCCGATAGTCCCCCCGCAGCAGGTCGGCCACGGACCAGATGAAGGCCGACATCGACTGGTGGTTCATACGCACTCCCCCCAACAACGCCCGATAGCAACGCAGACAGCGTGCAAGGGCAAGGGGCTCTAGCAGAAGCCTCCCCGCGAAGGGAGGCCGTCCGGTCGACGTATCGCGTCCTAGGCGATCTCGACGTCGGCGTCCGCGAAGATCAGGTCGGTCCCCGCCTTGGCCTGAAGGCCGTTGATCAGCACCAGCATGATCTCGCATCCGGAGCCGGCGTTGGACGTCACGCAGCGGGCCTTGTAGCGGGCGAAATCCTCGGGGATCCAGGTCGAGATGTGCGCCTCGGCGTGGTGCCCCTCCCACGCGCCCTGGACATAGTCGATGGGGATCAGCAGCAGCAGGTACTTGGTGCGGTAGTAGAGATAATCGATCAGGTCGACGCCGCGCGACTTGCGGAAGTGCTCCAGCACGTCGCCGAGGATCACGAGGTCCCACGACGCATCGGGCCCGATGTCCGGCAGGGTCGTCGCGTCGCCCAGCTGGATGACGTCGTAGATTTCGCGCAGACCGAATTGCTCGATATAGCTGTTGTCGATCTCGATGGCGGCCAGGTGGCCGATCGGAACGCCTTCCGCGCGAAGCGACTGGATCATCCGACCGTACTTGCCGGCGCCCGGGCCAATATCGAGGACGCTGGCGGGCTTCATCCGGCCGATGAGGGCCTCGACGTGGCGGTCGAAGACGGTGTCCGAGTACGGCATGGGGATCTTCCTGCGCCAGCGAATCTTGGCTTGTCGCCTGAGGGTGTTGGTCCGCCGGGGGAGCGTCAATGGAGAGCCGTTGCGCCGACGCGCGGCAAAACGCCCTCCACGCCTTCGGGCGATTGTCCCGCGATGCGCCACACTGACTTAACGGGAGGCTGGACGGCGCCCGTTCAAGGCTCGAAGCTCGCCCCATGTCCGCCCTCGCCGACCCCGAACTGATCGAAGCCCTGCGCCAGACGGTGCGCGCGCTGTGCCGCGATTTCCCGCCCGCCTACTGGCGCGGCCTGGACCGCGAGAAGGCCTATCCGACCGACTTCGTCGCGGCCATGACCAGGGCCGGGCTGCTGGGCGTGCTGATTCCCGAGGAGTACGGCGGCGGCGGCCTTGGCCTGACGGCGGCGGCGGCGATCCTGGAGGAGGTCCACGCCAGCGGCGGCAACGCCGCGGCCCTGCACGCCCAGATGTACACCATGGGCACGGTGTTGAGGCATGGCTCGCCGGCGCAGAAAGAGACCTGGCTGCCCAGGATCGCCGATGGCTCGATCCGCCTGCAGGCGTTTGGCGTCACCGAGCCCACGGCCGGCACCGACACCACCTCGATCTCGACCTTCGCCCGGCGCGAGGGCGACACCTACGTCATCAACGGCCAGAAGGTCTGGACCAGCCGGGCGGAGCATTCCGACCTGATGGTCCTACTGGCCCGCACCACGCCCAAGGACCAGGTGGCGCGCAAGGCCGACGGCCTGTCGGTGTTCCTGGTCGACATGCGCGCGGCCAAGGGGAACGGCCTGACGATCAAGCCGATCGCCACCATGCTGAACCACGCCACCACCGAGGTGTTCTTCGACAATCTGGTCATCCCCGCCGACAGCCTGATCGGCGAGGAGGGCAAGGGCTTCCGCTACATCCTGGACGGCATGAACGCCGAGCGGATCCTGATCGGGGCCGAGTGTCTGGGCGACGCCGCCTGGCTGATCGGCAAGGCGCGCGACTACGCCAACAGCCGCGTCGTGTTCGGCCGCCCGATCGGCCAGAACCAGGGCGTGCAGTTCCCGATCGCCCGCGCCTACGCCCAGACCCACGCCACGCGCCTGACGGTCTATGACGCCGCCGCCCGCTATGACGCCGGCCAGCCTTGCGGCGAGCAAGCCAATATCGGCAAGATGCTGGCCTCCGAAGCCTCGTGGGCGGCCGCCGACATGTGCCTGCAGACCCACGGCGGCTTCGGCTTCGCCGAGGAGTACGACATAGAGCGCAAGTTCCGCGAGACGCGCCTCTATCAGGTGGCGCCGATCTCGACGAACCTGATCCTGGCCTATGTCGCCGAGCATGTGCTCGGCCTGCCCCGCTCCTACTGATGAGCGCCTACGCCGACTGGATCGGCCGTCAGAGACGGCGGACGACGGTGCTGGAGGCGTCTGACCTCGCGCGGCTCGCCGCCGTGCTGGACCGCCCCGCCCCGCCCGCGGAGGTTCCGCCCGCCTGGCACTGGGCGTGCCTCGCCGAGCCGGTCAGGCGCTCGGACCTCGGCCCGGACGGCCATCCCCGGCGCGGCCTGTTCCTGCCGCCGATCGAAGCGCCGCGCCGGATGTTCGCGGCGGCCGACATGACCTTCGCCGGCGCCCTCCTGCCCGGCCAGGAGACCGAACTCGTCGAGACGATCGCCAATGTGGAGGAGAAGACCGGCGTCAGCGGGGCCCTCACCTTCGTCACCGTGGAGCGGATCTTCAGCCAGGGCGGCGAGACGCGCGTCAGCGAGCGCCAGACCATCGTCTACACCGCCGCGCCGCCCGCGCCGCGGACGCCCGAGGCCGATCCGCCCCAGGCCGCGGCGTGGAGACGCGAGACCGCCACCGATCCCGCCCTGCTGTTCGCCTTCTCGGCCGCGACGACCAATAGCCACCGCATCCACTACGACCAGGACTACGCGACGGGAGTCGAGGGCTATCCGGGCCTCGTCGTCCACGGTCCGCTGATCGCGCTGCTGCTGCTGGAAGCCATGCCCGCCAGACCGCTCAAGCGCTTTTCGTTCCGCGCCCTGAAGCCGGCCTTCTGCGGCGAGACGATCGCGGCGCTGGGCGGCCCTACGGACGCCGGCGCCGAGCTCTGGGCCGAAAGCGGCGGGGCGGTGCTGATGCGGGCCAGGGCCGAGGCCTAGGCGATCAGGCTTTCCAACAGGTCGCAGTCGACGATGATGTCGCCCTGCTCGTCCAGCGTCTCGGCGATGATCGCGTGATGCTCGAGATCCAGCGCGTCCGAAACCCGGATGAACGAGGTCGAGATCACCGCCCGGCTGAAGATCTCGACGATGCGGGCGGGGCCATTCAGATAGGACAGGTTCGTCAGGCCCGCGCCGTGCGCGGCCAGGACGAACGACGCGCCCTGCAGCTTGTCGATCTGCTCGGACAGCGAAAGCTCGCCATTGCCGAAATCGATCGTCGTGAAATCGTGACGCTCCAGGAAGGCCAGGAAGGCCTCCGTCTCGGCGACATTGTTGCCGCGACGGGGTTTCAGCGGATTGCGCCGGATGTAGTAGCGGCACCCCTCCGCCGGCAGGGTTCTGCCCACGAACGCCCGCAGCCAGCGGAGCCCCTCGTCGGACTGCCAGGCCTCGACCAGCATCGGGTTCTTCAGGCGAGCGACCTCGGTCGCCGGCAAGAGCAGGCGATCGCCCAGAGCCTGGGAGATCATCTCGCGGAAGACGCCATTGTGATAGATCGGCGAGGGCATCACCACGACCCTGATGTCGTGGTCCTGGATCAGCCGGAACTTCTGCAGAAGCTCAAACGAGAAGTGGTAGTAGTTGTTCGAATAGATGTGGCTGAAGACCGCCGCGTTCTCGATCAGCGGCAGCGTGTCCCAGTCGTCTCGCAGGGATTGGCGATAGTCCCAAAGGGCCGGGCTGTTGGCCTCGGTGAACGTCAGCGTCGCCGCCATCGAGCTGCCGCCGGGGAAGTTGGCTTGCAGGCAGGCGCCGGCCCGGTCGAACAGAAGCAAGCCCGTGCTGCTGCTGACAAACTCGCCGTCGAGGCGTCCGACCCGGTCGAAATGCACGTGGTCGAATTCGGACATCAGCCGATGCCGCATTTCCTCGGACTCGGCGTGGACCGTCAGGTTTCTCGGCCCAGGAACGCGCGGGATGACCGGCGACCGATAGAACTCCATCCATCGGCGGCTGTCGAAAGCGTTCCAGGGATAGACGGGCGGAAAGACGCGCATGTCGTGGTCAGACGGCGGTCCGACGCGCATCGGGCGTCCAGATCCGGTTGTCGGCGGGTATCGACCTGAGCTTGTGACGACGGGCCAAGGCTTGCCGATAAAGGCCCTCGTAGTCCTCCACCGCCTGCATCTCGCGCTGATCCTGGTCCAGCTCCAGGCCCACGTTCATATAGACGTCCAGGTTGGTCAGGTCCGGGCTGGGCCGCCCGCCGGCCTGATACTCGGCGACCATCTCGCCATAGAGCGTCTCAAGGCTGTCGGCCAGCAGGTCCATGTTGAACAGCACGCAGCTGTCGCGGTTGGCCTCCAGCGTCGCGCGCAAGGCCCTGGCCTTCTCGCGATCGGCGCCGATCTCGACGGCCTTCTCGACATAGGCCTCGCCGCTATCGACCACCATTTCGGGCAGGCCGGCGCTCCGGACGAGGCTCCCGCAGACCCGCGACGCGAAGCTGCGGCCCGACCAGGTCAGCACCGGCACCGCCATCCAGAGGGCGTCCGAGGCCGTCGTGTGCGCGCCATAGGGCGTGGTGTCCAGGAAGAGGTCCGCCAGCCGATAACGCGCCAAGTGGTAGGCGTTCTGCAGTTTCGGCGCGAAGACGATGCGCGTGCGGTCCACGCCCTTGGCTTCCGCGGAGTCGCGCAGACGGGCGTTGGCTTCTGGATTGCTGTCCAGCAGCCACAGGACGCTGCCGGGCGTGCGTTTCAGGATCTGCATCCAGCGGTCGAACACGTGCGGCGTGATCTTCTGGACGCCGTTGAAGCAGCAGAAGACAAAGCCGTCTTCGGGCAAGCCCGCCTCGGCGCGCGTCGGGCATTCCTCCTGGACGCGCCGGCGCCGATCATTGGGCTGATAGCAGGGGATCCGGCGCACGGCCTCGGAGTAGTAGTGCTCCATCTCCGGCGGGATGATCCACGGGTCGGCGATGATGTAGTGGTGGAAGTCGCTGCCCATTGTCCCCGGATAGCCCAGCCAGTTGACCAGGATGGGCGCGGGCCGGCGCGCGAAGACGGCGGTGCGGGCGTCGCGGGTGTGGCCATTGACGTCGACCAGGATGTCGATGCCGTCGTCGGCGATGCGCTGAGCGGCTTCATCATCGCTCATCGGGCGGATGTCGATGAAATGCTCCACCGCCGCGCGGATGCGGGTGTTCAGGCCGTCGCTGGATTCCGGACCGCAGTAATAGGCGAAGACCTCGACCTTCTTCTTGTCGTGGACCTCGAACAGCTCGGCCATCAGATAGCCGACCGCATGATCGCGGAGATCGGAAGAGATGTAGCCGATCCGCAGCCGACGGCCGGCCAGGTCGATCGGCGCGTCGCGCCGGTCGGCGCGGACCTGTTCGGGCGTCGCCTTGACCTCGCGCTCGATCAGGGTGTTGGCCGCCGCGAGCAGCAGCATGGGATCGTCGGTATAGGCCGCGATCGACAGAGGATTGACGCCTCTGAGCAGGGTCTCGCGGCTGACGCGTTCCGACGGCGCCAGGACCGGCCACTTGCACTGCGACAGGCGCGTGGCGACCAGCTGGCCGATCACGTCCATGGCGTTCGGATCGATGTCCGCCGCGCGCTGTAGCGCCATCTCGGCGCGCGCCGGCTGATGCAGGTCCCCCAGGAGGCGCGCGATCTGCTTGAGACAAGTGAAGGCGTAGCTGACCGCCATGCCGTTGATGTTGGCGGAGCGGTTCGCGCCGAGTTCCCAGGTGGCGATCGCCAGCTCGCCCAGCCCCGCCCGCTCCTGCAGGCCGCCCAGGTTCACATAGGCCGGCATGAAGTCGGGATTGAGCGTGATCGCCTGCTCCAGCGAGGCGGCCGCGCCCGCGTTGTCGCCTAAGGCCGACTGGAGCACCGAGCGATTGAACAGCGCCACGCACAGCTGCGGATGCTCGGGGTTGAAGCGCGCCCAGATCTTGTAGGCCTGGTCCGCCACCTGCGGCTTGCCCGCCTGGGCCAGTTCCGAGGCGATGGTGATCAACTCGCCGAGCGAGCAGCCCTCGGCGGTAAGCTTGCTGAGCAGATCGAACGTATCGATGTCGGCCATAGTCTTCCTGATACCGGTAGGCGACGGACAGCCATGGGTGAGCATGGCGCGCGAGTCGCGCCAAGTCCGATCATGGCATGGGGTTCAGGGCCCGACCATTCATCTGGAGCCATCGCCGCCCGCGCCCGAGAGCGCGAGCGGCGGCTGGGATCAGCTCACGGTCAGGTAGGCCGCGATCTGAGCGTCGTCCAGGCTTTGGACCTGGGTCTGGGTCAGGGCGTTGGCCTGGGTGGACGTCAGGCTCGCGATGTTGGTCGTCGACAGATGATCCAGCTGCGTCGAGGTCAGGCCGCTCAGCTGCGAGGGTTGCAGCTGGCCGACCTGGGTCGTCGTCAGACTGTTGATCACCGTCGTCGACAGAGCGCCCAGTTGGGTGCTCGTCAGCGCCGACAGCTGGGTCGCCGACAGATCGCCGATATCGGTCGCGTTCAGGCCTTTCAGCTGGGTCGCCGTCAGGCCCTTGACCTGGGTCGCCGTCAAAGCCGCGGTCTGGGTGGCGTCGAGCGCCGAGACATTCGCCGCCGACAGAGCCGCCAGCTGCAGGATGCTCAAGGCCGCGATTTGCGTGTCGACGAACTGGCCGACGTCGGCCGCGCTCAGAGCGCCCAGCTGCGTAGCCGTCAGACCCTTCACCTGGGTCGACGTCAGGGCGCCGACCTGGGTCGCGTCCAGCGTGGAGAACGCGGTGGACGTCAGGGCCCCCACTTGGGCGCTGCTGAGCGAGCCAAGCTGGGTGACGCTGAGCTGCTGCGCCTGGTTCGACGTCAGGGCCGTCACCTGGCTATTCGTCAGGGCGCCGACCTGGGTCTCGGACAGTTCGCCGATGTCCGTCGTCGTCAGGTTCTTCACCTGGGTGACGGTCAGGCTCTTGATCTGAGTGGTCGAGATCGCGCCTACCTGCGTCGCGGTCAGAGCGGACAGGTTGGACGTCGACAGCGCCGCCAGCTGGCTGCCCGCCATCGCGCCGATCTGGGTCGCCGCCAACTCACCGATGTCGGTGGTGGTGAGGTTCGAGATCTGCGAGGCGGTCAGGCCCTTGATCTGCGTCTCGTTGAGCGCGGCCATTTGGGTCGCGTCCAGGGCGGAGACGTTCGCGGCCGTCAGGGCGCCGATTTGCAGAGCCGACAGAGCGCTGACCTGGGTCGCCGACAGCTCGCCGATATCAGCCGCGTTCAGGCCCTTCAGCTGCGTGGCCGTGAAGCCGCGCACCTGCGTCGGGCTCAGCGCCGCCATCTGGGTGGCGTCCAGGTTGGACAGGCCGCCCGGGGTGAAGCCGGCGATCTGGGTCGAGCTGAGCGCCCCCACCTGCGTCGGGACCAGGGCCGCGATGTTGGCGGTGCTCAGGCTGGCCAGCTGAGCGGTCGTCAGGCCCTTGACCTGGGTGGTCGAGAGCGCGCCGAGCTGAGTGGCGTTCAGCGAGGTCAGGTTCGTGGTGTTCAGGGCCGCGACCTGGGTCGCCGAGAGGCCGCCGATCTGGGTGACCGACAGCTCCTGCGCCTGAGCCTGGCTCAGAGCGCCGA
>NZ_LSJA01000027.1 GCF_001556515.1 Caulobacter sp. CCH9-E1 | reverse complement strand
AGGACGCCAGATTTTCAATCTGGAGAGAGGGGTTCGACTCCCCTAGGGACTGCCATCTTCGGCTGTGTTTTTCAGAATGTTTCCAGATTGTGTCTGCGGCGAAATGTCGCGGATGGCGCTTGCGTGGCCGTTTGACGCGATTTCGTCATTGACGGTTCTCCTTACGCGAGAACACTGTTCTCGTGTGCTCGCTCCGATGGGCTGATCAGGCGAGCCAGAGGGGTGGGATGTCTGGTTACGATTTTCAGGACGCCGCGGCGCACGAAGAGTTCGTGCGCATCAGCGGCAAGGTGAAGTGGTTCGACGCCGGCAAGGGCTATGGGTTCATCATACCCGATGATCCAGGCCAGACTGGGCTGAAGGACGTGCTTCTACATGTGACGTCGCTGCGCAATTGCGGGCGCGAAACCGCCATGGAAGGCGCGGTCATCGTGTGCGACGTGGTTCGAAGGCCAAAAGGCTGGCAGGTCAGCGAGGTCGTCAATCTCGACGAGAGCTCGGCGCCTATGCCGATCGAGCGCCAGAAGCGAACCTTCGCCGACGGTCCGTCGCGGCGCGACGGTCCGCGCGCGGACGGTCATGGCCGCGGCGCGCTGGTCCCGGAGGGACCGGCCGAGCATGCCAAGGTCAAGTGGTTCAACAGAACCAAGGGCTACGGCTTCGTGGTGCGCGACGCCGAGCCGGGTGACATTTTCGTCCATATCGAAACGCTTCGGCGCGGAGGCTTGGAAGATCTCCAGCCCGGCGATGACGTCCTGGTGCGGTTCGCCCGTGGCCCCAAGGGCCTGGTGGTCGCCGAGATCACCGCCGGAGACGCCTGACTTCCGCCGTCTCGATCCGGAAGCTAGTCTTGTTGAGATGAGCTTTCGGACGAGGTGACGTGTGGCGAAGCGCATGATCGATAGGCGCGCGATCCTTGCCCTGGCGGGAGGCGCGTGGGCGCTTGGCTTTGGCGGAGCGCGAGCGGCGCAAGCCAAGCTGGAGACGGTCGAGGTCGTCACCAGCCGCGGTCGCGCCCGATTCCAGGTCGAGATCGCCGCGACCCAGGCCGAGCAGGCGAGGGGGCTTATGTTCCGTAAGTCCCTCGCGCCCGACCGCGGCATGCTCTTCACCTACAAGCGACCTCAGCCGGCCGCCTATTGGATGAAGAATACGCTCATCCCGCTGGACATCATCTACATCCAGCCGGACGGGCGGATTCTGTCGATCGTGCGAAACGCGCGCCCCTATGACGAGACGCCTTTGCCGTCCGGCGGCCTAGTGCTGGGCGTGCTTGAGATCGCCGGCGGACGGGCCGCGCAGCTCGGCATCTTGCCGGGCGATCGGGTTTTGCACAGGATCTTCCCGAAGGTCTGAGGTTTACGTCCGTTGATCCGCGCGCCGAACCCCTGTAGAGCAGCCGCCTGCCGATGTTTCGGAGCGTAGCGCAGCCTGGTAGCGCATCTGTTTTGGGAGCAGAGGGTCGCAGGTTCAAATCCTGCCGCTCCGACCATCGGTAAGGCACTTTGGGAGAGGTCCATGCTGGCCCGCATCTATCGCCCCGCCAAGAACGCCATGCAGTCCGGCAAGGCCAAGACCAAGGACTGGGTGCTGGAGTTCGAACCGGCCTCGGCCCGCAAGCCCGACCCGCTGATGGGCTGGACCCAGTCCAGCGACATGAACGGTCAGATTCGCCTGACCTTCGACACGCGCGACGAGGCCGTGGCCTACGCCCAGCGCCACGAGATCGCGTTCCAGCTGTTCGAGCCGAAGACGCCCAAGCGGATCATCAAGGCCTACGCCGACAACTTCGCCGCCAACCGCAAGCAGCCCTGGACCCACTAGGGCTCTCGCGGACTCGCCGGCCAGCGCGCGCCCTTAGCTCAGCTGGATAGAGCACTCGCCTTCTAAGCGAGCGGTCGCAGGTTCGAATCCTGCAGGGCGCGCCAAGCCGGTCCATGCGTGCGAACGTCTGGAGCCGCCGACTCTACGCCGTTGTTCGCCGAAATCGCTCTCAGCAGTTCCACCTTGCAGCCGCTGACGCGCAGACCCCTCCTTCGGGGTCACATCGACCCGCTGGGCCACGGCCTTCAGCAGATCCCTCCGATACCGGTTCGTCCAGGCTCCCAGCGACCGCGCCAGCTTGGCTAAATGCGCTGACGGGTCAACCATCCCCCGAGTTCTTGCCAGAGGGATATCACGACGGCCTCATGGCGCGCGGCGTTCGATTGAAAGCCTAAATGCCGGGGGACATCCAGTAAGAGCCAAGCTTCCGCCGAGTGTCCGAGAGTGGGCGCTTCAAAAGTCAGAACGGGGGGGAAGTCGGACAGGCCGCAGGCCCCCACCGGACCATGCTTCGCATGGTCGTCCGCCCCCATAGGGGGCAGAAGGTGCGCTCCCTTCTTCCCCCTCCGGGGGAGGAGCGCGTCAGCGCGGAGGGGGCAAGTGTGGGTCGGAAGCGGTAAAGGGCGCCCGCTCCGAAAGCAGACTCTCAACGTGACCGTTGGACCGCGCGAACTGATCAGCGCGGTAGCGTTGGCTGCCCAGATGGCTGGACGAACCCTTGGCTCCGGCTGATCCTCCCTCGTTTCAGTGGACACCCATGCTAGCTTTTCGGAGCTGGAGAG
>NZ_LSJA01000277.1 GCF_001556515.1 Caulobacter sp. CCH9-E1 | reverse complement strand
CCCCACCCCCAGCCCCTCCCCGCAAGGGGGAGGGGAGAAGGTTCAGAACCATGACCGCTCCCCGCGTCCTCATCGCCGACAAGCTCAGCCCTGCCGCCGTCGACATCTTCAAGAACCGCGGCCTGGACTTCGACATCAAGGTTGGCCTGTCGAAAGACGAACTGATCGCCACCATCGGCGACTATGACGGCATCGCCATCCGCTCGGGCGCCAAGCTCGACAAGGACGTCATCGCCGCCGCCCACCGCTTGCGCGTCATCGCCCGCGCCGGCATCGGCGTCGACAACGTCGACATCCCGGCCGCCACGGCCAAGGGCATCGTGGTGATGAACACGCCCTTCGGCAACTCGATCACCACGGCCGAGCACGCCATCGCCATGATGTTCGCCCTGGCCCGCCAGATCCCCGCCGCCGACGCTTCCACCCAGGCCGGCAAGTGGGAGAAGAACCGCTTCATGGGCGTGGAGCTGTACGCCAAGACCCTGGGCCTGATCGGCGCCGGCAACATCGGCGGCATCGTCGCCGACCGGGCGCTGGGCCTGAAGATGAAGGTCGTGGCCTACGACCCCTTCCTGTCGCCCGAACGCGCGGTGGAAATGGGCGTCGAGAAGGTCGAGCTGGAAGACCTGCTGTCGCGCGCCGACGTCATCACCCTGCACACCCCGCTGACCGACAAGACCCGCAACATCCTGTCGGCCGAAGCCCTGGCCAAGACCAAGAAGGGCGTGCTGATCGTCAACTGCGCCCGCGGCGGTCTGGTCGACGAGGCGGCCCTGCGCAAGCTGCTGGACGACGGCCATGTCGGCGGCGCGGCCTTCGACGTGTTCACGGTCGAGCCGGCCAAGGAAAACCCGCTGTTTGGCTCGGACAAGGTCGTCGCCACCCCGCACCTGGGCGCCTCGACCTCGGAAGCCCAGGAGAACGTGGCCCTGCAGGTCGCCGAGCAGGTCAGCGACTACCTGCTGACCGGCGCGGTCACCAACGCCCTGAACAGCCCCTCGATCACCGCGGAAGAAGCCCCCAAGCTGAAGCCGTTCGTGGCCCTGGCCGAGAAGATCGGCGCCTTCGCCGGCCAGATGGTCGACTTCGGCATCAAGGCCATCGACATCGCCTTCGAGGGCGAGGTCTCCAACCTCAACGTCAAGCCGATGACCTCGGCGGCGCTGGCGGGCGTGCTGAAGCCGATGCTGGCCGAGATCAACATGGTTTCGGCCCCGGCCGTGGCCAAGGAGCGCGGCATCACCGTCTCCGAGAGCCGCCAGGAAGTCAGCCCCACCTATGACAGCCTGATGCGCGTGACCATCACCACCGAGAAGGGCAAGCGCGCCTTCGCTGGCACGGTGATCGCCGGCGCGCCGCGCATCGTTGAGGTCAAGGGCATGGAGCTGGACGCGGCCTTCTCGCCGGCCATGCTGTACATCAACAACCTGGACAAGCCGGGCTTCATCGGCGCCCTGGGCGGCCTGCTGGGCGAGGCGGGCGTCAACATCGCCACCTTCAACCTGGGCCGCGTGGCCGCCGACGAGGACGCCATCGCCCTCGTCGGCGTCGATCAGGCGCCGGACGCGGCCCTGCTGGGCAAGATCCAGGCCCTGCCGCACGTCAAGGAAGCGCGCGCGCTGACGTTCTGATTATAGATGCTCCCCCGCGATGCGGGGGAGCTGTCACGGAGTGACTGAGGGGGCGA
>NZ_LSJA01000276.1 GCF_001556515.1 Caulobacter sp. CCH9-E1 | reverse complement strand
ACGTCGGCACGACGTATAAGCGCGCCCTCCAAGATTAAAATCTCGGGAGGGACCGCACCGTCCCAGCGTGTTCCGGTGACCTTACAGCATTCCCGGACGCACTGCTTTACGATCAGCGCATCATTCGAACCTGGAGACTAAGGATGCGCAAACCGAGAGACTTCGATGCCGAACTGAAGAGCCTCGAAGACAAGGCCAAGACCCTGAAGGACCGCAAGGTCAGGCAGCTTGGCGAGCTGGTGATCGCCACCGGCGCCGACGCCCTCGACATCGATACCCTGACCGGCGGACTGCTGGATCTGGCCGATGCCGGAAACGCCGCGCGCAAGGAGGTCTGGCGCAAGCGAGGCGCGGGGTTCTTTCGCGGCGGGAAGGCTGACGTTCCGCCAAGCGCTAGCGGCGACCAATGACGCCGAGCGCCGGGCCAAGGCTGCGCGCCATCGCCTGGAGGCGAAACGGGCTAGGCTCGATACGCGGACGTGGGTGGTGAAGCGGCGCGAGCGCACCCGCCACCTGATCGAGCTGGGCGGCCTGGTGCAAAAGGCCGGCCTCGTCGAGCTGACCCGCGATGACCGCGCCGCGCTCTACGGAGCCTTCACGTTCTTGGCGACCATGCTGAAGGCCGACGACGGCGAGCACACCCTGGCGCTCTGGCGGCGCGGCGGAAAACGGGCTTTTGAAAGCGATAGTGACGGCATGTATGGGCCATCGCTTGGAGACACAACGCTCTGACCTTTTTCGTGCTAGGCCCCGCCACGGCTTGCGATCACCGACAGAACGATGCGACTTTTTCTGTTAAGCGTTCATAAGAGGCTTTGATGGCGGACAAACTAGATGAGCTGGCCAAGCTGACGGCGGGTGTCGTGGCGGCCTATGTGAGCGCCAATTATGTCGCCGTCGATGAGCTTCCTGGGCTAATCGCTACCGTCTATGGCGCCTTGAGCCTCGCTGGCTCGCCTGATGCGGCGCCAGACGCCGTGCTGGCGGTTGAGCGACCCACGGCCGCGCAAATCCGCAAGAGCATTACGCCCGAAGCGCTGATCAGCTTCATTGATGGACGTCCTTATAGGACCTTAAAGCGTCACATCGGCACGCACGGTCTGAGCGTCGAGGAATATCGGACGCGTTACGGCCTGCCGACCGACTACCCCATGTCCGCGCCGGCCTACAGCGCAGCGCGCAGCGCGATGGCAAAGGCCAGCGGCCTGGGGCAGGGCGGCCGCAAGGCCAAGAGCGGTGCGAAGAAGCGCTAGAGTTGGCGGAACTCTGGGCCTGCTTCCGTGAAACTTGGGGGGCTAGACCCGAGCTGGAGCTGCCGTCTCGCTCGGAGGTAAGACGCCCTGGATCGCTTGGTGGAACAAGGGCCGGACGGGCTGGCGCGCGTCAAGGGGACGCCCTCTGGGCGTCTCGCGGAGCGACGGCGAAGCCGCCCTTGACCCGCACCAGCCCGCCCGGCAGACGCTCTCCAAGCGCTCCAGGGCGAGCACCGACCGTTCCGGTCCTGGCTCCCGCAGGGTGGGGTGGGCAAGGCGGTTGCCGGAGGGGGCGCGGCTAGCGCCTGCAAACGGGCGTCCCGCAGTTCGGACAGCGCGCGGTGCGCAGCTCCTCCATCGTCGCCTTGAAGAGGTCGTAGCCGTCACCCTGCTGATGGACCATGACCCGCAACGCCACCTCCAGCTTGGCGACGACGCCATGAATGTCGGTGGCGCGGATAGCGGCGAGAGCCTCCAGCCATGTCTCGCGCTGCTCGAATAGCGGTTCGAGCTGCTTGTCGATGGCGTCCATCTCCTCGGAGGGCAACAGCTCTCCGCGCTCCTCGGGCGTCATGCGCTCCCAACGCTTCTGCCGCACGAGAATGGTCTCCAGATCCGACCAGCGATTACCCAGCCGGTCGATCTCCGCGTCGAGCGCCAGCCATTCATCGCAGCGGGCGATGGCTTGGTCCTGCATGGCTGCTCCGGCGCCGGTGTTGTCAGCGACGGGCGCGGCGCCCGCGGCGCCGATCACGACGCGGCGGGAGACGGCGAATGGCCCCTTGTCGTCAGACATCGGGATGCTCCGCATTGGCTGGATTGTTGGGATGAGGACGGGCGCGCTCGATCAGAGCGATCGTCCGGGAAATCTCGCAAAGCGCATCGGCCAGGCGCGCCTGGACTTCGGCGGCGGAGATACCCAGGTGGCGAGCGATCAGAGCGTAGTCGAGCGCCTGAATGTGATTGAGCAGGAAGACATCCCGCGTCTCCTGGCGAAGGCGCAGCACCGCGTAGGACATCACCTGCTGGGTATTCTGTGGATCGAAGATCCGGCCGCGCCAGAGATAGGGATGTCGCCAGCGCCACCACTGACTCACCACGAGCGGCCAAGGCATGCGGAGGCGCATTGTCACGCGACGTTCTCCTGACCAGACGGGGCGAGCCCCGCGGTCTCAGCCACGGCGGCGATGAGCTCCCGAACGGTCGTGCAGGCCTGACGCCAGCATACAGATGCAACCTCGTCCGGCGTCATCCGCGAGATGCCATGGACTTGGTAATAGGGGCCAAGGAGCGCGGCCAGCTCGGCGGCCCCGGCAGAAGCGCCATTGAAGCCGGCGCGGCGCGCGAACCTCAGCGTCTTGGCCAGATCGTGCCGAAGATAGACGCGGTTCCAGTCGTCGCTGATCCCTCGGTCGAGCAGGTAAGCCTTCAGCGCCAGTTCGATGGCGATGGCCAGGAAGTAGGGCGTCGCCTCTGGGTGTCGCGGCAGCGCTGCCTCGGCGCCTTCGAGGAAGCCGGTGGCGTTACGGCGGAACGTCGCCGCCAGCCGGCGGTCGGCGCCATCGCGTCGCCGGGCGACGCGGCGGGTCACTTTCCACCCGAGAGCGCGGCGAGGTCGCGGGCCGCGCGGGTGATGAGGCCGTGGGCCTCGGGATGATCTTCAACGAAGATCAGCCGCGCCGCCACCGAGAGGTTGGCGATGACCGCTTCAAAGCTCTTCGCCGGTTTTGGCCGCATCGCCTTCAGGAGGGCGTGTCCCTCGACCTCCAGCACATCGAGACGCGCATCGATCTCGGCAAGTCTGGCGCCTTCGGGGATCGTGGCCTGTTGGTCCGGCGTGAGCTTGTACCAATCGTGCTTGGTCATCAGCCGGCCTTCGAGCCTGCCCCATTCGAGTTGGAGGCGGCGCTGCTCGGCGTCGATGGCGAGCCAGCGATGGCAGGTGTCGATACTAGGATCGATCCGAGCGTGCATCGCAGATGCATCGCCGATCAGAGGCGCGACCGAAAGGCTGGCTATCAGAGCCCGCCGTGAGGGCTCACATGGGCGCGCAGGTTCGCGCCCCGTCTTTCGACGCGGACTCATGACCTCTGACCTTTGATGTGTATTAGTCGCCTTGTACCGTGTTCACAGCATCAAGTCCAACTAAAAGTGCCATCTCACACTAAAGATGACAACTTGAAAATCTCCGCAGGCCAAATGAGGGCTGCTCGCGGCCTGCTCGATTGGAGTGGGCCGAAGCTTGCCGAGGCGTCCGGACTCAGCCTCCATACCATCCGACGTATGGAAACCCTGGGGCCTGAACGCAGTACGGCGGCTAACGTCCAGGCTGCAAGGCGGGCACTGGAAGATGCTGGCATCGTGTTTGAGGCCGAGGATGACTTCCTCGGCGCCGGTGTGCGTTTAAAAAAATAGCGCAGCCAATACGGGGAGCCAGGACGAAATTGGCGGTGCCGAGGCGCAGCCAGCATCGTGAAGGTCCGGTCTTACCTACGCTAGAGGTGCCTAGGGCCTGTCTTTGTTTCCCAGAGTACGATCCCGCCCCGCAAGGCCTTGCCGCCAGCGGAGAGCGATCCAATTCTGGCTCATCGAATGCCTTCAGATCCCAGTCTGTGGAGCTTAAACGATGGCCGATCTCGACCGTATCGTTCGCCTCAAAACCGTGCTGGCGCGCACGGGCCTTAGCCGATCGACCCTTTATCGGAAGATCGGCGAGGGCACTTTCCCTCGCCAAGTTCCAATCAGCGTCCACGGTGCTGGATGGCACGAGTCCGCGATCAATCGGTGGATCGCCGATCCCGCTAACTACCGCCCCGACGTCGGCTAGCCATGGCGCAAGGCTACGACCTTCCCGCTCTTCGGAGTGGAGCAGTAACCAGCCCACGCTTCCATCAGCTTACGGCGCTTCTCGAACAGGTCGCCACGCCTGTAGGCAGCCTCAGCCTTGTTGGCGATGGTATGGGCCAAGGCCATCTCGCAGACCTCGTGCGAGAAACCCGTCGTCTCTGAGGCCCAATCGCGGAACGTTGACCGAAAGCCGTGTACGGTGATGTCGCTTTTCATTCTCCGCAGCAGCATCGCCATGGCCATAGAGGACAACGGTGACGCCGAAGTTGCGCCTGGGAACACATGACCGACCGATCCGGCCTCAAGTCGCTCGGCGATGATCTTCATCGCGCGACTTGAGAGGGGGACGCGATGTTCGCGGCCGGCCTTCATGCGAGCGGCTGGCACCGTCCAGATCTCCTTTTGGAGATCGAACTCATCCCAAGTCGCGCCCAGCACCTCACCCGATCTCGCGCCGGTTAGGATCAAGAACTCCAAGGCGCGGGCTGCAACCGCGCTGCGCGTGCGGAGATTGGCCATAAACTCAGGCATGAGGTCGTAGGGTAATGCCGCATGATGGCCGCGCTTCAATCGCTGTCGCTTGGGCAGGAGCTGGTTTAAATGGCCCCGCCACCGCGCCGGATTCTCGCCAGTGCGCAATCCCTTGGCCTTAGCCGCATCCAAGACGTTCTCGATCCGCCCGCGCAAACGCTCGGCCGTTTCGGGCGTGCGGGTCCACAGCGGTTGCAGAACGTCCAGAATGTCCTGTGTGGCGATGTCGTTGACCGGGCGCTCGCGGATCGGCGCGGCGTATTTGGTGAGCGTCATCTTCCATTGCGCGGCGTGCTTGGCGTTACGCCATGAGGGCTGCATGGCTTCAACGTAGGCATCGGCGCAGGCGCCGAAGGTCTGGACCTTGTCGTCCCTGGCGCGCTCGACCTTGGGGTCGGCGCCTGCCGCCAGCATTGCGCGGAAAGTCGCCGCTTCCGCGCGAGCGTCCGCCAGGGAAAGATCGCGGCGGCCTCCAAGCCCTAGTTCAACGCGCTTACCGGCTCGCGTGTACATGAAGACCCACCGCCGACGCCCTCTCTCATCGATCGAGAGATAGAGGCCGCCGCCATCGGAATGGCGGCCTGGCTTGTTGAGCTTCGCTGCTTGGATTGCGGTCAGTTTGTGAAGTGAACGTCCCATGCCAAGCCTCCAGCTAGTGCGGCCCCACTTTTCAAATGCCGCTCGGTCCCACTTCCGGCAGCCCCGGCCTGTCCTTCCGGCGAAGTTCGCCGAATTTCATTTTCGGCCCCACTTCGGGTCCCACTTCCGGTCCCATTTTGTACTCAGGATCGAGTGGGTAGCTGATGGACAAGGTGACACGATCGCGAAAATTAATCCATTATAATCAACGCGATAGTGGGTCCTTGTGGGTCGCTATGATGCGGTATGGGAATACTGGTTTGGCGGACTCTCTCACCGCCACCTTTCTCTCTTCGGTCCGTATCTTGAGAGCCCCGTGGCCGAGGCCGCGAGGCCAGCCTTAGACAGTCAGCACCCGCCCGACGGCTTGTCTTCCGACAGGCAGTGACGGATCGCGGTCCCAATCAACGCCAGCGCGCCGTCGTGGACGCACCGTTCCGCATCCGGACCGATGCAGTGGCTCGCGAAGGCGGCGTCGTGGTTCGCGCTTCCGTCTCGCGAAAGCGCGATGAAGGCGTGCAGGCAGGGAGCCAGGGTCGAGACCAGCCCGAGATCGGTGGTGATGGTCAGCGGCGGAAGGTCGTCCCGACTTGGTCGTCCCAGGCGATCGAAGACGTCTCGGCACGCCGTGGCCAGCGCCGGATCGGGGTAGAATTCGACATAGGGGCGCTCGGGCGGCAGCACCTCGCATTTGAGCTCGGCGGCCTGGGCGGCGCCCGTTACGCTGAGCGTGATCCGGTCGGCCAAGGTCAGCAGGTCGCGCAGGGTCGGCGCTCGCACGGCGACCTCCAGATTTCCCGCGCGGGGCCGGCAATTCACCGCGCCGCTGTCGGTCGCGCGATGGACAGAGATTCCTTCGCTGGGCGCCAACCTGCGGGCCAGCAGGGTGAGGCCCAGCTCGGCCATCATCAGCGCATCCGAGATTTCAGCCAGACGCGCACCCCAGCCTCCGAACGCATGTCCGCCATCGCCGTGGAACCGATAGCGCCACAGACCGCCCGCGCCCATGCGTGGTCCGGCGGCGTCGAACGGGGCCGGATGGACCATGAGAACCGCTGTGGCGGCGTCGAAGAAGCCCGCGTCGAAGAGCCGGATCTTGCCGCCGTTATCGAGACATTCCTCGCCGGGCGCGCCCAGAACCTGAATGCGGCGGCCCAGGAGATCGGCTTCCGGGGCGAGGGCCAGGGCCGCGCCCAAACTGGCGGCGGCGATGAGGTTGTGGCCGCATGCGTGACCAATCCCCGGCAGGGCGTCGTATTCCGCGCAGAGGATGAGGTCGCGGGTTCCCGATCCGGCGCTCGCGCGAAACGCGGTGGGCATGCCCGCGACGCCAGTCTCGACGGCGAAGCCGGCGCCGGACAGCGTCTCGCAGAGCAGGCGCGCCGCCTCGTACTCGACGAAGGCCAGTTCGGGGGCGTGGAATAGCCTGTCCGATAGATCGACCAGCTTGGGCAGCCATTGTGCGAGCCGCGCCTCGGCCCGGGCCGCGATGTCGCGCTCGGCGATCATGCCGGCATCGGGCCTAGGACAAACTCGCCGATGGAGGTCTCCTCATAATAGTCGCTGCCGATCGCGCGGGAGAACAGGTCGGCGTTGCCGCCGCCCAGGGCGCAGCCCGCAAGCCCCATCGCCGTGGCGTTCAGGTAGAGGGTCTGGATGAGCGCGCCGGCGTTCTTCAGCATCACGGCGTAGGCCATGGCGCGATACTTCCAGCTTACCCGTCGGAAGCGCGCGGCGATGATCAGCAGCAGCGGCGGATGTCCCGCTAGCCCCGCCGTGGTCTTGGCGTCTGTAAGCAGCTCCGAGACCTCCGTCGTCAGGCTTGAGAGGCGCGTCAGCCCATGCGCTTCGGCCTCATAGCGATAGAGGCCGGGCTCCAGAGCCTGGTCGGTCGGAACGGCGAGATAGAGGGTCAACTCCGATCGCGCCCCGCCGCCGGGATAGGGATAGAACGCCACCTCGATCCCATCCTTGCGCCGCACCTCCTTGAGCGCCGCCGACCGGAACAGAAACTCGCCGACCTGGTCCATTTCAAGCGGCCGGGAGGCGAAGGTCCGTATCGATTGGCGCGATTGCAGCACATGGGCGAACGGCGGGTCGGCCTGGCGCAGCGCGGCGGGATCGGGCCGCTTCAGGGGCAAGATATTCTCGGTCGCCAGCGGTCGTATGGCGGGGAGTTCCGGCTCCACGCCGCGGAAGGGGAAGGCGCCGCCGAAGACGCCCTGATGGCGGCCCAGGCGCGAGAGCGTATGGAACTGCAGATCGTGCGGCTCCCAATGACGCAAGGCGACGCTGGTCTCTTCCGGCAGGGCGCCGTCGTGCGCCTGGCGTTCCGCCGCGCCGCACCAGACGATCATCTGGAGCAGGGCGGCCGTGACATCGAGGGGCAGCCGCGCGCGCTCGGCCAGGGCGGCTGGGGTCAGGCCGTCGACCAGCGCGGCCGCCGCGGCGACGCACCGCGTATCCGTCAGCACCAGCCTCGCCGCGCCCAAGGGCGAGGTGAGCTGCCAGCCGGTCTCTGGCCCGCAATGGTAGGGTTGCAGCGCGGCGAAGCGGCTCAGCCGATAGGTTCCGTCCGCGTGGATCAGCGGCGGTTGCGGCGAAAAGCCGTGGTTGGGGTGCAGGGTGGCCAAGCCTTCGCCGTCGACCGTCAAGGTGCGCGACAGAGCGCCCATGCGATCGAATTGGGTGAGGACATAGTCGATCCGGGCGCCCTCCAGTCCGTCTCCCGCCGATGGCGCGACGGCCAGATCGGAGCGGGAGCGCGGACCATGACGCAGCGAATCCACCAGCGCGCTGATTTCCGGCCGAAGGTCGGTGATCCTGAAGGACCGGCGGAAACTGGTGACTTCGATGGCATCGTCGGTGTGGCGCAGCGTCGCCGTCTGCGCCAGCGCTAACCCGAGATCGGCGGGCGAGGGGCCATGTTGGAGGGCTGTCATGACCTGATCCTGGAAAAGGCGCGACGTCTAGAAGAAGACCGGGATCGGATTGAGCTGGCTTTCCGACAGTTGGGTCGGAGCCCAACCGAGCGCATGGGGAACGTCGTACAGCCGCCCCGGCGCGAAGCGGGCGAAGAAGTGCCTGAGGCCGGGAACGACGACGCGCACGACCGGCAGTTGGACGTCGGCCCGGGTCTGATCCAGGACGAGCACTTCCAATCCCAGTCTTTCGAGGCGACCGATGCAGTCCCGCAGTTCTTCCGTCAGGTCGCCCGCCGGGGCGCTGGCGTAGTCCCGGGCCTGGCGGGCCGGAAGGTCGGGATTGGGCGCCAGGTGGCGCTGGTCATCCATATGGGCCGTCTGGAACCAACGCACGGCTTCGGGATCGAACCCGATGTAGCGGTCGCCGTCGGTCGTGAACCGATCGAACGCCGCTAGGAACTGATTGGCCTCGGTCAGGGCGCGAAGGATGGCGATGCGCGCTTCAAGATGGGCCCCGCAGCCCCAGATGATCTCCTGGTGCGCCGAGTCCTCTCGGCAGGATACGGCGACGAAGGTCGGGATGCCGGTGTCGTTGGTGACGTCGATAACCCAGATCTTGCGGCCCATGGCGCGATAGTGAGCCTGGATCCGGTCGAAATACGGCTCCTCGAAGCCCGATAGATCGACCGCGGGGCGCTGGCAGCGCGTGTACCACCAGCAGGCGACGCTATCGCGCTCGGCCAGTTCGAAAAGTCCCTGCAGGATCGCTTCCTCGCGCGTGTTTCCCGCCGCGCAGCCGTTTGAATCCGCATGCGAGAAGGCCGCCCATATCTTCTGGTCGCGTGGCAGGCTGTGGTGGCTGTATCCGTAATAGCAGCAAGCCGTCGGCAGGTGGCGAAAGCGCTGTTGCGTCAGCGACCACAGCGGCGTCCACTCCACCGGCCGTTCGGGGTCGAAGGGTTCCGGCACATATTGGTAGCGGTCATGCTCCCGGTTCCAATCGATGCGATTGCGGAACTGATTGTCGCTGAACAGCAGGTAGTCGTTGGGATGGATGGCCGACTCGCCGATGTCGACCATGCGGCCCAGACGGCGCGGTTCATCGCCCTGGAAGAGGCCGGAATAGCGTTCGAGCGACTCGCCGATCGCGCTGGCCTTGGCCTGGGTGTCTGTCTTGCCCTTGCCGCCCGACCCCATGCGGAGCGTGGCGCGGAGGAAGGACACGTCTTCGATCATCATCGCGAAGTTGTGGCCGGCGCCGTAGATGCATTTGACGTCGTCGCCCTCTTGGCGAAGCGATGTGAGCTCCCGGATCACGCCGGTGATCGGGCTGACGTGGTGTTGAAAACGCCGGACGGTCTCTTCCGGCGATATCGAGCGATGTCCGGCCTCGGCCGTAAAGGTGCGAGCGCAGGGCTCGAGCGCGATGACCGTCCCGTCCTTGATGCTGGAATCCCCGCAATCAGGGCACTGCGGGCGGCGCACTAGGACGTGTTCCGCCGTCGTCATGGCGTTGTGATCGAAGCTGACCACCTTGTTCTTCATGCGCGGCGCGCCGGCTAGGCTGCGCGCGATCTCCTCGGCGAGCAGCGCCAGCGCCGTGGCCCGGGTGGCCGGCGTCGAGGCGAAGGCCGCACTCGGCGGTCCGTCCAGATTCAGCTTGTTCTCCAGGAACGTCTCGACCATCCGATGTCCGCGGAGCCGCTGCGCGAGACAGCTCCAGCAGGCGTTCTGGCCGTCGAAATAGGGGCCGAGCCAGCTCTGGATGCCGACCGGGCGGGCCAGCAGCCACGGCTTGCCTCCGGCTATGGTCGCCGCGTTGAAGCGGGAGAGCGCTGGGTTGAGATAGTTGTCGGTCAGGACGACGGTCAGATCGGCGTCGTCGGTCGCCTCGCTGGAGGCCAGGCTGACGCCATATCCGGCCAGAAGGCCTTTCAAGATGGACGCATCCGTCTCGTTGGCGCCGTTCAGCGCGTGAATCTGAACGCGGCGCCCGGCCAGTGATTTCCGAGCCTCGGCCGGATCGAAGCCGCTGAGGCGCCAGTACGCCGCCTCCGCCTTGGGCATCACCGCCTGGGGCGCGTCGACCAAGTACCCCTTGGCCTGCAACTGCATCAGCACATAGTAAACTTGCGAAGGGTCGAGGACGCCTTCCAGGTCCAGCGCCAATTGTTCGGCGGTTCGGGTTCCGTCCAATCGGTTTGCGACGGCCTCGAAGGCGTGACCGGTCAGGATGGCGAAGTCGTCCTCCGTATAGAGAAAGACGCCCTGGCCATCGCACTGTTGAACTTTGAACTCCTCGCGAAAGCGAGGTCTCGCCACAGTTTGATCGATCATCGTCAACTCGTTCGCCGCAAGGAATAGGGGCAGAGCGTCGGCCCGGTCGGCGCAAACGGACGGCCGGGCCGAGCCGAGGAATTCAGGCGGTGCAGCAGATGCTGGAGCTTGAGCAGTCGCCGGCGGCGGTGGCGCTGCCGGTCACGCCGCCGCCAGGAGCCGGCGGAAGAGGGATGGTCATGAGGTGCTTGCCGCCGTTCTCGGCCAGCGTCCAGTTCGAGGCGTCGGCCGCATCGGTCTTCACGAAACGCAGCTGAACGTTGTCAGGCAGCACGACGCCCAAGGAAGCGAAGGCCTTGTTGGGATTGCTGAGCAGCAGGGAATCGAACTGCGGATCACTCCAAGCCTGGGCGATCGCCTTCGGCACCGCCGCTTTGAACTCGGCGATATAGTCGGACATAGGTATCTCCTAGGTTGAGTTGGGTGGAGCGCGTCTATTCGCGCTATCAACAACTAGCTTAGGTGGTTATATCTTGCAATACTGCTTATGGTGGTGCAACTTGCTCCAAGTTGACCGCATGCGATCACGCGCGATCAACTCGCCCCAAGAGAGTGATAGTTCGATAAACGGCTGTATTTTCAGGGAAATATCCATGATCTCGCGGCTTCACGACGACGGGGATGTGTCAAAATCCGCGCTCGCGCCGCCTCGATCGCCAGCGCACGTATGGAGAGAGATTCTTCCGCTTGGGGCCAAGGAATTGTACTGGGAAGGCGTCGCGCCCCTGATCGTGGACGCAACTTTAACGGGTTATCTGCCTTGGCAGGCGCCGCGTGATCTCGCGACGCAGCTGGGCGTGGATCTGGAGCTTTCCGAGTGCGCGCCAGCCGTGTCTCTATCGCCCGGCGTCGACTTCGCCGACACGGCGGACTGGGGCGTCGATTTCGAAGCTGGGGGTGATCCGGCGATCCGCGCCGCCTGGACGTTGGCGCGCCGCTTGGCGCCGCTGATCCGGGGTTCGGTCGCGATCATTCCGCCCCTGCCGGGGCTGGCCTGGAACCCCGCGGACGAGGCGTTCCTCAGCTTTCTATCCGAGGAGATCGGGTCGGAAAGAGTCGGGCTTGTCTCGGACCCGCCAGGCGAGCCCGAGCCGGGGGCGCTTGATCCGGTGGTGGCGCTCGCGCCCGGATTGATCTCGGCTGAAACCTTGGCCGCGCTGGGCGCGACGCCCGCCGGACTCGTGGCTCTGCGGCCAGGCGTCTGGGCGGCGCCGCCAGCCCTTCGGCGCAGGCCCGACAGCGTCAGCAAAACCGACTATGACTGGCTGGCGATCCGGGCCGCCCGCCTGCCATGGCTTTCAGGTTACGCCCAGCTCCATGGGGCCTTCGAGCTGGTGCGGCCCGCCGTCTTGGCCAGCGAGGCGGAGCTCCTTTTTCGCGAGGGACATACCGATCTGGCGATCGCTCGCCTGGAAAGGCTGGCGGCCGCGGCGAAGACGCCGGCGCAGCGCGCGGCCTGGCTGGCCCGCCTGCAGGGGGTGCGGATCGGCAGACTGCGCTTCGCGGAGGCCGCGGCGGAAGCCGCGCCGCCGGACTGTCCCGACGATCTGGTCGGCTTCCTGACTCTCACTCAGGGCTGGGGCAAGGTCATGACGGGAGCGCCTTCCGAGGCCGACCGACTGTTCGCGGAGGCCCGGTCGCGATTTTCGAGTCATGAGGAGCGGGCCGAAAACCTCTACGTCCTGAACATCTCCGCCCTGGCCCGCGCCCGCCTTGGCGATCTGGCCGCCGCCGAGGCTATCGAATTGGAGATCGAGCAGGCGCTTGCGCGGCAACATCCGCGCCGATGGGCGCTCGAATACATCAACGCCATCAACCTGCATCGGCTCTATCGCCTGAAGAAGGAGCCCGGTCCAGCCCGGCGCTATCTGGCCTTGGCCGAGCGGGCCAACGCCGGAACCCGGACCAGCAACGACGCGATCTACACCGCCCATAACCTTTCGCGCATGGCGGAGATGGAAGGTGACCGGCCGGGGGCCTTGGCGCACGCCCTGGCGTGCACGGCCTTGTTTCTCGCCGAGCCGATACCGGAAGCCCTGGCGTCGCGCACCATCGCCGGCCTGCTCGCTCGCCCCTGGCCGATGTCCGCGAGCTACGCCCTATCGGAGGTGGCGGCCAGTCTGGGCGAACGCCTTCGCGCCTTGATGGATGGCGCCGCGCCGTGCGCCGACGGGCCCGAGATCGACGCTTTGGCGGAACGCTTGGCGGCGGTTCGTCGACCCGCGAGCGATCCCGCGGACCTCGCCGGCGCCGAGCTGTCGGAAAAGGGGCGGGGGCTGATGGCGGGCGGGGTGGGGCTGTTTCTCGTGCCCGGGATAGACCTAGCGCGCGGTCGCCTTGGCCCTTTGCGCCCTCAACTGCGAGACCTCGACGATCTGCGCCGACTGTTCGGTCGCTGCCTGATTCAGCTGGCGCCCCCTTCCGCGCGCAGACTTCTGGCGGAAGGGCCTTGGTCGGTGGTGATCGACGACCAGGGCGGGCGGGGAGCGCCGCTCGACCTGGCGCAGCTGGCGGCGGCGGCCTTGCGTCTCGGCGTGGGGAGGCTGGTGACGCCAGAAGCGGAAGCCCCGCTGCCGCCCAGGCTGGACGGTTTCCTGATCGCGGCGATCGGCCCCGGCGTCGCGGAGATCGAACCCGACCAGGTGAGCTTCCGGCGTCAGCGCCCGCCAGCGCCGGCGCGGGCCGACTGGGTCGCCGCCCTGCGGACCTTGCAGGACAGCGGCGGCGCGCGCCCGGCGGCCAAGCTCGGTCTGCCCCTTTCGGACCTGCGTGACATGGAGCGCCTGGGATTCATCACGCTCGATCTTGACCCGAAGGTCGAACCGTTCCTGGCTGAGAGCTTCGCCCGTGCGTGACGCCGCGCCTGAAAATCTGCTGGACCGCGCTCTGGCCGACCAGTCGCTCTATCGTGATCCCTATCCGTGCCTGGCGCGCCTGCGCGAGACAGCGCCGGTCGTCTATTGCCGGTCCCTGCAAGGGTGGTTTGTCACCTCGCACGCCCTTGTCGCCGAAGCCCTGTCGCACCCTGCCCTGAGCGCCATGAGGACGGGCGGCGACGACGCCGAGGCTTTCAACAGCCTGATCCGAAACTGGATCATCTTCATGGATCCGCCGCCTCAGCGCCCGCGCCGCGCGGCGCTTGGGGCGGCGTTGTCGAAGGCGCTGGCCAAGGCTGGTCCGCTGGCCGACGACCTGGCCAAGGAGAGATTGACGGCGTTCGCCGCGACGGGCGGCGGGGATTTCATGGCGGAGGTCGCGCGACCGCTGACCTTGCATGTCATCTGCGACCTGCTCGGCGTCCCGATCACTCTGCGCCCAGGGCTTAGCGGACTGACCACGGTGCTGGGCCGGCTCGTCGGGCGTCACCCCATGGCGGCGGAAGAGCACCGCCGCGCCGAGGAGCAGGTCGTCTTCCTGTGGGATCTGATGCGCTCGCTGGTCCAGGACCGCAGGCGCTGTCCAGGCGAGGATATCCTCTCCGCCCTGGCTCAGACCGAGAGCGAGGACAACGCGGCGGCCGACGCCATCCTGCTGTTGTTTGGCGGCCAGGACACCAGCGCCAATCTCGCGGGGAACCTTCTCGCCCACCTGGCTGGAAGTCCCGAGGCCTGGTCGCTGCTGTCGCGGGACGAGGCGGCCAACGCCAGCCTTTTGGAGGAGGGGCTCAGGTTCGACCCTCCGGTTCCCACCATCTCGCGTCGGGCCCGCGAGGCGATCAGGCTGGGCGGCGTCGAGATCGAGGCCGGCGACCGCGTGATGGTCTCCCTGGCGGCGGCCAATCGAGACCCCAGCGTCTTCGCCGAGCCGGACCGTTTCCTTGTCGGCCGGTCCGGCCGGCATCTTGCGTTCGGCCACGGCGCGCATCTCTGCCTCGGCGCGGCCCTCGCCCGGATCGAGCTTTGCGCCGTCCTGCGCCGCCTCGCCGCCTTTCCGACGCCCTGGCGGCTGAACGGACTCACGAGGTACGTGCCGTCGCTGATGCTGCGCGGACCGATCTCACTGCCGCTGACGACAGGCGGCGCCGGCGCGACGGCTCGGGCGTTCGCGGAGGCGCCGCATGACGCGTGAATTGGCGCTGGTCTCCATGCCGTTCGGATCGACGCGCTTGCCGTCCATTCAGATCGGCTTGCTCACGGCGATGGCCGCCGATCGCGGTTGGCGGGCGCAGGGGGTGTACGGAAACCTCGCATTCGCCGGCCTGTTTGGCTGGGAGCGATATGAACGCCTGTGTCGCCAGCAGTTCCGGCTGCTCGGCGAGTGGCTCTTCTCCGTCGCGGCCTTTGCCGACGCCGCCCCGGACGAGACGCTCTTTCTCGACCGGAGCGACCTTGCCGGCATCGAAGCCGAATTGGGCCTGGACCGGGCGGCGCTTCTGGCCTGGCGCAACGAGACCATCCCACGGTTTATCGACGACCTGGCTGATCAGCCTCTCTGGGCCGGGCTGACCGCGGTCGGCTTCACCTCGATGTTCGAGCAGACCTGCGCCTCCTTGGCGCTCGCGCGCGCGCTCAAGCGCCGGCGACCCGAGCTGATCACCCTGTTTGGCGGCGCCAATTTCGATGGCGGCATGGGCGTGGAGTTCCTGCGGTCCGTCGACTGTGTCGACATCGTCGTCGCGGGCGAGGCGGAGCGGGTGTTTCCGCTCCTCCTGGACCAGCTCGCGGGCGACGTGGATACCAGCCCGTTGCCAGGGGTCCATCGGCGGGGAGGGCCGGCCCCCGATCAGGCGCGGACGCCGACCGTCGAGGCCATGGATGAGGCGCCCATTCCCGACTATCGGGATTTCTTCCAGGCCATCATCCGAAACGGCGCGCCGCGGGAGATCGAGGGGCAGTGGATCTCGGTCCCCTTCGAGTCGGCCCGGGGATGCTGGTGGGGGGAGACGTCGCACTGCACGTTCTGCGGCCTCAACGCGATGGGCATGGCCTATCGCAGCAAGTCGCCAGCGCGTGTGCTCGCCGAGCTGGACGAGTTGTCGGACCGGCACGGCCAGCGGAGTTTCTTCGCTGTCGATAACATCCTTGACCATCGATATATCGATCAGGTCTTCGGGGCCCTGGAGCGGCGCGAGCTCGACTATGGTTTCTGGTACGAGACCAAAGCCAACATCAAACCAGAGCAGATCAAGGCGCTCGCCAATGGCGGCCTCGTCTGGGTCCAGCCAGGCATCGAAAGCCTGAACACGCGCATCCTGAAGCTGATGGGCAAGGGCAGCACCTCGTTCATCAACCTACGCTTCCTGAAATGGGCGCATTACTACCAGATCAAGGTCGCCTGGAATGTCCTCTATGGTTTTCCCGGCGAGACCGAAGAGGACTACCAGCAGCTCCTCGGACTGATGGAGCGTATCGGTCATCTGCCGCCTCCGGATGACTGCGGCGAGATCCGGATGGACCGGTTCAGCCCTTATCACAGCCAGCCCGAGCGCTGGGGCCTGACGCAAGTTCGTCCGGACGCCCGCTATGCGGCGGTCTATCCCACGGCGATCGACGCCGAAAAGATCGCCTACTACTTCGACTTCCATAACCCCCATCGGCTGCCGGACACGGTCTATGAGCCGATGCGCCAGCGGATCGCGGCTTGGCAAGCGGCGTGGTCCGATCCCCAGACCGCGCCGGAGCTGACCTATACGCGGAGCGCCTCTCAGATCCGCTTCGTCGACACCCGGCACGGCTCAACGCCGCAGGCCGCGTTCTACGACCGTCTCGGCAGCGCCATCTATCCCTTGATCAGCCGGACCTACCTGCCGGTCGGGCAGGTTCACAAGCGCCTGGCGGCCGAGGGGGCCGAGGTCACGGCGCGGGCGGTCGATAACATCTTCGAGGAATTCGAGAAGGACGGGTTGATCTGGCGGGAGGGCGAGACCGTCACCGGTCTTGGCCTGCCCAGCAGCAAGCGTTTCTGAGGCCGAGCAGGCTGATGTGGCTGCCGGCGGGACCATGGAGGATCGATCATGAACCGCGTGCGCCTGGAGGACGTCCACCATCCCGCTCCATCGGGGGCGGCGCATGTGGGCAGAGCCTCCCCCGATGAGATCCTGACGGTCACCGTCGTCCTGCGCCCGTCCGACGCGTGGCGGGCGCACATGCAGAGCCGAGCCGCTCAGCCCTTGGCGACCGAGTTTCCGTCGTATGAAGGCTTCGCGTCGACCTGCGGCGCCGATGATGCGGATACCGCGAGCGTCGAGGCGTATCTTCGCTCCATGGGGCTGGAGATCGTGTCCATCTCCAAGGCGCTTCACCTGATCACCGCGCGGGGGCCGGTCGCCGCGGTGGAGAAGGCGTTCGACGTCGAGCTGCATCACTATCGGCTTGAGGGGCGCGACCACCTTCAGCCGCTGGGCGATCCGACCGTGCCGCCCCAGATCGCCGACAAGATCCTGACCGTTCTCGGGCTGGATGCGCGACCGGCCGCGCGGCGCGTGGGCCACGCGGTCGCAGCCGGCGGCGCCAGCGCCGCCGCTCCCCTGGCCGGAACCTCCAATCCCCAGAAGATCGCCGCTCTGTACGACTTCCCGCCGGGCGATGGGACGGGGCGGCGCATCGCCTTTCTGGAGTTCGGCGGAGGCTATGACGAGACCCTGCTCGGCGACGCGTTCCAGACCCTGACCGGCGGCCCCGCGCCGAGCCTGTCGGACACCGGCGTGCTCGGCGCTCAGAACCAGATGTATTCGCCCAACTATGTCGAGGTTCTGCTCGACATACAGGTGGCGGGCGCCGTCGCGCCGAAGGCGGAATTCTACGTCGTCTTCGCGCCCAATCAGTTCCAGGCCTGGATCCTCGCCTTGGATGCGGCCCTGGCCTGGCCCGGCGGCGCCCCGGACGCCGTGTCGATCAGCTGGGGAGCGCCGGAAAGCGCATGGTCCGCGTCGACCATTCTGGCGATGGAGCAGGCGTTTCAGTCGGCCGGAGCCATGGGCGTCACGATCCTGACCACCTCGGGCGACACCGGCGTCACCCTGGGCGGCGCGGCGCCCCAGGTGGGCTATCCCGCGTCGAGCCAATACGCTCTGGCGTGCGGCGGAACTCAGATCACGACGGATGGCCAAGAGATCGTGTGGAACGACAGCACCGGCGTCACCGGCGGCGGGATCAGCCAGATCATGTCCGTTCCGGAGTGGCAGCAGGCCGTGACGCTGCCGCCCGCGCTGGCTGGCGGGAAGGTCGGGCGCGGCGTCCCGGACGTCGCGGGCAACGCCTCCGGTCTCAGCGGCTACAGCATCATGGTCGCGCCGAACACCTGGATCAGCGGATTGGGCACCAGCGCCGTCGCTCCACTCTACGCCGCGCTGGTCGCCCGGCTTTGCCAGGCGTCGGGAAGGCGCGTGGGCTTCTTGAACCCGCACCTCTACGCCGGCGGCGGCGGGACGGTCGCCATCCTCTCAGGGAACAACAGTGTGGGCGGTGTTTCCGGATACGCCGCCGGGCCAGGCTGGAACGCCTGCGCCGGACTGGGCCGGATAAACGGCGTCGCCCTGGCTTCGCGCCTCGCGGCGACGCAAGCCTAGTCCTTCGCGATCGCGCGAAAGAGCGGCGGGCGCTCGCTTATGGACGCGACCCAGGCGTCGCGCCGGTCAAGACCGCAAGCTGGCGAGCGCTGGCCGTCACCTCGCCCTCCGCGGCTAGGGCGCGGGCGATCGCGGCGAGCTGGTCGCGCTCGGCGTCCAGGAGGTCGAGCAGCGCGCGTTGCCCAACCCGCACCTCCTGGCGCAGGCTATCGACGGCGCTGTTGGCCGCCTGCACCTGTTCCCGGGCCGCGGTCGCGGCGAGGCGATTGGCTTGAAGATCGCTCCAGGCGCTGATGACGGCGGTCTTGAGCGCGGTCCGAGCGGCGTCGCGCTCGGCCTCGGCGGCGCGGACGCGCGCGGACGCCTCGGACTTGGCGGCCTGGACGCGTCCGCCGGCGAACAGGGTCCATCGCCCCTGCAGGCCGACCGTCACGGCGTCCGATCGGTAGCCGGGAAAGAACTGGTCCCGCACCTGCTCCGCGCGGGCGGCCAGGCTGACGCTCGGCAGGCCCTGAGCGGCGGCGGCCGACACGGCCGCCCGCGCCGCGCGCACGCCAGCCTCGGCGGCCTTGAGGGCTGGGCTGACGGTCTCGGCGCGGGCCAGGGCTTCGTCCAGCGAAGGCAGGCCGCTGTCGTCGGCCGCCGGCTCGAGCGTCACCGGCTCGGCGCCGACGAGCGCGGCGTAATGGGCGCGGGCCACGGCGAGGGCGGCTTGCGCCTTCGCCACGCCCGCGCGGGCCTCGGCCTTGCGCGCCAGCGTCAGGTCCAGGTCGCTGCGGGGGATCTCGCCCGCGTTGAAGCGCAGCGTCGCCTGCCGGGCCCATTCTTCGAGCGCCTTCGCTTGCGACTGGCTCGCCTCGAAGAAGCCTTGGGCGGCGCGTACGCCGGCATAGGCGCGGGCGACGGCGACCTGCAGCTCATCGTCGGTCTGGACCAGGCGAGCCTGGGCGCCCGCCTGGCCGGCCCGCGCCTGGTCCACGCCCGCGGACAGCGCGCCGCCCGCGTAAAGCGGTTGCGAGAGCTCCAGGCGGACCGAACGCGGGTCGACGTCCGCCGCCGCGAAGTTAAAGAAGCCGCCCAGATCGTTTCGACCGCTCATGTATTCGCCGGCGAGGCCAACCGACGGCAGCCGCGCGCCCTTGGCCGCGTCCAGACGGGCGTTGGCCGCGTCCGCTCGCGCCCTGGCGGCGCGGATCTGCGGATTGTAGGCGCGCGCCGCGGCGATGGCCTCTTCCAGCGTGGTCGCCTGGCCGATGGACGGCGAGACCAGCAGGGCGGCGGCGGCGATCAGGGCGGCGCGACGCATCAGCGGAACGCCGTCCCCGGCTTGACGCCCAGCTTCTTGAAGATCATCGCCGCCGGACAGAAGCCGGTGAACGCGGCCTGGATCATGTTCAGGCCCGCGAAGATCGAAAGGCCGATCCAGTACGGATGGACGAAGTGCGCGAGCGCCAGCCCGAGCAGAACGACGAAGCCGGCGAAGGCCAGCACGGCGCGATCGAGGGTCATGGGATTATTTCCTTTCGTTATCAGACGGCGGCCTTGGCCGTGGCCAAGCCCACCCAATCGACGAGTTGATCGGCGCTCATCAGGCCAGCCTTGCGGGCGATCAGGCGACCATCCTGGAAGAGCAGCAGCGCCGGTATGCCTTGGACGCCGTACTGCGCGCAGGGGCCAGGATTGTCGTCGGCGTTGAGCTTCAGCAGCCGCGCGCGAGCGCCAAGACGCCCGGCCGCCGCCGCGAATTGCGGGGCCATGGCCCGGCAGGGCCCGCACCAGGGCGCCCAGACATCGACGAGCACCGGCGCGCCCTTGGTGCCGGAGAGGTGGCGGGCGAGCCCCTGGGCGTCGACGTCCAGCGGCGCGCCGGAAAAGACCTCGGCCTTGCAGAGCCCGCATCGGGCGGTCGCGGGGTCGCGATCCTCGGGAATCCGGTTTGACGCGCCACAGGCGGGGCAGGCGAACTGGCGCATCGCTAGGCGCCCTTGATCTTGTTGACGCCCAGGATGTCGAGAGCCAGCTTCTCGTAGAACGGCTCGCTCTCGCCGCGCTTGACCTTGCCCAGGAAGTACTTCTCGAAGCCAACCTTGGCCAGGTGAACCCACTTGCCGCTGGCCGACCAGTTGACGTTGCGCGGCGGGATCTGCGGCTGGGCGACGAAGGCCACGCCGCCGTCGCCGAAATCGGCCAGGCAGATGGCGTTCCAACTCGCCTCGTGAGTGGGCGCCTGGCCGTCCAGGATCTCCTTGAAGTTATGGGCGATGGCCGTGACCATGCTTTCGATCATGAAGCCGGTCTTGGGCACGCCCACCGGCACCGGCGTCTTGCCGGTCGGGGCGATCGCGACGCAGACGCCCAGGGCCATGATGTTTGGATAGGTCGGGTTGCGCTGGTGCTTGTCGATCAGGATGAAGCCGCGCGGATTGACCAGGCCCTCGACACCGCGCACGGCCTCGACGCCCCGGAAGGCGGGCAGCATCATCGAGAAGCCGAACGGCAGGTCGTGACGCGCATGCACCGAACCGTCCTCGGCGATCTCCTCGACATGCATCAGGCCTTCGTCGACCGAGGCGACCTTGGCGTTGGTCACCCACTTGATGTGGCGTTGACGCAGCTCGCTCTCGAGCAGGCCCTTGGTGTCGCCGACGCCGTCCAGACCCAGGTGGCCGATATAGGGCTCCGAGGTCACGAAGGTCATCGGCACCTTGTCGCGCACCTTGCGGCGGCGCAGTTCGGTGTCGAGGATCAGAGCGAATTCATAGGCGGGCCCGAAGCACGAGGCTCCCTGCACGGCGCCGACGACGATCGGACCGGGGTCCTGGCAGAACTTGTCGAAGGCGTCGGCCGCCGTCTCGGCGTGGGCCACGTGGCAGACCGACTGGGTGTGGCCGCCGTTCGGTCCCAGCCCGGGAATCTCGTCGAAGGCCAGCTCGGGACCCGTGGCGATGACGAGGTAGTCGTAGGGCAGGGCCTGACCGTCAGCCAGATGCAGCGTGTTGGTCGCGGGATCAACCTTGCTGGCGCCGACTCCGGTGAAGGCGATGTCCTTCTTCTGGAAGACCGGCGGCAGCTTGACCTCGATCGCGTCGCGCGTGCGCCAGCGCACGGCGACCCAGGGGTTTGACGGCACGAAGTGGAACGTGTCGCCCTGTGAGACGACATGGACGTCGGCTTTCTTGCCGACAGCGAGCTTGATCTCGAAGGCGGCGATGGCGCCGCCCAGACCGGCTCCCAGAACGACGATGCGAGGCTTTACCACCTGGCTTCTCCCTACTGGTTTGATCCCGATCAGCTCACGGGCCGGCCGGAGCGGCCATGATGTTCGTCAACCAGCCGCGCTTGACTTCATATTCCAATCTCCGCATATTAGCAATTACGAATTTTGAGGGTGGCGACGCCGCCCCTGTGATGGAGACGGCCATGTTCGGATCTAAGGTGAAGGACCTCAGCCCCGCGGAAGTGAAGGCGGCGCTGGACGCGGGGCAGATCCTGCTGATCGACGTGCGCGAGCCCGCCGAGTTCGCGGCCGAGCGGATTCATGGCGCCCTGAATTTCCCGCTGTCGACGTTCGACCCGTCCGCGCTGCCGCTCGCCGACGACCGGCGCATCGTCATGCAGTGTGGTTCGGGCAAGCGTTCGGCGACCGCCATCGATCGTTGCCGGGCCGCCGGCCACAAGTTGGACAGCCATCTGGGCGGCGGGATCATGGCGTGGAAGGCCGCGGGCCTCCCCACCGTCAGCCTGGACGCCGCGAGCGGCCAGATCAGCGATCGCGGCTAAACAAAAAAGAGGCCCTTGGGGGGACGACGATGACCGCAAAGCCATTCCTGATCGGCGCTTTTGGGCTGGCCGCGCTGCTCGGCGCCTGCGGCAAGGACGAAGCCTCGACCAAGCCCGCCGTGGTCATGGCGCCCGCCGCCGATCGCCTGACGGTCCGTGCGTCGGTCGTCGATGATCTCAAGCCGGTCCCCGCCACGCTGACGACGCGGGACATGGCCGAGGCGCGCGCCCGCATCCCGGGAACGATTTCGCGCCTGCTGGTCAAGGAAGGCGACATCGTGCGCCAGGGGCAGACAATCGCGATCGTCCACGACGAGCGGATCGGGCTGCAGACCGGCGCCTACGACGCCCAGGTCGCCGCCGCCGCAGCCCAGGCCGCCCAGGCCCAGGCCGATCTCGCCCGCACCCAGGACCTCTATGATCACGGCGTCTACGCCAAGGCCCGTCTGGACCAGGTGCAGGCGGCGGCCAAGGCCGCCAGCGCAGGCCTCGCCGCCGCGCGCGCCCAGGCGCGGGCCAGCGCCGAACTCGGCGTCCAGGGCGCGGTGCTGGCCCCCGCGGCCGGACGCGTGCTGACCGCCGACGTGCCCTTGGGCTCGGTGGTCATGCCCGGACAGTCGATCGCCACGATCACCGCAGGACCGCCGGTCGTGCGCATAACCCTGCCCGAGGGCGAGGCCTCGGCGTTGAAGGTCGGCGGCAAGGTCCGCTTCGCCGCCGAGGATCTGGGCGGCGCGGTCGCGTCCGGGCAGATCAGTCAAGTCTATCCCGCCGTGACTGGCGGCCAGATCGTCGCGGATGTCACCGCCGCCGATCTTCCCCAGGCGCTGATCGGGCGAAAGGTTCGAGCCTTCGTTTCGGTCGGCCAGCGCCAGGCGGTCGTGATCCCGCGCCGCTACGTGGTCACCCGCTTTGGCGTCGACTATGTCCGCCTGGTCGGCAGGGACGGCGCGGTCGCCGACAGCCCGGTCCAGACTTCGGCCGCCGCTGATCCCGCAATGGTCGAAGTCCTGTCCGGCCTTCGGATCGGAGATGTCCTGACGCCGGCGGAGGCGGGGCGATGAACCTCGGGCTCTCCGGCCGCCTGACGAAGGCGACGATCCGATCGCCGCTGACGCCCCTGATCCTGATGGCGGCGATCGCCGTCGGCTTGCTGGCGCTGTTTTCGATCCCCCGCGAGGAGGAGCCCCAGATCAGCGTGCCCATGGTCGACATCATGGTCGCCGCGCCTGGCCTGTCCGCGCCCGACGCCGTCGAGCTGGTCGGCAAGCCGCTGGAAGCCATCGTCAAGAGCGTCAACGACGTCGAGCATGTTTACACCTTCGCCGACGACCATCAGGTGATGGTCACGGCCCGCTTCAAGGTCGGTGTCGATCCCGACGCGGCGGCCGTGCGCATCCACGAGAAGGTTCGCGCCAACTACGACCGGATTCCCGCTGGCGTCCCCGAGCCGCTGATCCAGACCCGCGGCATCAATGACGTGCCAAGCCTGGTCCTGACCCTGTCGCCCAAGCCGGGCTACGAAAACCGCTGGACCGACGAGAGCCTGCGCGAGGTCGCCGGCAAGCTGAAGACCGAGGTCGCCAAGGTCGACGACGTGGGACTGACCTTCATCGTCGGCGGTCGTCCCCGCGAGATCCGCGTCACGCCCGACCCCGCGCGTTTGGCTTTGCGCGGCGTGTCGATGGGCGCGCTGATGGACACCATCCGGCAGGCGACCCGCGCCTTCCCGGCTGGCGACGTGCGCAACGGCGGCGAGGCGGTCGCTGTCACCGCCGGGCGCGACCTGAAGAGCGCGGCCGAGATCGGTTTGCTGGCCCTGCCGTCGGCCAAGGGCGAGGCGGTCTATGTCCGCGACGTCGCCGACGTCGCCGAGGGCCCGCGCGAGGATCAGACCCAGGTCCGCCGCTACGCGCGTTTCGAGAACGGCTGGAGTGAAGCTCCGGCGGTCAGCCTGGCCATCGCCAAGCGCAAGGGCGCCAACGCCGTGGTCGTCTCCAAGGCGGTGCTGGATCGCGTCGAGGCCCTGAAGGGCTCGCTGCTGCCCGAGACGCTGAATGTCGACGTCACCCGCGACTACGGCGCGACCGCCAATGAAAAGGCCAACGAGCTGCTGTTCCACCTGGGTCTGGCGACGGTCTCGATCGTCGTGCTGATCGGCCTGGCGATCGGCTGGCGAGAGGCGGGCGTCACCGCGGTGGTCATTCCAACCACCATCCTGCTGACGCTCTTCGCCTCGAACCTGATGGGCTACACGATCAATCGCGTCAGCCTGTTCGCCCTGATCTTCTCGATCGGCATCCTGGTCGACGACGCCATCGTCATGATCGAGAACATCGCCCGCCACTGGGCGATGAACGACGGACGCGGCCGGATCGAAGCCGCCGTCGAGGCGGTGGCCGAGGTTGGCAATCCCACGGTCGTGGCCACGCTGACGGTCGTTTCCGCCTTGCTGCCGATGCTGTTCGTTTCCGGTCTGATGGGCCCCTACATGGCTCCGATCCCGGTCAACGCCTCTGCGGCCATGGTGTTCTCGTTCTTCGTGGCCGTGGTCATCGCGCCGTGGCTGATGGTCCGCTTCGCCCGCAAGGCGCTGGAAGGCGCGCCGAGCGGCCACGGCCATGATGACGAAGGCAAGCTGGGCGCGCTGTATCGCCGGGTCGCCGGCCGCGTGATCCGGGACCGCCGCTCGGCCTGGATGTTCCTGGGCGGGGTCGGCGTCGCGACCCTGCTGGCCTGCGCGATGTTCGCCACCAAGACGGTGACGGTGAAGCTGCTGCCGTTCGACAACAAGTCCGAGCTGCAGGTGGTGCTGGACATGCCGGAAGGCACGTCGCTGGAGATCACGCAGCGCACCCTGGCCCAGGCGGCCGCCATCGCCGGAACCCTGCCCGAGACGGTCGCGATCGATTCCTATGCGGGGACCGCCTCGCCGTTCAATTTCAACGGCCTGGTTCGCCACTACTATCTGCGCGGCCGTCCCGAGCAGGGCGACCTCTCCGTCGCCCTGGCGCCGAAGGACGAACGCAAGCGCTCGAGCCACGCCGTGGCCCTGGATCTGCGCGAGCGCCTGGCGCGGGTGGCTCTGCCGGCCGGCGCGGCCATCAAGGTGGTCGAGGCGCCGCCCGGACCGCCGGTCATGGCGACCCTGCTGGCCGAGATCTACGGCCCGGACGCCGCCACCCGCCGCGCGGTCGCCGAGCGCGTCAAGGCGACGTTCCACGCCGTTCCCTACATCGTCGACATCGACGACAGCTGGGGCGCCCCCCGTCCCACCCTGCGACTGGTTCCCGACCGATCGCGTCTGGAGGCCTTGGGCGTCGCTGACCGCGACGTGCTCGACTCCATCGGCGCGGCGTTCGGCGGGCAGGTGGTCGGCTACGCCCATCGCGGCGAAGGTCGCGATCCCCTGGAAATCTCGGTTCGCCTGCCGCAAAGCGCGCGCACCTGGGGCGAGACCCTGGGCTCGACGCCGGTGGCGCGGGCGGCCAACGGCCGTCTGGTCGAACTTTCGGAAGTCGTCGAGGCCAAGCGCGAGGCGGGCTCGACCCACGTGTTCCGTCGCGACGGTCGCGACGTCGACATGGTCATGGCCGAGCTGGCCGGCGCCTACGAGGCGCCGATCTACGGCATGATGGACGTCGACAAGCGCTTGCGCGACATGGATTGGGGCGCGACGCCCAAGCCCGATATCCGCATGCACGGCCAGCCCGCGGACGAGAGCCGGCCGACCGTGCTGTGGGACGGCGAGTGGGAGATCACCTGGGTGACCTTCCGCGACATGGGCGCGGCGTTCGGCGTGGCGATCCTGGGCATCTATGTCCTGGTGGTGGCGCAGTTCAAAAGCTTCCGCCTGCCTCTGGTGATCCTGACGCCAATCCCGCTGACCCTGGTCGGCATCGTGCTGGGCCACATCCTGTTCCGGGCGCCGTTCACCGCGACCTCGATGATCGGCTTCATCGCCCTGGCCGGGATCATCGTCCGCAATTCGATCCTGCTGGTGGATTTCATCCGCCACAGCGCCGAGGACGGAAAGCCGCTGCGCGAGGTGCTGCTGACGGCGGGCGCGATCCGCTTCAAGCCGATCCTGCTGACCGCCCTGGCGGCGATGATCGGCGCGGCGGTGATCCTGACCGACCCGATCTTCCAGGGGCTGGCCATCTCCCTGCTGTTCGGCCTGGCCTCGTCCACCGTCCTGACGGTCCTGGTCATTCCGGCGATCTATGTCGTCCTGCGCGACGCGGAGGCTCCCGTGAGGCCCAAGACTGCTTGATCCTGAAACCCTTGTTTCTACATTGGCTCTAATGACTGCTCCCGCCATTTCCTGCCATTCGCCGTCCGACGTCGCCGACCTGCGCGCCTGCGCCAGCGACGCCGCGCGCCTGCTGAAGCTGCTGGCCAGCGAGCAACGGCTGCTTCTGCTGTGCCGCCTGGCGGACGGCGAGGCCTCGGTCGGGGAGCTGTCGGACCACGCCGGCCTCGCCCAATCGGCGACCTCGCAGCATCTGGCCAAGATGCGCGCCGAGGGCCTGGTCTCCACCCGGCGCGTGGCCCAGACGATCTACTATAGCCTCAGCGACCCCAACGCCGCGCGGGTGCTGAGCACGCTGTCGGACATCTACCGCACGGCCGGCTGAGGCTTCAGAGCCCGCCCAAGGCGCGCCAGGCGACATAGGCCGCCACCAACAGAACCAGGGCGGCGAACAGCCGGCGCGCCAACAGCGCCCGGCCGGCCAGCAGGGCCGCGCCCTTCACGCCGAACATCCCGCCGACCGCGCCGCCCAGGATGAACACGCCGGCGATCCTCCAGTCGACCCAGCCCGACAGCGCGTAGTTGAGCGAGGTGGCCGCGCCGAACAGGGCCACCGAGACCAGCGACGAGGCCGCGGCGTTGGCGAGGGTCATGCCCGTCGCCGCCATCAGCCCAGGCACGATCAGGAAGCCGCCGCCGATGCCGAAGAAGCCCGCGGCCGCGCCAGTCAGCACGCCCAGCGGAGCCAGTCGCCGGACCAGCGGCCAGGTGATGTGGACGTCGGGATCGCCCTCGGAGCGCGGTCTGCGTAGCATCGAAAGCGCGATGGCGGCCATGGCGAAGGCGAAGAACAGCAGCAGTCGCTGCCCCTCGACCATCTTGGCGACGCTGGATCCCAGGAAGGAGCCCAACAGGCCCGCCGCCGCGAAGACGCTGGCGCATGGCCACTTCACGCGGCCGCCGCGCCAATGACCCATCAGGTTCGCCGCCGCGTTCACCGCCACGGCGGCCGCGGACGTGCCGATCGCGACATGCGGATCGCGGACGCCGACGACGTACAGCAGCAGGGGCGTCGCCAGCACCGAACCGCCGCCGCCGAACACTCCCAGAAGCGCGCCGACAAGGGCGCCGCTCGCCAGCGCGGTCACGATCGTCTGAGGGTCCACAATCGCCTCACGGGTCGTTGATATATTCGAACATTCGAATATATATATGCAAATCGGTTTTCAACTCGGAATTCGACCATGCCGCTCCATGACGCCGCTCTTGAGACCGCCGCCGCGCTTGTCGACGGCGCGGTGAAGCCCGAGGTGCGAGCCTTCTTCGATCCCGCCACGTTCACCGTATCCTATGTCGTGAAGGACCCGCAGTCCGACGCCTGCGCGATCATCGACAGCGTACTGGATTTCGACCCGGCGTCGGGGCGGACCAGTCACGCCAGCGCTGACAAGATCATCGACCACATCGAGAGCAGAGGCTTGCGTGTGGCTTGGATTCTCGAGACGCACGCGCACGCGGACCATCTTTCCGCCGCGCCGTATCTTCAGGCCAAGCTCGGCGGGAAGATCGCGATCGGCGCTCACATCGTCGCCGTGCAGCGCGTGTTCGGAGGGCTGTTCGGCCTCGGGGCGGATTTCGAGGCCAATGGGCGCCAGTTCGATAAGCTGTTCGAGGACGGCGAGCGGTTCGAGATCGGCGACATGGAGGCCGTCGTGCTGCATACGCCGGGGCATACGCCGGCCTGCGTCAGCTACGTCATCGGCGACGCCGTCTTCGTGGGCGACACCCTGTTCATGCCCGACTATGGCTCGGCCCGTTGCGACTTTCCGGGCGGCGACGCGGCGACCCTGTACGGCTCGGTCCGCCGCTTGCTCGCCTTGCCGTCCCAGACGCGGATGTTCCTCTGCCACGACTATCTGCCGTCGACGCGCGCCGAGTTTCGCTGGGAGACCACCGTCGCCGAGCAGCGCGCCCACAACATCCATCTCCACGACGGCGTCAGCGAAAGCGAGTTCGTGGCCAAGCGTCGCGCTCGCGACGCGACCTTGCCCATGCCCCGCCTGATCCTGCCGTCGGTGCAGGTCAATATCCGCGCCGGCCGACTTCCCGAGCCGGAGGCGAATGGCGTCCGCTATCTGAAGCTGCCGATCGACGCTGTCTGACCTGTTCTTGGTCGGGCAGGCTGTCAGCGCGCCGCGGCGGCTTCGCTGCGGCGCACGCGCATGGCCGGCTGCGAGCCGATCTTCATCATATAGCTTCCCATGGCGGCCTTGCGGATCTCGACGGTCGCGCCAGGCCTGGGCGGCTTGCCAAGGCTCTGGTCGTCGATCTGACGCCAGACCGCGCCGTCCTCCAGGGTCATGACCAGGCGTCCCTCGGCGTCCATGCGCGCCGTCGCGATCACGGCCTGCAGCGTTTCGGTTTCGGCCTTGTCGGCGCCGCGATCCAGGATCGACAGGGTCGGGAGATTCAGCCCGAACGCCTGGCGGCGCGCGGCGCGGGCCGACGTCTTGTCGATGATGATCACGTCGCCCGTCTCTTGCGCCTTGGTGACCGACTGGGCGGCCTTGTCGTAGCAGGCCAGCCGTTCGCCGTCGGCCTTGATCGCGCTACAGGCCTTCAGCGCCTTGATCACGTCGGGTTCGGGCGCCGTCTGGGCCAGGGCGCCGCCCGCCATCAGGGCCAGGGCGATAGCGATCGCGAGGGCAGGGCGGGCCATGATCGTGTTTCTCATCAGCCGGCCTCCTTGCCGCCCAAAAGCCAGCCCGTCAGCGACAGCCGCTTGGCCTCGGCGTAGCTGGCGACCTGCGCCACCGAGTGGGCGGTCGGCACCTTGAACAAGGTCAGCACATTGAAGCCGGGCGCAAGACCGCGGGTGACGTTCCCTTCGGCGTCGTGGAACAGCAGCTGACCGCCCCAGTCCGGTCGCCAGCGTCGCGTGAAGCCCAGGGTGAAGGCGGCCAGGCGATGGTCCTTGCGGTGGCTGTCGTCATGCACGGTCAGGAAGTCGCCGGGGCGATAGTAGGACGCCTGGACCCGAACGCCCGTCACTTCGGGCGCGCCGATCACGCGGCCGCCCAAATCCAGGAAGGCGCGGCTCTCCAAGAACTCCGTTGCGCGATGGATGGGCGCCTCAGGTCCGCGGGGATACTCGTCCTGCAGCGCGTAGGACATGTGCACGAAGGAAAACGTCTTGCCGGCGCGTCGGATGGCGCCTTGCAGGAACTGGCGGACCTGGGCCTCGCCGAATTTCTTGATGACGTCGGGGCTGATCACCAGGGTCTCGCCCGTCTCGTCCGGCGCGACGATGTTCCAGGTGAGCGGCTCCAGCAGCCCCGCCACGGCTTCGGCGTCATCCGGCGTCAGGAACACCGGAATCTGGACGTAACCCTCCCGCGCGAACCGCGTGGCGAACGTGTCGATCGGCAGATCGGAATTGATTCTCAGGGGCGGATGCAGGGCCATTCGAACTCGGACACGCGACACAAGGGCGGCATCAATCTGCCGACGCTATATTCAAGCGGTGCTTCTTCTTCTAGCGCAACCGCTTGGTGTCCTTGTCAGCCTTAAATATGGGCGCTTAAAGCAACTTCGGCCTAATCTTTAGGCTCCGCATTGTATTGCGACGCCATGGTACCGATACCGGTGGTCGCGCAACGTCGTTCTTGATGGAATTGTGTCGCTTTCGAGCTGTCACATTAGAGTTTTTATTGCCCGAAAAACGATATCGGAAGCTACGCTTTACTGGGAAGGGTTTTGGCGAATATCAATAAATTCTAAGATAAACATTGTGTAATGTTTCAGGTTAGTAATGGTATCGTTGTGTCCATCTTGCTGAAATTGATGGGTTTTTATAGCCGCAATGTCGCGCGGCGCGCGATAATGTGTCGCATTTGAGACACTGACGTAGATTTCTTGCTCCAACGCCGCGGGTTGCGGTTGACCCGACACGGCGGACACCGCCTCCATGCCCCCAATGCCCGGTTCCTGGAGGGTCGGGGGGGAGCGCTCGCCATTGATCCGCGATGGCCGCGCCAAGTTTTTGGAGGTGGAATTGCTAGGTATTGTTAGCCGTCGAAAGAGCCTGCTGGCGTCTTCGATCCTTTGCGGCGTCATGCTGCCGGCCGTTGGCGCCTGGGCGCAGCAGACGTCGACGGAAGAACCGGCTCAGGTCGAGGAAATCGTCGTCACCGGCTCGCGCATCGCGCGTCCCGACCTGACCTCGTCGAGCCCAATCGCTCAAGTGGGCGCGGCGGAACTGAAGCAGTCGGGTGTGGTCAACACCGAAAACCTGCTGAACACCCTGCCGCAGGCCGTCCCGGGCATCACCTCGACCGTCAACAACGGCAGCAACGGCACCGCCACCGTCAACCTGCGCGGCCTGGGCTCGAACCGCACCCTGGTGCTGGTCGACGGCAAGCGCCAGACCCCGACCACCCAGACTGGCACCGTCGACCTGAACCTGATCCCGCCGGCGCTGATCAAGCGCATCGACGTCGTGTCGGGCGGCGGCTCGGCCGTTTACGGTTCGGACGCGATCTCGGGCGTCGTCAACTTCACGCTGAAGACCGACTTCGAAGGCCTGGAATTCTCGACCGGCTATTCGAAGACCGACAATGGCGAAGCGCCGATCTATTCGGCCGACCTGACGATGGGCGCCAACTTCGCCGATCGTAAGGGCAATGTCGTTCTGAGCCTGGGCTACAACAAGCGCGAAGCGCTGACCCAAGGCCAGCGTGGCGGCATGCTGAACACGGCCTGGGGCGATAACGCCTCCAAGACCGGCTTTGTCCCCTCGGGTTCGGGCTCCAACGAGCCGGGCCGCGTCGACCCCTTCGTCTCGGGCAAGTTCATCACCCTGCCGGGCGTCACCAACAGCGCCGCCAATTCGGCCCTGTTCCTGACCGACGGCAATGTGCGCCTCTACAGCAGCGCCACCGACACCTACAACTTCGCCCCGGTCAACTACGTCCAGACGCCGCAAGAGCGCTTCTCGGTCACGTCGCTGGCGAACTATGAAATCAAGCCGGGCCTGCGCGCCTACGCCAAGGGCAACTTCGTCAACAGCCAGGTGACCACCCAGCTGGCCCCGACGCCGATCGGCAGCCGCACCTTCCGGTTCACGCTGGACAACAACCCGTTCCTGACGGCGGCCGCCAAGACCGCGCTGAACAGCCTCGGGTCGTCGACGTCCTATACGATCCCGGCCTCGAGCTCGTGGACCGCGGGTACGTTCACCGACGTCGATACCGACGGCGATGGCCTGTACGACACCGTCACCGGCAGCTTCAATCGCCGCCTGACCGAAGTCGGCCCGCGGATTTCGAAGTTCAACTTCTACGGCTACCAGATGCAACTGGGCCTGAAGGGGGACATCGACGCCATCAACGGCGGCTTCGACGTTTACTACCAGTACGGCAACACCCACGGCACCAACACGCTGCTGGGCGACACCAGCCTGGCGCGCATCCAGCAGGCCCTGTTGCTGAACGCCGCCGGCACCGGCTGCGCCGATCCTTCGAACGGCTGCGTGCCGATCAACCTGTTCGGCCAAGGCAACATCTCGAAGGCCGCCGCCGAGTTCATCAAGACCCGCATCACCGCCGCCCAGGACTACGAGCAGCAGTACGGCGGCTTCACCATCAACGGTGATACGGCCAACCTCTTCTCGCTGCCGGCCGGCCCGATCGGTTTCGCCATCGGCGGCGAATACCGCGCTGAAGAGTTCGACTACAGCCCCAGCCAGGACCTGGCGGCGGGCAACGTCACCGGCTTCAACGCCAGCCCGCCGGTCAAGGGCCGCTTCGACGTCTACGAAGCCTACGGCGAATTGCTGGTTCCGATCCTGAAGGACCTGCCGTTCGTCAAGTCTCTGGACCTGGAACTGGCCGGCCGTACGTCGGACTACACCGGCCAGCCGCACCCGGCGAAGACCTACAAGGTCGCCGGCTCGTGGAAGGTCTATGACGACCTGATGCTGCGCGCTTCGTACAACAAGGCGATCCGCGCTCCGTCGATCGGCGACCTGTACGCGCCGCAATCGAACGGCTTCCCGAGCGCCACCGACCCCTGCTCGTCGCGTGGCGCCCCGAGCGCCGCCGTTCGTCAGGCCTGCGTCAACTCGGGCGTTGCGGCGAGTGTCGTCGGCCTGATCAACGCCAACCAGCAGACCCAAACCCTGTCGGGCGGCAACCCGAACCTGCGCCCTGAAGCGGGCAAGACGTTCACGGCCGGCTTCACCTACCAGCCCTCGTGGCTGTCGGGCTTCTCGCTGACCGCCGACTACTTCGACATCAAGATCACCGATGCGATCGCCAGCTTCGGCGGCAGCGCGTCGAACGTGATGAACGTCTGCTACGGCGCGCTGGTCAACGGCAACCCGAACTCGCCGTACTGCCAGGCCATCCGGCGCCTGCCCAACGGTTCGATCGACTACATCTCGCTGACCGCGCAGAACGTGGCCTCGATCAAGACCTCGGGCCTGGACGTCAGCGTCACCTACCGCACCACGCTTGAAAAGCTTGGCCTGCCGGACTGGGGTTCGCTGGCGTTCCGTTCGCTCTACACCAACACGTGGGAGTGGACGAACACGCCGGACGAAATCTCGGCCCCGATCAAGTGCGCCGACAAGTTCGGCACGCGCTGCGGCAACCCGACCCCGCGCCACAAGCTGCGTAGCACGGTGAACTGGACCATGAACCAGTTCGGCGTGAACCTGGTCTGGAACCACCTGGACGACGTGCTGGATGACAATCCCGCCAGCACCTACACCGTCGAGCGTATCGGCGCGAAGAACTACATCGACCTGTCGGGCGACTGGAATGTCACCGACAGCCTGGCCTTCACGGCCGGTGTTCGTAACCTGACCCAGGAAGCCTATCCGATCCTGGGCGGCAACGCCTCGCCGTCGAACAGCGGTTACCCCGCGACCTACGACGTGCTGGGCCGGACGTTCTTCCTGAACGCTCGCCTGCGCTACTGATCCAGGCTTGAGCGCTTCCCCGTCGCCTTCGGCGGCGGGGAGGTCGCTCGCGACTGGCTCCATAAGAAGCCCGCCTCGTTCATTCGGGGCGGGCTTTCTTTTGGGCGTTGAGGGCGACGGATGGCGGACCTCAGCGGGGAACCACGTCGAAGGCGACCGTCAGCCGATGGCCTGTGTCGGAGAACGGCCGCGTGCCGTGCCACAGGCAAGACGGGAAGAGGGCGAGGGTCCCACGCTCTGGCCTGATGAAATGCTCGGCCTCGAGCGCCGGCTCGGTCAGGCATCCGGGACGCCCGAACTGAAGCCATCCAGCCCGCGTGGCCTCGTCGTCGAAACGCCCGGGCAGATCCAGATAGAAGGCCGAGGAAATCCAGCCACGGGGATGGACGTGGTCGGCGTGGAAGCCCGCCGATTTCAGGCGCACCGACCAGCCGCCCGCGAAGGCGAAGTCCTGGGTGCGGCGGCGACGAATCGGATCCTCTCCCGCGCCCAGCGCCTCGACATAGCGGCCGACGGCCTTGCGCGCGGACTCGAAGAACGCGCGCACCAGGGGATCCTGTGAGCGGTCCAGCGACGGGACCTGGGTGCCGCCCCGCAGCGATTGGTGCAGCGGGTGGGTCGTCAGGTCGTGCAACTCCAGGAGCCGATCGCGCAGGGCGTCCAGGAAGGCGTCCAGGCTGGGCCAGCCGTCGGGCGTGTCCAGCCGATCCGTGCGCACCAGGGCGGCGTAGTCGCGGAAAAGCGCGTCGCGCGGATCGTTCAGGATCCGCCAGGCGGTGTTGCGCAACACCAGCGCGTACTGATCATCCGGCGCGGCCGCGACCATCTGCTCGGCGATGCGCGCCGCGGCTTCGGCCTCGCCGTTTGCCAGCAGCGCTTCGCAGAGAACGGCGCGCGTTTCGCCGGCCTGAGGGGCGCGTCGGTGCGCTTCCTGGGCGTGGCGCAGCATCCGGGCGCGGTCTCCAAGCGCCCCGGCCGACCGCGCCGCGGCGATCCTGACCAGCAGGTCGTCGGGCGCGCGGGCCAGGGCGTCCTCCAGCGTGGCGTCAGCCCCGGCGTGGTCGCCGGCGAAGGTCAACACCGCGCCGCGGATCATGCGCAGGTTCGAGGCGGTCGGTTGGCGAGCGATGGTTTGATCCAGGCGCGCCAGGGCGGCGTCGGTCCGGCCGGTGCGCATCCAGCGCAGCTGGGCCAGCTCCAGATGCGCGGTGGCGTCGGCGGGCCGAGCGGCGAGGGCGGCCTCGAAGGCCTGTTCCGCCTCGTCGTAGCGGTGCAAGCCTTGCAAGGCCTTGCCCAGCACCAACCGCACCTCGGGAACGTCGAGACCCAGGGCGAGGGTTCTGCGCGCGGCGGCCTCGGCGTCCGCGTGCAAGGTCAGGTCGCCCAGCGTGGCCGCCAGATTGTACCAGGCGAAGCGATCGCCGGGCGCGACCGTGACGGCGCGGCGGTTGAAGCTCAGGGCCTCGTCCGTCCGCCCGACGGCCTTCAACGCGGCGGCGTGGGCCATCAACAGGCTGGGCGGCGCGTGGGGCGATTGGGCGTGATTGGTCGTCAGGCGCAGGGCGTCGCTGGCCCGACCGTTGTCGATGAGCGTCCAGGCCTGGTTGGTCAGAGAATCGATCATGACGCGCCGCTGCTGTTTCCGATTCTTGTTTGTCTCCGCTGGAAGCGAACCACAACAGCCAAGCCTCGGCCCCAGTGGGGGACGACGACCGCCTCGACTCTTGTCACGATCATGTCGCGCATGGCGCCTAGACGCATGGGTTCGATATCGGCGGTTGGGGAGCGGACGATGGGGCTTCGAAACGTGGGCGTGGCGGCTTTGGGCCTGATGGCGCTGTCGAGCGCGGGCGTCGCGCAAGCCGCGGCGGCGGGCGGTCCGACCGAAGGCCTGAAGCTCGAGCGCGTGGTGATGATGATGCGTCACAGCATCCGTCCGCCGACGAAGCGCGTGGCGACGCCGGCGGGCACGACCGCTCAGCCTTGGAGCGCCTGGAACACGCCTTATGGCGAGCTGACGCCGCGCGGCGCCGAGGGGGCTCGGCTGATGGGCGTCTACTACCGCACCTTCCTGAGCGCGCGAGGGCTGTTGCCGCGCGACGGGTGCGCGGCCGGCGGCGAGGTCGTCGCCTTGGCCAGCAGCAAGCAGCGGGCGATCAAGACGGCCGAGATGTTCGTCGAGGGCCTGCAGCCTGGCTGCGGCGTGAAGGTCGACTATCCGGACAGCGAGGACAACGACGCGATTTTCCATCCGTCGGAAGGCATCGATGGCGACATCGCCCTGCAAGCCGCCTTGCGTCAGAAGCCTGGCCTGGCGGCCGAGCCGCGGCTGCGCGCCGCCGAGTTCGCCGTGTTGCAGCGCGTGCTGGGCTGCGATCCGGCCACCAAGGCCGGCTGCGACATCGCCAAGAGGCCGTCCCACCTGGAAGCCGCCAAGAACGACACCCCCGAGATGGAGGGCGCGCTGTCGGTCGCCTCGACCGCCAGCCAGACGGTCCTGTTGGAATATGTCGAGGGCAAGCCGATGAGCGAGGTCGGCTGGGGCCGCGCCTCGAAGGCTGACATCCAGACGATGCTGCGCTTCCACGCGCTGAAGTTCCACTACGAGATCGGCGCGCCGTATGTCGCCGAGCGCTACGCCGCGCCGGTCGCCCAGAAGATCCTGGAGGCGCTGAGCGGCGCCCAAGGGCCTAAGCTGACCATGCTGGTCGGCCACGACTCCAACGTCGCCGCCCTGCGGGGATTCTTCCGCGTGAACTTCACCGTGGCCGACTATCCGCGCAACGACCCGCCGCCCGGCGGCGCCATGGGCTTCGAGCTTTTGAAGGCCCAGAGCGGCAAGCGCTATGTGCGGGCCTTCTATACGGCCCAGACCATGGATCAGCTGCGGGAGCTGCAGCCTCTCACCGCCAGCAATCCGCCGTCGTACGCGTACCTCTCGATCCCCGGCTGTCGTGTCGCGGGCGAGCCGACCCTGTGCCCGCTGGAGACCTTCCAGAAGATCGTCGGCGGCAAGCTGAAGGCCCTGCCCAAGCGCTAACGGCGCCTCGGAATGTACGAACGCCGGCGGCCTGTTCTGAGGTCGCCGCGTCTCTGCGCGCCTAGCTCAAAATTGGTCTTACCACTCTTTGGAAATTGACAGGCCAATCTCCATTGGCCATGGATGTGGAGGGGCGAAAAGCGACCGGAGCCGTGAAAGGCCCATCGCATAGAACAAGAATAAAACGGGTAGGAAGACCAATGACTTGGCGCTCGGTGCGGCTGCGCATTCTCCTGCTGGTGATCGTCGGGACGATCATCAACTACATCGCGCGCAATTCGCTGGGCGTGCTGGCTCCGCAGCTCAAGCAAGACCTGGCGATCACGACCGAGCAGTACAGCTACATCGTCGGCGCCTTCCAGCTGGCCTATACCGTCATGCAGCCGATCGCGGGCCTCTTGATCGACAAGATCGGGCTCACCGCGGGCTTCGCCCTGTTCGCCCTCGCGTGGAGCCTGGCCAACATGCTGCACGGCGCGGCCAAAGGCTGGGTCTCGCTGGCGGCGTTTCGAGGCCTCCTGGGCATGGCCGAGGCCGCCGCCATCCCCGCCGGCATGAAGTCGATCGGCGAGTGGTTTCCCGATCGCGAGCGCTCGGTCGCCGTCGGCTGGTTCAACGCCGGCACCTCGCTGGGCGCGGTGATCGCGCCGATCCTCGTTGCTCTGGTCGCCAAGCACTGGGGCTGGCAGGCGGCGTTCTTTGTCACGGGTCTGATCGGCGTGGCCTTCGCCGGGGTCTGGTTCCGCTACTACCGCTCGCCAGCCAAGGCTTCTTACGTCTCGCCCGCCGAACACGCCGAGATCGAGGCTGGCCAGCGCCCGGTGGTCGCCAGCGCCACGACTCTCAAGGCCATCGCCGCCACGCCGCGGTTCTGGGCCATCGCCGTGCCGCGCTTCCTGGCCGAGCCGGCCTGGCAGACCTTCTCGTTCTGGATCCCGCTGTACCTCGCCAAGGAGCGGGGCATGGATCTGACCCATATCGCCCTGTTCGCCTGGATGCCGTTCCTGGCCGCCGACGCGGGCGGCATCCTGGGCGGCTATCTCGCGCCGTTCCTGCAGAAGTGGCGGGGCATGACCCTGGAGGGCTCGCGGATCGCCGGCGTGGCCCTGGGCGCGGTGCTGATGATCGCGCCGGGCTTCGTCGGCCTGGTCGGCCACCCGATGGCGGCGATCGCCCTGCTGGCCATCGGCGGTTTCGCCCACCAAGTGATCTCGGTGCTGATCAACACCCTGTCGGCGGACGTCTTCCCCAAGGGGGACATCGCCAAGGCCAACGGTCTGGTCGGCATGGCCGGCTGGACCGGCGGCCTCTTGTTCTCGCTGGCGATCGGCCAGCTGGCCGACAAGATCGGCTTCGCCCCGCTGTTCGCCTGCCTGGGCGTCTTCGACCTGATCGGCGCGATCTGGCTGTTCGCCATGCGCCGCCATCTCATCGTGAAGGAGGCCTGAGCCATGCGCAAAGCCAACCTGGCCCAGCCGCCGATCTTCGCCCTGGCCCAGCGCGACGGTCCCCGCGTCACCCTGCGCGCCGACACCGGCGCGGTCGCCCATGTCTTCGTGCTGGAGGAGGACGTGATCCGTGTCCTGCTGCTGGCCGACGGCGCGGTGACCTCGCCGCCCAGCTGGGCCGTCGCGCCGGGCCAGACCGACATCGCCGAGCCGGGCCGGGACCGCCTGGACGTATCCGGCTTCGCCGCGCCGGCGTTCACGCTGGAGGAGGGCGGGGATGTCCTGACGCTGGCCACGTCGCGCCTGCGCCTGGAGATCACGCTGACGGGCTTCTTCTGTCGCTGGTCCCAAGCCGTGCGCGATGACTGGCGCGTCATCGCCGAGGACCGTCCGACCCAAGCCTACAATTTCGGCTGGTGGGACGAAGGGGTCTATCACTACGTCAAGCGCCGCCAGGGTGAGCGCTATTACGGCCTTGGCGAGCGGGCGGGGGCGATGGATCGCGCCGGACGGCGCTTCCGCCTGACCAATCTCGATCCCATGGGCTACGACGCCTCGGCGGACGATCCGTTGTACAAGTCGATCCCCTACGTCCTGGTCGTCGACGCCGAGGGCGGCGCGCACGGCGTGTTCTACGACACCACGGCCGACCCGGTGTTCGACTTCGGCCACGAGCACGACAACTACCATCCGCATTACCGCTACATGCGGGCGGCGAGCGGCGACCTCGACTACTACATGATCGCCGGTCCCGACGCTCGGGAGGTCACCCGCCGCTACACCTGGCTGACCGGCCGGCCGGCCCTGATGCCGCGCTGGGCGGTCGGCTATTCCGGCTCGACCATGACCTATACCGACGCGCCGAACGCGCAGGAGCGGATGGGCGAGTTCATCGCCGGGGTCAGCCGTCACGACATTCCGTGCGAGTCCTTCCACCTGTCGTCGGGCTATACCTCGATCGGCGACCGCCGCTATGTCTTCCACTGGAACCGCGACAAGTTCCCGGACGTCGAAGGCTTCGTGCGCGGTTACGCCGAAGCCGGCGTCGAGCTGGTCCCGAACATCAAGCCGGCCCTGCTGGTCACTCACCCGCGCTACGCCGAACTGGCCGCCAAGGGCTGGTTCGTCCGCGACGCCGACGGCGATCCGATCGTCTGCCAGTTCTGGGACGAGGTCGGCAGCTATGTCGACTTCACCAACCCCGACGCCGCCGCCTGGTGGCGTGGTCAGGTGACGGAGCAGCTGCTGACCTACGGCGTTCGCTCCACCTGGAACGACAACAACGAGTACGAGATCTGGGACAGTCGCGCCCGCATCGCCGGCTTCGGCAGCCCTCGCGCGGCGGCGGCCGAGCGCCCAGTGCAGACCCTCTTGATGATGCGCGCCAGCCGCGCGGCCCAGATCGCCTATCGCCCCGGCGAGCGGCCCTATGTGGTGACGCGCAGCGGCATGGCCGGCATGCAGCGCTACGCCCAGACCTGGTCGGGCGATAACTACACCGCCTGGAAGACCCTGCGCTTCAATCAGAAGATGGGGCTGGGCATGGCGCTGTCGGGCGTCTCCAACATCGGCCACGACATCGGCGGGTTCGCGGGGCCGGCGCCGGAGCCGGAGCTGCTGCTGCGCTGGGTGCAGTCGGGGATCGTGATGCCGCGCTTCTCGATCCACAGCTGGAACACCGACGGCACGGTCAACGAGCCCTGGATGTATCCGGAGGTCACCCCCGCCATCGTCGAGATGATGAAGTTGCGGCGCGCCTTGCAGCCGCTGCTGCATGACCTGCTGTGGCGCCACCACGCCGACTACGAGCCGGTCACGCGGCCGTTGTGGCTCGATTTCCCGGAGGATCCTCACGCCTGGGAGGACGGCGACGCCTACCTGCTGGGCCCGGACCTGCTGGTCGCCCCGGCGCTGGACCAGGGCGCCCGGACCGTGCGCGCCTACTTGCCGGCCGGCGCGGCCTGGCGCGATCTGCGCGACGACAGGGCCTATGCGGGCGGGGCGGAGCACGACTTGTCCGCGCCGCTCAGCGGCCTGCCGCCGATGCTGGCGCGGGAGGGCTCGGGCGTGTTCGCGGACCTGGCGGCGTCGGGCTTCGCCGCCGCCAAGCCGCAGCCTGGCGTGCTGCTCTATCCGCCAGTCGATGGCGCGATGACATGGACCGGCTTCGACGAAGCCGACGCCGCGCCGCGCGACCCGGCGGAGCCGCAAAATTGGCGGGTCACGGTGGAGGCGAGCGCCGGGTCGCTGGCGATGACCGTGGCTTGGCAGGGCGAGGCGCCGGCTCCGGCTGAAGCGCTTCAGCTTGTCCTGCCGGCCGCTGATACCCGCGCAGTCACACTGAATGGCGAGGCGGCGACGCCGCGCCTGGAGACCGTGCTCGGCGTCTCGCGCCGCGTGCTTACCTGGAGCGTCTAACACCTTCGTGTCATTCCGGCCGCAGCGAAGCGGAGAGCCGGAACCCAGGGGCGGCCGCACCGCGCTTGGCCCCTGGGTCCTGGGTCGGCTTCGCCGCCTGGGATGACACGGCTAGGTAGGTGGCCTTACGGCGCGAACTTCATCGCCTTCAGCCACAGGGCGTACTGGTCGAACCAGGCGTCGCTGGTCGTCCCGTGCGGCTGGGAGGCGAAGCCGTGGCCGCCGGCGCTGTAGAGGTGCAGCTCCACCGAGGCGCCCGAGGCGCGCCAGTTCTGGATCAGGCTGAAGTCCTGCGACCGGAAGAAGCGATCGTCGGCGGCCAGAGCGGCGAACAGCGGCGGCGCGTTGGCGGGGACGACGCTCGACTGGGTCGGGCCATAGATCATGCCGGCGAAATCCGGCCGCGCGTCGGGCGCGTTGGCCTGTAGCGCGCCCAGCACCGTCATCGCCCCGGCCGAGAAGCCGAGCACGCCGACGCGTTTCGGATCGACGTGCCATTCGCCCGCGTGTTCGCGGACAGCGCGGATCGCGGCCTGGGCGTCGGCCACGGCGTAAGGCGCCTGCCGATCGCGCGCCTCGGCGCCTTCGCCGCGCTGGAACGTGCCCGCCAGGGCGGCCTTGAAGCCCTCGAAGCTGTCGGGGAGGGGGATGGTCCGGTACTTCAGGATGAAGACCCGCACGCCCAGCGGCGCCAGGCGCTTGGCGACGTCGTAGCCCTCGTTGTCCATCGCCAGGAACTGGAAGCCGCCGCCAGGAACCAGGATCACCGCCGGCGCGTCCTTGTCGCCTGCGGGGCCGCCTGGCATCAGGGTCAGGGTCGGCTTTGAGACGTTGTAGACGAGGCGCTGCTTGGGATCCTGCTGGGCCCAGGCCTCGCGCGCCGGGTTCGCCAGCGGCGTCGCGATGGGGAGGGCGAAGGCCGGCGGCTCCTTCGGCGTCGCGATGGGCAAGACGCCGTTGACCCAGTCGCCCGGCGCGGCGTGCGCGCCCAGGGCCGCAAGACAGACCGACGCGCCGGCCGTAAGGCCAAATAGGCGGCGTGAGAGGGCGTTGCGCATGCGGGTCTCCTGGTGCGACACGAACAAAAAACAGGGGAGCAGGCCAAGCCCGCTCCCCATCGCAGAGGTTCGTCCGGGGAGGACGGCCTAGAACTTGGTTTCCACCTTGAGCCCAAAGTAGCGATCGCTGTCGCGCGACAGCACCTGGGTCACGAAGTGGACGCCGTACGAGCCGAAGCCATCGCCGATGCCGGTGACGAAGTGCTCGTTCAGCAGATTGTTGACGAACAGGGTGGCCTTGACGTCGCCGCGCGCGACGGACGCCGAGGCGTTGAGCACGCCGTAGGCCTTCTGCTCGGCCAGCGGGTTGCCCAGCAGGTCGAAGTTGACCTTGCTCTGGTACTGGTAGTTGACCGTGAAGACGCCCGTCAGGTCGCTGGCCAGCTCGCGCGTGACCGTGCCGCCCAGATTGACCTTGAACTTCGGGCTGTTGGGCAGCTGGGTGTTCGAGCGGTCCTGGACGTTGCCGAGGCCCGGCGGATTGGTCGAGGGCGCGCAGCCCACGCCCGTTTGCGCTTGGCCGGGATAGCAGGCGGCGTTCGGGAACGAGATCACCTTGGCGTTGGTGTAGGCGGCCGAGGCGTCCAGGCGCAGCCACTCGACCGGCATGGCCTGGGCTTCGACCTCGAGGCCCTTGGTGCGCAGCTTGCCGACGTTGTTCAGCTTCTGCTGCAGGGCGCCGTTGATGTACTGCGACGACTGGGCCTGGAAGTTGTCGTAGTCGGTGTAGAAAGCCGCGATGTTCAACTGCAGGCGGTTGTCGAGGAAGCGGCTCTTCAGACCCGCTTCGTAGGACTTCGACTTCTCGGGCTGCACCGGGTTCTGGGTGCGCAGCGGCGTGTAGCCGGACGAGATGTCGTAGGCGAAGCCCTTATAACCGGTGGCCGCGCTGGCATAGACCGAGACGCGCGGCGCCAGTTCCTGGTTCAGCGACAGCTTCCAGGTGGCGACGGTGTCCTCGTTGCTGCCGGCGCAGAACTGGCTGCCCGCGCCGCATGTGCCGATGCTGGTAGGCGAGACATAGACCGTCGCGTTGGAGAGCAGGTTGACGAAGCTGTCCTCGATCCGCTCGTTGTTGATGCGCACCGCGCCGCTGACGGTGGTGTTGGTCGGGAACTTGTAGTCGACGCCCGCGAAGGCCGCGACGCTGCGCGTGCTCTGCCAGCCGGTCCACTTGGCCAGGATCAGGGCCGGGCCGCGCTGGAAGTCGCGGGTGGTCTTGGCGTCGGCGTAGAAGGCGCCGACCACATAGGACAGCGGACCCTCGCCCTTGGATGTCAGGCGCACTTCCTGGGTGAACGAGGTCGAGTGATACGGGCCAGAGTTGCTGACGCCGACGCCCGGCGCGATCGGGCTGGTCACGTTCGGCGCGGTCCCGTTGACCGCTAGGTCCGTGCCATCGACGTCGGCCGAGAAGTTGTACTTCCAGTCCTGGTACGAGGTGACCGAGATCAGGTTGGCGAAGCCGAGGTCATAGGTCAGCTTGCCGCTGAAGCTGGCCTGCTTGTTCTCGGTGAAGCCGTCGTTGTCAACGCGGGTCTTGCGGTTGGCCGCGCCGGGCGTGACGCCGGCCAGGGCGGGCAGGATCGAGACGCCGTTGTATTTCGGGATGACCGGAGTTGTGGCGCCGGCCGGCAGGTAGTTCAGATCGATGAAGCGCAGCGTGGCGGCCGTGCCGTCCGACTTGGACTTGGCGTAGGAGCCGTTCAGCGACAGCACCAGCTTGTCGGTCAGCTCGGTCCGCAGCTTGCCGCGCACGCCGTACGAGGTGTTGTCGTTCAGCTTATGGCCGTTGGTCAGGTTGTCGACGTTGCCGTCCCAGTGATTGTAGTAGGCGCCGAGGCGGAAGCCGGTCTTGTCGCTGATCGGACCCGAGATCGCGCCGTCGGCCTTGTAGCCGTCGTCGCTCGTCACGGTGGCCGAGGCGCGGCCGCTGAAGACGACCGACGGTTCCTGGGTGACGATATTGATCGCGCCGGCGCTGGCGTTCTTGCCGAACAGCGTGCCCTGCGGGCCGCGCAGCACTTCGATGCGCTCGACGTCGGTCAGGTTGTCGAAGGCCTGGGCCTGCTGGACGACCGGCACGTCGTCGATGATGACGGCCACCGAGGGCTCGACGCCGATCGAGAAGGCGTAGGTGCCGATGCCGCGCAGGATGATGGCGTTGTTCGGCGAGGCGGTGCTCTGGCTCAAGGTCAGCGAGGCGGCCGCGCGGGTCAGGTCGGCGAACTCGTTGATGCGCTGGTTCTGGATCGTCTCGCCCGTCAGGGCGGTGACCGCCACCGGGACGCTCTGCAGATTGGCCGAACGCTTGGTCGCCGTGACGACGATTTCTTCCAGGCCCGTGGTTTCGTTCTTGTCTTGCGCCATCGCCAGGCCCGGCATGGCCAGGACGCACGACGCCGCGCTCGCAAGCAGGATCAGCTTACGCATGACACCCTCCCTAAGTCGTTGATTTTATTTTGTTGTAGACTGGCATAAACCGTTATATGCGTTTGGTCAAGCCAATTTTGAGAAGTGGTCAAACAGTTCTCGGGGGCGACGCTTGCGCTGGAGGTAGGCCTCCGCGCGCGCGGCGCCGTCGGGCGGCAGGTGCAGGCCCAGCTTGGTGCGTCGATAGAGGATGTCCTCGGCGGTACGGGCCCACTCTACCGAGACCAGATAGTCGATCTCTGCGGCATAAAGTCCCGCGCCGAAGGCCTCGCCCAGGTCGGTGAGGCTCCTGGCGTCGGCGACGATCGCACGGGCCCGCGTCCCGTAGGATCGCGCCCAGCGTGCGGCCAGGTCTTCCGAAAGAAACGGGAACTCGACGCGGAGCGCCCGGGCCAGGGCGGCGCGGTCGAGATCGGGCAGGTCGCCCCCCGGTAGGACGGCGCCTTGCGTCCAGGACGGACCCGCCTTTGGGAAAAACGACGCCAGGCGGCTCATCGCCTGATCCGCCAGGTGGCGATAGGTGGTGATCTTGCCGCCGAACACCGACAGCACCGGCGCCTCGCCGTTCGGCGCATCGACCTCCAGGACATAGTCGCGGGTCACCGCCGAGGCGCTGTCGGCATGGTCGTCGAACAGGGGGCGCACGCCCGCATAGCTCCAGACCACGTCGCCGGGCGCGATCGGGCGGGAGAAGTAGCGGTTGATGCTCTCGCAGAGATAATCGACTTCCTCGGTTGAGATCTTGGCCGGCCCTGGCGGCGCGTCCCACGCGACATCCGTCGTGCCGATCAGCGTGAACCGGTCCTCGTAGGGGATGGCGAACACGATCCGGCGGTCCGGGTTCTGCAGCATGTAGGCCTGGTCGCCCTCGAACAGGCGCGGCACGACGATGTGGCTGCCCTTGATCAGGCGCGCGCCGCTGCCGGTCTTCACGTTCAAGGCGCCGGTCAGGACCTCCGAAACCCACGGGCCGGCGGCGTTGACGATCGCGCGGGCGCGGACCGTGCGCTCGGGACCGTCGACGGGCTTCAACCGCGCCTCCCACATCGCGCCGACGCGACGAGCTGAGACCAGCTTGGTGCGGGTTTCGACCGTCGCGCCGCGCTCGTGGGCGTCCAGAGCGTTCAGGGTCACCAGTCGGGCGTCGTCGACCCAGCAGTCGGAATAGACGAAGGCCTTGACGTAGTCGGGCTTCAGCGCGGCGCCCTCCGGCGCGCCCTTCAGGTTCAGGCCGCGCGAGCCTGGCAGCCGCTTGCGGCCGCCCAGGTGATCGTAGAGGAACAGGCCGAGCCGGACGAGCCAGGCGGGGCGGGTGGCGTGGGCGTGCGGCAGCACGAAGCGCAGGGGCCAGATGATGTGCGGCGCCATGGCCAGCAGCGTCTCGCGCTCCTCGAGCGCCTCGCGAACCAGCTTGAACTCGTAATATTCGAGATAGCGCAGCCCGCCGTGCACCAGCTTGGTGCTGGCTGACGAGGTCGCGCTGGCCAGATCGTTCTGTTCGACCAGCAGCACCGATAGTCCGCGTCCCGCCGCGTCCCGGGCTATGCCCGCGCCGTTGACGCCCCCGCCGACCACCAGAAGGTCGAACTCCATGCCTGACGCTCCTTCCGCGTTGCGCATCGCTAGCGTATTCCCCTAAAAATCGCAAATACGAAATCAAAAACGAAACCCACGGCGAAAAAACGCGCGTGGATCCGAAACCGATCCGTAAGGCGTGCTGGTCAAGGACGAGGCCAACGCGCTAAGCGGGGGTTGGAGGTGCGCTGATGGCTATCGAGGAGCGGCACGAGGCGATTCTCGCCCTCGCCCGGAAAAGCGGGCGGGTGACGGTCGAGGCCCTGTCCGACCAACTCCAGGTCTCGCGCCAGACCATCCGCAAGGACCTGAACGACCTCTGTGACCAGGGCTTGCTCAATCGCGTGCACGGCGGCGCCGTGATCGGGGCGGGCGGGGTCGATAACCTCGAGTACGAGGCGCGGCGGGTGCTGGCGCGCGAGGCCAAGGAGGCGATCGGCGCGGCGGCCGCCGCCCTGATCCCCGAAAAGGCCTCGCTGTTCATCAATATCGGCACCACCACCGAGGAGGTGGCCAAGGCGCTTCAGGGGCGCACGGGTCTGCTGGTGATCACCAACAACCTGAACGTCGTCGACATCCTGGCCGGCTCGCCCGGCGTCGAGGTCATCGTGGTCGGCGGACGTGTGCGCAGCGCCGACCGCGCCTCGGTCGGGGCCTTCGCCGTGGACTTCATCCGCAACTTCAAGGTCGATTTTGCGATCATCGGCGCCTCGGCCATGGACGAGGACGGCTCGCTGCTCGACTTCGACATCAACGAGGTCCAGGTCTCGCAGACCATCATCCACAGCTCGCGCCGCGTGATCCTGGTCGCCGACAGCCAGAAGCTGGGACGCCCCGCGCCGGTGCGGATCGGCCACATCGGCGACGTCCACGTCTTTGTCACCGACCGGCTGGACAGCCCGGAGCTGGCGGCGAAGTGCGAGGCCGAGGGCGTGCGGGTGATCGAGACGTCGCCCCGCTGAAAGCGGCGTGTCCTAGAGCTTCACGAACGGCGCCAGCAAGCGACCCAGGCGACCAGGCAGCACGATCTGGCCGTCCAGCGCCGCGACGCACAGGCAGGGCTCGGGCGAGACCACGCGCGGCTGGTGCGTCACGTTCGGATCGGCCTCTTCCAGGTCGCCTTCGGCGAAGACGCCGTCCTCGGTGGCGTAGGCGCCGCTGATCACGCAGGTCAGCTCGACGCCGCCGTGCGTGTGGCGCGGCGCGCATTGGCCCGGCGCGATCCGCAGAAGGATCACGCGGCAGTCGCCGTCACGGGGGCCGATGACGTTGCGCACATGCACGCCTGGACCCGCCCAACGCCACGGACCCAGCGGCAGGCCGCGAAGCGGCTCGGGCAGGGAGGGATCCGCCGACTTCGGAAGGACGGTCTCCTCCGCCGGCGTCGGCTCGTCGAGGCGCGCCAAGGCCGCGTCGCGCGCGCCGGCGTCGAGTGAGACTGGCTCGGCCTCTTCGAGAAGGGCGCCGCCGACGGCGCGGCCAAGGTCCGCCCACGGACGGGTCTGCGGCTTCAGCGCCAGGTGCGTGGCGACGACCACGGCCTCGGGCGCGCTGAGGGTGCCGGCGGCGTAGGCCAGCAGGCGTTCCTCGCTGGGTTGGCGACGCAAGCTCATGCGGCGCCTCCGCCGTCGCGCTCGATGAATGCGCGCAGTTTCATCATGCCGAAGCGGATGCGCGCCTTGACGGTTCCGAGGGGGACGCCCAGGGCCTGGGAGATCTGGGTGTGGGTTTGCTCTTGGAAGAAGGCCATCTCGATTGCTCGGGCTTGGTCTGGGTTCAGGGTCCGCATGGCGGCCCTGACCAGTTCGGCGTCCTGGGCGCCGCTGAGGATTGCGTCGGGTTGCTCAGGCTCTTCGGCGGCCAGGGCGAGGTCGGCGGCGTAGACGCTGGCGTCGCCGCGCCGCAGGCTGTCGATGCGCAGGTTGCGCGCGATGGTGAAGATCCAGGCGGCCGACGAGGCGCGTTCCGGGTTGAACAAATGCGCCTTGCGCCAGACGCTGAGCAGGGTCTCCTGCGCCAGTTCCTCCGCGGCGGCGGCGGGTGATCCGCTGCGCATCAGCAGCGCCTTCACGCGCGGCGCGTAGTGGTCGAACAGCGTCGCGAAGGCCTCGCGGTCGCGATCGGCCGCGATCCGCAGCACGCAGTCGTCGAAGTCGCGCGACGTGGTCGTCACGGCGCGATGTCGAGAGCTGGATTGGGCGGCCTGAGTCGCATGCATGTCCATGATACGCCGAATGGCTCTTTTTGGATGACTCTAGCTTTGGGGCGCGGCGCCGAGGGTCACGGGCTCAGGCGGCAGCGGCGGGCGGGGACGCAGCCAGATGCCGCGCGCGACAATCTTCAGGGCCTCCCAATGGATGCCCAGGATGACCTTGAAGCTGAGCAGCGGATGCTTCAGCCACGCCTTCAGCAGATTGGCGTCGGTGAGGGCGCGGCGCTCTCCGCCGAACCGCGCGGTCAGGATGGCGTCGTCGCCGCGACGGGCCGAGACATTGACCACGACGGCCTCGCCCGGCGGGAGGATGTCGAAGTCGTAGGTCAGGTCCATGTCCATGAACGGCGAGACGAAGAACCGCTTGGGCGCGCTCTGCCGCACCGGCGCGACGCCGGGCTCGGGCGCGGCGGCCAGATAGCTGTGGCGCTGGCCGAAGGTGTTGCGCACCTCGTAGAGGATCGCGGCCAACTCGCCGTCGGCCCGGTGGCAGAAGTACAGGCTGAGCGGATTGAACCCGTAGCCCAGGATGCGCGGCATGCAGAGCAGGCGCACGGGCCCGTCGGCTTCGATGCCCGCTTCGGCCAGGCGCGCGCGGGCGTAGGCTTTCAGGTCGCCGCCCGAGCGGTCGCCGTGATCGGCGGCGCGGAACGACATCAGCCCGAACGGACCAAACTTCAGCACCCGCAGCCTGGAGGCCAGCGAGGTCAGCTCGTCCAGATCCAGCAGCAGCATGAAGATGCGGTAGCGCAGGCGATGCGAGGCGGGCGAGAACCGCCGGTGCGTCACGACTCCCTCGTAGATCGCCGAGGCGCTCATGATCAGGCGGCCTGTTCCAGCCGTTGCGGGGCGCGCAGCGGGATACGGCCGTTCTCGTCGGCCACGGTCCAGGGGCGACGGACGCCGCCCAGCTGCTCGGCCACGGCGAGGCCCGACTGCAGGCCGTCCTCGTGGAAGCCCGCGCCGAAATAGGCGCCGCAGAACCAGGTGCGACGCACGCCCTGCAGGCTCCATAGGTCGTTCTGCGCCCTCAGGGCGCCGGCGTCGAAGTGCGGATGTTCGAAGCTGCGGACCTGGTGGACCAACGCCTCGCGCGGCGCGATATGCGGGTTCAGCGTCACGAACAGCGGCGGCGCGCCCTTCAGGCTTTGCAGGTGGTTCATCCAGTAGCTGACGCAGCCGCTGGCGGGATCGTCGCGGCGGCCCAGATGGTTCCAGCTGGCCCAGGCCAGACGCCGGCGCGGCATCAGGCGCTTGTCCTGGTGCAGCACGACTTCGTTGGTCGTATAGCGGAAGGCGCCCAGCACCGCCTGCTCGCGCGCGTCGGCGTCGGCCAGCAGCGAGAGGGTGGTGGGCGCGTGGGTGGCGAAGACCACGTGGTCGAAGGTGCTCTCGCCGCCATCGGCCTCGACGATCTTCACGCCATTGTCGGAGCGCGTCACGGCCTTGATCCGCGCCGACAGGCGAACCTTTCCTTTGAAGGCCGCGCCCAGGGCGTCGACATAGGCGCGGCTGCCGCCGTCCACCGTGCGCCAGGTGCGCCGGCCGACGAACCGCAGCAGGTCGTGGTTCTCGAAGAAGCGGATGAAGGCCGCGGCGGGGTGCTCGCCGGCGCCTTCGATCGTCGCCGACCAGATCGCCGCCGCCATCGGCAGCAGGTGATCCTGGCTCAGCGCCGCGCCATAGCCGTTGTCGCGCAGGTACTGGCTCAGCGACACGACCGGGTCGAGCGTCGCCAGGTGTCCGGGCGCGGTGCGGTAGAACCGGTTCAGGTCGCGCAGCATCGACCAGAAGCGCGGCCGCAGCAGCGCGCTGGGCTGGGCGAACAGCGAGGCTAGGCTCTTGCTGCCATACTCCAGGTCGCCGTCGTCCAGCGAGATGGCCAGCGACATGTCCGCATGCTTGGTGGGCGCGCCCAGATGGCGGAACAGCGCCGTCAGGTTCGGATAGTTGAACTCGTTGTAGACGATGAAGCCCATGTCCACCGGGACGGGCCCCTTGGCGGTCGAAACCTCGACCGTGTGGGCGTGGCCCCCCAGGCGATCGGCGGACTCGAACAGGGTGACGTCGTGGCGTTGGCTGAGGAGCCAGGCGTTGGAGAGACCCGAAATCCCGGCGCCGATCACGGCGATCCGCAGGGGAACGCCTTCAGGATTCGCCGGAAACTCTCCGTGCAAGGGCCTCATCGACGGTCTCCTGGAGTTCGACGCAAAACGCGCGCTTGCTCCTAGCTACGGTCGAGCCTGGCGAGCGGACGTGTGTCTCCGGTGAAGTTTTTCGAGGTGTCGCCGCTACGGCGGCGGCGGGGCCAAGGCGTGGACGGACGAGGCGCCGGCCCAGATCGGTCGGCCAACCCTGTCACGAACGCGGATACGCACCTCGATGTCGCCTTTGGCCACCAGCGCATGGTCGCGCAGAATTTCGGAAAGCAGCAGGACCGCTTGGCGAACGGCCGCCGCATCGTCGGCCGCGATAAGGACCTCGCGTGTCTCGACCGCGCCGCTCTCGATGTCGAAGTGGTAGGTCTTCATCCGCGCACCACGCACACTGTCGCCGGGCGACCATCACACGCCAGATCAAGGACCCGTTCGGGCCCGGGTTCCAAGCGCGCGTGGGCAATGCGCGTCGAGGGCGTTTTTCAGGGGCGGAGGGCGCTTTCCTGTGACCTTGTTTCCGATCAATTGATCGAGGGCGCGGATCAGGCCCCGGCGGGTCTGGAGGCGATGTCCGAGGGGTCCTGCTGTGGACGCAGTCGTTCGGGGTCAAAGCCGCCAAGTCGGGCCAGCGCGTCCCAGTCGCTGATCTTGAGCACCCCGTTGCGCAGGGTCGCCAAGCCGTCGTCGCGCAGGGTGCGGAGCACGCGATGCACGTGCACGACCGACAGGCCCAGGGCGTCGGCTATATCGGCCTGGACGGCGGGGAAGTCGCACTTGCCGTCGCCGGCCAAGCGCAGCGCCGTCTGCCGCCAATAGACCTCGCAGAACAGATTGGCCGCCCGCGCCAGCGCGGTCCGGCGGCCAAGGCCAACCATCCAGTTGCGCTGCTGCTGGGCCTCGGTCAGCACCGCGCGGCACAAGGCCGCCAGGAGGTTGGTGTGAGCGCGCAACATCGTGCGCAGTTCGTGCGCGGTGGTCATCCGCGCCTCACAGGCGCCCAAGGCGCGGACTTCATGGTCGAGACCCACGTAAAGACCGCCAAGGTCGATCAGGTCCCCCGGCGTGGCCACGCCGAAGATCTGTCGACCGCCGTCGGGCAGCACCTGCTGCTTTACGGCGAGACCCCGCGCCAGAAGGCTCAGACGCGAGCGAGCCCCCGCGGGGACGATGACCTGGCCGGGTTCGAAAAATCGGGCCTCCTGCGAGCACGTCATCAGATCGTCCCGGACGCCGTCGCGCAGCGGGCCGAACCGGTCGAGGCTGGCGATCAGCAGCCGGTTCACGCCGACGCTCCGGCGCGCGGCGCGGGAGCGGCGACAACGAAATGGCGGCTTCGTTCGTTGAGGCGGGGAGCGGTGGAACTCGGCAATACAAAATCTCCGCGAGAGCGCTCCGCCTTAGGCGCGTCCGCGAAGTCCCACCCTAACCTAGGTTAGCCGCGGCCATCTTTTGATCGGTCGCGGGCTCCGATCGAACTCTGAAGGAGCTGCAGCGTCCGCCATGTCCTCTTCGCAAAACATCGCTCTCCTGGCGGCCAAGCTGGCGCGGCGCGACGCGCTGTCCCCCGTCGAGCGGGACGTGCTCAGCGGCCTTCTGGGCCCCGAGCGCGCGATCAAGGCGGGCGGCGTGCTGATCGCGCCGGGCGACCGGCCCAGCTACAGCACCTTTGTCGTCAGCGGCTTCTGCGCGCGCTTCAACCTGACGGCGGCGGGCGGGCGGCAGCTGACCGAGATCAACGTCGCCGGCGACTTCGTCGACCTGCACAGCATGCTGATGCGGCAGATGGACCACGGCGTCGTGGCTCTGGCGGACTGCGTCGTGGCCTACGCCCAGCACGCGGACCTGCGCCGGCTGACCGAGCAGCATCCGCACCTGGGCCGCCTGCTCTGGCTGGAGACGGTCATCGACGGCGCGATCCATCGGCAATGGCTGGTGACCATGGGGCGGCAGGACGCCGTCAGCCGGCTGGCGCACCTGGTCTGCGAGCTCTACCGGCGTCTGGAGGCCGCGGGGTTGGCCAGCGATGGACAGGTGAAGATTCCGATGACCCAGACCGATCTCGGCGATGTGCTGGGCCTGACGCCCATCCATGTGAACCGGGTTCTGATGGAGCTGCGCCGCGAAGGGCTGATCGAGTGGAAGGGCGTCCAAGTGACCATTCCCGAATGGGACCGGCTGGCCGACTTCGCCCTGTTCGATCCGACCTACCTGCGCCTGCAGAGCGACGCGGTTTGAGAAGGCGCCGCTATGTTTGCCCCGGCCGCGTCGGGTGGCCGTGCGGCCGCCGGTTCCTGAGGTTGAAGCCGTCGCCGTGCGCCAGGATGTGCATGCGGACGTCGAAGATCGACAAGGCCCGCTCGGCCCGCGCCTCGGCGATATTCGAGGCGCTGACGCCCTCGGCGTCCACCACATAGACCGCGCCGCTGCCGATCACGTCGAAGTCGTCGCCCTCCAGGATGATGGCGGTGTCTTCGTCTATGCCCAGGCCCAGCACGCGCGGGCTCTGGGCGACGGCGCCCAGCAGCCGGCCGATGCGGCCGCGCTCGGCGAAGTGCTGGTCGATGATCGCGTCGCGGACCAGGCCAAGCCCCGGCGCCATCTGCAGGTCGCCGATCCGGTGGCTCTCGCTGCTGGCGCCGCGCACCATCATGGTGTCGCTCATCACCGAGGCGCCCGCCGAGGTGCCGGCCAGCACGCCCCCCGCGCGCCAGATCTCGCGGATGCGGGCCTCGATGGGGGTGTCGCCGATCTGGCTGCTGATCCGCAGCTGGTCGCCGCCCGAGAAGAATACGCCCGCCGCATCGTCCAGCAGGCCCAGCTTCTCCGGATCGTGCGCCTCGGCGCGATCCTCGACATAGAGCTCGACCAGCTCCTTGATCCCCAGCGGCTCGAACGCCTTCTGATAGGTCTCGAAATAGCCTTCCGGATTGTGCGACGCCACCGTGGCGATGACCAGGCGGCCGCCCTTGAGACGTTCGGCCACCGCCTTCAGGATCACCTTGTCGCCATCCTTGTTCTCGTGGCCGCCGATGATGATCAGCGGGCCTTCGGCATTGGCGTGGGCGAGGGTCATTCGGCGTCCTTGGCGGTGTCTTCGGCGCGGCTGACGAAAGCCTGCGGCGGGCGGTTCGAGCTAGCGTGGGCGACGGCGAACTGGGCGCTGTTGTGGCCCCAGTCGATGCGCCCTTCGGCGTCGATGACGATCAGTCCGGCCTCGCCGCCGACGCGGGCGAGGGCGGCAAGGGCCGTCTCGATCGCGGGGCCTGGCGGCAGGCTCTCGAGCGCCCGCATCAGGCGCGAGGCCAACGTTACCCGAATGAGACTTTCGCCCTCGCCGGACAACGAGACGCCGCCGGTGGCGTTATCGGCGTAGAGGCCGCAGCCGGGCAGAGGGGAGTCACCGACCCGTCCGGCCCGCGCGCCCTTCAAGCCGCCGGTCGAGGCGCCGGCGACGATGTCGCCGTGGATATCGAGCGCCACGCAGCCGACGGTGTCGCAGCCGGGATCGTCGGCTTCCGGATGATCGACGATCAGGTCGCGCGGATCGCAGAGCTCGGCGTCGATCTCGCGGGCAAAGCACTCCGCGCCGTCTCCGACCAGCAGGACTGGGCGCTCCGGCAGCATGGCCGTGGCCACCGAGATCGGATGGCGCAGCGTCTTGACGGCCGCCACCCCGCCGACGTCCAGGGTGCGCCCGTCCATGATCGCCGCGTCGCACTCGACCTCGCCCTTGGCGTTCAGGACCGAGCCGTAGCCCGCGTTGAAGGTCGGATCGTCCTCCAGCGCGCGCACGGACGCCTCGACGGCGTCCAGCGCCGAGCCGCCGGCCTCCAGGATCGCTTGGCCGGCCGCGAGGGCGACGAGGCAGCCGTCTCGGTGGATCTGCCAGCGCTCGGGAGGAATGTCCTTCGCCCCGCCGTGGACGATGATCGCCCAGCGACCCTCAGACATAGGCGTCCTTTCCCGGTTCGACCGACGCGGGGGCGGCGGGCTTGAAGTCCACCACCTGCTTCCAGACGGCGTCCACCGAGGTCGGGAAGACCATGACCAGATCGCCGGGCCGGGCCATGCGCAGTCCCGTCTCCACGGCGCGGGCTTCGCTTAGGATCCGGTGCACCCGATCGCTTGGGAAGCCGGCGCCGAGGGCGCCGTCGGTCAGCAGCGACACGACCGAACCGGCCGGGCGGCCGCGACCATCGGGGCGTTCGCGGAAGATGAGCTCGTCGAACATCTCGGCCGACAAAGCGCCCATCTCCAGGATGTCCTCGTCGCGGCGGTCGCCCGGAATGCTGACCACGCCGATCACGCGGCCGACGTCCGAGCGCAGGCGGCCGATCAGTTCGCCGATCGCTCGCATGGCGCCGGGATTGTGGGCGTAGTCGACGATGACGCGGAAGCCGTGCGCGTCATGCACATTGAAGCGTCCGGGGTTCTCGGCGTGCGACGAGGTGAAGGCCCGCAGGGCCCGCGCCATGACCTCCGGGCTCGCCCCCAGGCCGTGCCCCGCCGCGATCGCCGCCAGGGCGTTGGCGATGTTGAAGCCGGCGAGGCCGCGCAGGGTCGCGGGGATCTCGTCCGCCTCGACCACCGACCAGCGCTGGCCCCCATCGTAGAGCGCCAGCTCGCCGTCATGGATCGACGGCTCCCGCGCGGCCAGCAGGCCGCCCTGCGCCACGTGCTTCTGAAGGAAGGGGCTCATCTCGGGCCCGCCGTTCAGGGTGAAATAGGCGACGCGGCCGCCGGCGTGGCGGGCCATGCGCAGGGTCAGGGGATCGTCGCCGTTCAGCACCGCGACGCCGCGCCGTGAGACGGACTCGGCGACGATCGATTTCACGGCCGCCAGGTCCTCCAGCGTGTCGACGCCTTTCAGCCCGAGGTGATCGGCGGTGACGTTCAGCACGACGCCAATGTCGCAGCGGTCGAAGGCGAGACCTTCGCGCAGCATGCCGCCGCGGGCGGTTTCCAGCACGGCGACATCGACCGTCGGGTCGCGCAGCACCATGCGGGCGCTCTTGGGGCCGCTGGCGTCGGCGGCCAGGATCTGCTCGTCGTTGATATAGACGCCGCTGGTGTTGGTCAGGCCGACGGTCTTGCCCATCTCGCGCGCGATGCGGGCCACCATCCGGACCACGGTGGTCTTGCCGTTGGTGCCGGTGACGGCGACGATCGGGATGCGGCTGCGGGTCCCGGGCGGAAACAGGTCGGCGACGACGGCCCTGGCGACGTCGCGCGACGCGCCTTCCGAGGGCTCCAGGTGCATGCGGAAGCCGGGCGCGGCGTTGACTTCGACGACGCCGCCGCCGGTCTCGCGAACCGAGCGGGTGATGTCCGGCGCGATGAAGTCGATGCCGGCGACGTCCAGGCCTACCGTCAAGGCCGCGCGTCGGGCGATGCTGGCGTTGTCGGGATGGATCACGTCCGTGCGGTCGATCGCCGAGCCGCCGGTCGAGAGGTTGGCCGTGGCCCGCAGGACGACGACCGCGCCGGGAAGCGGGACATCTTCCAGGGTCAGACCCGCGCGGGCCAGCATGTCGCGCGTCTGGTCGTCGATGGCGATGCGGGTCATGACCTTCTCGTGGCCGATCCCGCGACGCGGATCGCGGTTCACGGCGTCGATCAGCTCTCGGACGGTGCTCTCGCCGTTGCCGACGACGCGGGCCGGCACCCTCTCGGCCACGGCCGCGACCTGACCGCCGACCACCAGGATTCGGTAGTCGCGGCCGACGAACTGCTCTTCGACGATCACGCGTCGGCCGTGCTGGATGGCCTGTTCGAAACCCCAGCGGACCTGTTCGCGCGTGCGCAGGTCGAGGCTGACGCCCCGGCCGTGGTTGCCGTCGAGCGGCTTTAGCACCAGGGGGCCGTTGATCCGGCTTGCGTGCGTGAGCGCGTCCTCCACCGTCCGTACGACCGCGCCGCGCGGGACCGGCAGGCCCACCTCCGACAGCAGCGCCTTGGTTAGGGCCTTGTCGCCGGCGGTCTCGACGGCGATGTGGCTGGTCTGGCCGGTGATGCTGGCGCGGATCAGCTTGCGCCGCGCCCCCCAGCCTAGCTGGATCAGGCTGTGCTCGTCCAGCCGCTGGACGGGAATGCCGCGGCGACGCGCCTCCTGAACGAGGGAGCGGGTGGTCGGACCGAGAGCCTCGCGGCGAGCGATGGCGCCCAAGCGCTCCAGGGTGCGGGGCAGGTCGAATAGCGGCGGCGCGAGATCGAGCAGCGGCTCGGCGATGCGCTCCAGGCCCTCAACGCCCTGCAGCTCGCGCGGCAGCAGGCTATGAACCAACTCGACCGCCGCGCGGCCGGCGGCGCGGCCAAGCCCTGCGCCGTCGTAGGCGTAGAGGATGTTGTAGACGCCCGGCCGTCCTTTGACGGACCGTGTCTTGCCCCGCGTCACCGGCGTCCCGGCCAGCTTTTGTAGCTCCAGGGCGACATGCTCGATCACGTGGCCCAGCCAAGTACCCTCCCGCATCCGCAGGACCAGGCCGCCGTGGGTCTGGTAGGAGCAGCCGTGATCCTCGAGGCCGGGCAGGGCGGCCAGCAGTCGGTCGGTAAAGCCGTTGATCCGATTGGTCGGCCAGTGCTCCAACTGCTCCAGGTCCAGCTGGATGCGGACCATCGGCCGCGAGGCGTAGAGGTGGGGACCCTTGTAAACAGCGGTCTCTGTGACGCGCATCATGCCGCCTTTGCGGGAAGAGGGGCGGCGAGGTGCTCCGGCTGGGCCAGTCGCGCCGCGATGATGTCTTGGACGACCAAGGCGGCCGCCAGTTTCCTGCTGGGCGCGACGCCCTGGCCCCGGATGCGTCCGTCGCGCTCGATCGTTCGCCAGAGCCACGCACCGCCGATTGTCGGAGCGATCGCAAACCGGAGCAGCTTGTCCTCACCCATGACGCGTCCTCACTCGGCGGCGTAGACGAGCGGATGGGTGTGGGCCCACAGGTGCGCGCGGTAAGTGTCGAAGCACTGCTCGCCGCAGATCAGGCGCATGACCGCCCCTTCAGCGATGAAGCGGGCGCGCGACGGGTCCTCGGCCACCAGCGGGATCAGAGCCTCGGCGTTCCAGGCCTTGGAGTGCTCGATGTCGATCTGGGCGTGCAGGGCGAAGTACTTGCGAGCCTCCGGCGAGACGCCGACGCGCTTGAGGCCGGCGTCCACGCACGACACCCGAGTGGGCGCCGTCAGCTCGACGACGCCGAGCGCGCCGATCGAGTGCCAGACATAGCGGCGCGTCGTGGCCAGGGCGGTCATGGTGTTGGCCAGGCACAGGGACTGCCACAGGGTGGTGTCGATGGTCGGCGTCAGGCCCAGCGTGGCGGTGGTGCGCTCCAGCATCGGGCCGTGCATGCCGCGGGCGTTGCCGCGGCCCATCTCGTCCCAGTAGTTGCGGGCCAGCTCCAGCTTGGCGCGGTCGGGGATCTTGACCTGGGTCATGGCGACGAGATCGTCGAAACCCGCTTCGCCGGCGGCCTCCTGGGTCAGGAACCACTTGATGTCCTCCAGCGACGCCTCGCCCTCGAGCCAGTCGAACAGCGGGTCCCATTGGCCGGGGCCGTGGTCCTTCAGCGCCTCGAACCAGGCGACGAAGCCCTCCGGATCCTCCGGGACCTTGGCGACCAGCGAGGCGACATGGGCGCGGAAAGCTTCGATGAATTCGCCCTCCAGGCGTTTCATCAGGCGCTCACGGTCGAGCTCCTCACGCCAGTCATCGACGGGCGCGGTCGGCGCGAGGCGCGCGTGGTTCCAGTGCGCCAGACCCTTGTGCAGGGCTTCGGCGTCGGGGAACTGCGGGCTGAAGTGACCCAGGCGCGAAAGGCGATCGCCACCAAACATGCGTACTGCTCCGAGCGTGGACTGGGAGGGGCGGGCGGG